>JALYIW010000122.1 GCA_030775625.1 Pseudomonadota bacterium | reverse complement strand
GAGGGCCGGCGGTTGCGGGTCGTGCCGTAGTCAGGGCCGGAAGAGGGGTCGTCCATCGACATGATTATACTAGCGGGTACTGATTGATAATAGTCTGTATAAGAGTGACGATAATTGAAGTTATCCGACGTTATGCGATAGAATGATTTTGTGGAAATTGAGAATCAGCTGGTTAAATCGGCGCCGAAGGCGCTCGCGGTGGTCACCGCCTCGACTCTGCCTACAGCGGCAGAAAAAGTCCGCGCCTGGTGGCGCAAGGCCCGGCGCGTGTACCCCGAAGCGACCTTGCGTGCCTGGCGCTTCGACTGGGTTTCATTTGTTGCCTTCTGCCGGTCTCGTGACCTGTTGCCGCTGCCGGCGTTACCGTCGACCGTCGCCGCCTACATCGAGGCGTGTGCCGAGGCCGGTAAAAAACCCGCCACCGTCCGCCGGTATCTGGCGACGATTGCGTGTGCCCATCGCGCCGCCAAATTAATCAACCCCAACACCGATGAGGACGTCAAGCTCGCCCTCAAGGGTCTCTACAATAAATCGCCGGCGCGTCAGCGGCAAGCGAAAGCATTGGGGTGGCACCACGTGAAACGATTTTTGATCAGCGCGGGGGCGGGGATTCGGGCGGACCGGGAGCGCGCACTGCTGTGCGTGGGGTACGACACGATGGCGCGGCGCAGCGAGCTGGTAGCGCTCGATGTCGAGGATTTTAGTTTTTTGGATGACGGGAGCGGCCGGGTGTTGATTCGTCGCTCGAAGACGGATCAGGCGGGGGAGGGTAGCGTTGCGTACTTATCGCCGGATACGGTGCTCTACCTCAAAGCATGGCTGCGGACGTCGGGCATTAAACGAGGAGCGGTGTTTCGTCGGCTCATCGGGCGGGGGCGCATCGGGGAGCGATTACAGGTGGATGCTATCGCACAAACGTTCAAGCGGGTGGCGAAGTTTGTGGGAATGGCGCCAATTGAAGCAAAAGACGTCAGCGGGCACTCGATCCGGGTCGGGGCGACGCAGGACATGCTGGCGCTGAACATCGATTTAGCGTCCGTGATGCAGGCCGGTCGCTGGAAAACGACCGCGATGCCGATGCGCTATGGGGAAGAGATTCAGGCGGGGCTCGGCGGTATGGCGCGAACGGCAAAAGCGCAGGGGCGAGCGAGATGAACAGGTCCGGGACCGCTGAAAGTGCTGCGAATACCGGTTGCACGAGTATTTCCCACAAGTGCGAACAGGATTGGTCGTGATCCGCGCTGCATTCATCGGGGTTGACAAGCACCGTGATCCTCAAATCCGGGACCTCAATGGAGCCGCACGCGATGCGTCCGCCTTGTGGGCGGTGTTATCCGATTCTATTCGAGGCCTGGATGCACCACTGATCACGAATGAGTTGGCTACTCTCACCAGGGTGATCGCCACGCTTAACGCCACTCTCGGCGCTGCCACAAGCGACGATATCGTGTTGCTCAGTTTTGCAGGTCATGGTACGCGTGACCACCGCCTTGTGTTGACCGATACCCGCGCAGACAGTTTGCTTGGTAGCACGTTGGACATGGGAGAGCTCGCCAATCGATTCCGCGCCACTCGTGCCCGGACAGTGCTACTTCTGCTCGACTGCTGTTTCAGCGGCGGCGCACCGGCGAGAGTTCTCGATCTCGGCCTCGCCGAGCGCAGCGACGGCCTGCCGCTTCAGGACGTGGCGGGCTTGGGACGCATCCTATTTGCTGCATCAGCTCCCCACCAGCCCGCACTGGAAGATCCGCAGAGTCGTCATGGCTTGTTCACAAAGGCCATCATTGACTGCTTGCTGAGCGGCGACGAACCCGTGAGTGTCATTGGACTCGTCGACACCGTGGTGAAATTGGTTCGCGCCGAAGCTAATCGATTTGGCTACGAGCAGACGCCGGTCATGTTCGGCCATGTCGAGGGTGAGTTTAGTATCCCCGCGGGGCGACGCGGCGAGCACTACGTGAAAATGTTTCCGGAACTGTCATCGGCCACGACAACGGGCGATTTCTCAGATCTTACTACCTACAACATTTCCGAAGACGTTCTTGAGGTTTGGCGTGCTCGCTTTCCGCTAGGCTTGAATGCTCTACAGATCGCTTCGGTCAATAATTATGGGGTGCTCGACGGCAAATCGTTACTCGTCGTCGCCCCTACCAGCGCTGGTAAAACGTTTGTCGGTGAAATGGCCGCCTTAAGAGCAATCTCAGAAGGCAAAAAAGCCGTCTTCTTGCTTCCCTACAAAGCGCTCGTAAACGAGAAATACGAAGACTTTGCCGAAGTGTATGGTCAGCGGTTGAACCTGCGCGTCGTGCGATGCAGTGGTGATTGGCAAGACCAAGTCGGCGATGTGTTACGAGGTAAATTCGATATCGCGTTTTTTACCTATGAAAAGTTTTTGAGCCTTGCGGTGTCTGCTCCTTATATTCTGAATCAGATGGGCCTCGTTGTACTTGACGAAGCGCAATTCATTACAGATCCAAGCCGCGGTATCGTGGTCGAGTTGCTTCTAACGAACCTAATTAGCGCGAGAAAACGAGGCATCGCGCCGCAGTTGCTGACATTGAGTGCAGTCATCGGCGATACGAATAGTTTCGAACGATGGCTCGGCAGCGGTCTTTTGAAGACCACGGATAGACCCGTGCCGCTCACGGAGGGCGTCCTCGATCGCAGCGGTGCTTGGCGGTTCGCACGTCCAGCCGGTGAAGTGGAGGACGCACGACTGCTCGACGGGGCGGCAATACAGCAACGGGGCAGAGAACAATCATCGCAAGATATTCTGGTGCCCTTGGTGCGTCAGCTTGTGGGTCAAGGTGAGAAAGTGATCGTCTTTCGTAATGCGAGAGGCCGCGCAGCGGGTTGTGCGGAATATCTCGCGCGTGAACTTCGACTTCCTCCAGCACAGGCGATAATCGACGCTTTGCCTCAAAGCGATCTCTCGACGATGTCAAATCGGCTAAGACGATCACTGGCGGGCGGCATCGCGTTTCACAATGGTGATCTCAATCGTGACGAGCGTGTTGCGGTTGAGCGCGGATTTCGCGATCCGGGTGGTGGCGTGTATGTGCTCGTGGCCACGAGCACGGTGGCGGCGGGCGTGAACACGCCGGCATCGACGGTTGTTATCGTAGAGACGTCGTTTCCCACCGCCGCCGGACCGCAGCCTTATACGGTCGCCCAATACAAGAACATGGCGGGTCGGGCGGGACGCCTCGGGTTTGAAACGCAAGGCAAAGCCGTTGTGCTCGCAGCCACGTCCTTTGAACGGGAGACGCTGTTTCGACGCTATGTACAGGGTCAACCGGAGCCGATCAGGTCGTCGTTCGACGCTCAGGATCCCGGCACTTGGGTGGTGCGGCTTTTAGCGCAAGTGAACGAGATCCGACGGGACGCAGTCATCGACTTGGTTGCAAACACTTATGGCGGCTACCTGGCGATATTGCGAGATCCTTCGTGGCGCAACGGCATGATTGTTCGATTGACTCAGCTGCTGGACCGAATGCAGACAGACGGTCTTATCGAGGCGCGGGGTGAACAGTTGAGCCTGAGTATGCTTGGCCGGGTTTGCGGAGAGTCGCCGCTCTCTTTGAACTCTGCCTTGCAGGCGGTAGAGTTGATAAGACTGCTAACGCCGGAACTAGCGACGCTCGAGACCTTGTTGGCGATGGTGGAAGCATTGCCGGAACGCGATGAAGATTACACACCTCAGTCAAAACATGGCGAGGCTGGGCATCAGGAGGAGGTCGCAACAAAGTGGGGTTCGCACGTGGCTCGAATGCTTCGTCACCGCGCCCGAAGCGACCGGGAGTACTACGCGCGTTGCAAGCGTGCGCTCATCGTCGCCCATTGGATCGAAGGCGTTTCCAGCAGCGACATCGAGGAACGGTATTCGAGCGGCGCATTTAATCCGCTTGGCCACGGGGACATCCGCGGCTTTGCAGACGGCACCCGTTTTCTTTTCGAAGCGATGCTTCGGATTTCTGCGATCGTGTTAGGGAGTAGCCACCCGCAGGACTCAATCACCGATCTGTTGAGGCGTTTGGACCTTGGGATTCCCACCGCGGCCCTGGTGTTGACGAGGCTGCAAGTCGTGCTTTCCCGTGGCGAGATTTTGAGTTTCTGGCGAGCTGGTATCTTGACGGCCACGCAGATTACGGAAATGACATTAAGCGAGATGGAGAGCCTGATGGGCAGGCGCGCGAAAAGCCTTCATCGGCAGTTCAAAGGTTCTGCATAAACCCCCTGTTTGGAATTGTTTGCGCATCAGTGGATATCGTTGACGGGGTCATTCGGCTGGCAGCCAGACTATCCCGGCGGGTGGATTTATACAAATGAATCAATAGGTTAGGAAGTTATAACTTTTGTCTTTGAGCCGTCGGTGGACTTCGCTATAATGGCGAGCAACAACACCCGTCACGCCTCTCCTCGGAAGCGCACCAGGGCGGGTTTTTTATTGCCTGGAGTTTCTTCTTGAAATTCCCTAAGCCCGCAATGACCCTCGATCAGCAAGTCGATTTGCTCGTTCGACGCGGCATGATTGTTAAAGACCGTCCGCGTGCCCTGCATCATTTGCAGCATATCAACTATTACCGATTGCGGGCCTACTGGCTTCCCGACGAAATCGCCTGTGCGAATGAAGGGGATCATGCGTTCCGTCCCGGGACAAACTTCGATGACATTCTCGATTTGTATAGTTTTGACAGAAAACTACGCTTGCTGGTCATGGATGCCATTGAACGGGTAGAGGTGTCGCTAAGAACCGGCTGGGCGCACAAGCTGGCAGTGCGATACGGAGCACACGCTCACGAAGATCAATCTCTTTTCCGCGATGTCGATAGACACAACAAATGTTTAAACAACCTCAAAGCGGAGTTGGGCCGAAGCCATGAGACATTCGTTTCGCATCACCGCGAGCGCTATCCCGATCACAAGCTACCCCCAATATGGGTAAGCTGCGAAGTAGTATCATTTGGCCAACTTTCTATTTGGTATGAAAACCTTGCACAGGGAAACGATCGCCGTGACATCGCAGAACCTTATGGCGTGGATGAGCAGGTCTTGGTTTCGTTTGCGCACCATTTAACTTACGTCCGGAACGTGTGTGCGCACCATAGCCGATTGTGGAACCGAGAAATGACTATAACCATGAAACTTCCGCGACGTCCAATTTCGCTCGGAGCCTCCTTCAATCCGAACATGCCACGTCGCTTTTACAACACCTTGACGATGCTTGCGTTTATGTTATCGAGTATAAGCACCGAGTCGACTTGGCGCACGCAACTACTAAAATTGTTTGAGGAGTACCCGACCATCGATCTTGCAGCTATGGGCTTTCGTGCAGATTGGCGCGGCATGCCGCTCTGGCAAACCCGAGCGTAGATCGTGATCGTCGTTGCAACCAATAACGGTAGGTCGCTGTCGATTTCAGTATTTTCTGACCAATCCTTCAGCAGTTGATGTCCAATCTCCCATGTGCAGTGCGATTTACGCCAATTCCTGAACGTCGATCCATTATGGATATCAGCAGATCGTGTCCTGTTGGCAGCCAATGATGTCCTAAATCGGAAATTCACACCATGCCGATGCGGTACGGGGAAGAAATTCAGGCGGGATTGGGCGGCATGGCACGGACGGCGAAAGCGCAGGGGCGGGTGAAGTAACTATGCTTGTAGCTATCCTTTGGAGTCCCTTGACTGGAATGACTCGGGGCGGATGTTCCCAATATTCGCGCGAATTGCCTCCTGCACTAAACATGGCGCGCCCGCAATTTACATGCGCCAACTAGTTTCTGCTTCCTTGACCGGCTTAGTAGCTGAAATTGCGGCTCGTCGAGAATCACACGCAGTCGGTCCACATGACTGTGCGGTTCGCCTCCGAACGCTGGGGGCCTCTTGAAGGAGGATGAGGAAATCAAGCCGACCTTTAAGACTGGGCGGTTGATTGGTAACCCCGGACAACCGCTGCAGATTGTTGATGAGGCGGAAGTAGTAGGTGCCCCCACAACGACCCCGCTGGCCCGGGCAGTAGGGCGGTGCCTGCGAGCATATCGCAAGGCGGTAGAGGCGTTGGTGACTGGTAAATTTGCCGCCACGCGCGATCGAATCCCGCCTCAGTGGCGCGTACCGTGCGACATTTGGATGATTTCCTGCCTGGATGGAATGATCGTTCGGTATGACAGGCACTCTGATGAAGGTGAACCCAAAATACGCATGGTCACATCGGATCAACCGCTATTGATTGCTGCCCCTCTCTGGTCTTGTCACTTCGTTCATTTTCCCGTTGACAGTTCTTCCTATATGGCTGAGTTTCTGGGGCCCGGCTTCGAATTGCGCGTCTGTGACGCAAACGGAAGCATTGTCCACCAAGAGGGATTTCATCCGGCCATATTCGGCCAGCAACTTCCAGCGACTTTTGTGATCGCGGGTCCTCCTGCGCCCCCTCCACGACTGGTGTCTATCACAGCAGACTTTCGCATCAATTTGCACGGCATGACCGCACCAATCTCGCTGCCGCCAAAATCGGTAGCGCCGCCTCCCGACTACTTTTTGACAGATAGTCCAATGCCGTTGCCGACGGGCTGGGAGGCCTTCGAAGTGTTCCCTCTACTGCCGGAGGAGCATTGGAATCCCGCTTTCGCATCCCTGTGGGCTGAGATTGATTTGCAGAACGCCGTATCGCAAAGCTTCGTCAGAGAAGCGGAGCTGACGAAGATTGACGGCCGCACCACCGAGCGCGAAAGGCGCGCGCGCGTATTAGATGAATTCGAAGCGTTGCTGGCTGGCCCCGAAGAGCCGGTGCATCAGTTTATCAAAGCGCACCCCGAAATTCTGTCGCCGGTGCATGAGCACATGTGGTCGAAATTCCGATTTGGAAATCGCACCAGCGATTTCGTGTTTCGCGAGGCATACAATGACTACCTATTGATCGAAATCGAGGCGCCCCATAAACCGTTGTTCCGCAAGAATGGTCATCCACGACAAGAACTGCAAACGCCCATCAACCAGATTCGTGAGTGGTTGACTTTCATTTCAGACAATCGGGTGCGGCTCGAGAAAGATCATGGTCTGGTGGGAATCTCAGTAAGTCCGCGGCTTCTCGTAGTAATCGGTCGTTCAAAGGACGTCACCGAAGCCAATCGGTCGGCCATACGGACGCTTGAAGCGACGATTCCGAGGCTCAGAATCCGCACTTATGATGATGTGCTATCCGACGCACGGGTCAATCTCGAACGGACGCTCGGACCGCTCGCACTTCGCGGAGAGGGAGCTAAAATATATTGGCACCGGCAGTGACTCGGCGGTCACCAGCCGCGGCGCGCGCCTCCTAACCGGGAGAGGTTGAATTGGTCGACTCAAGAAACGGCGGACCGGCAAGACTGCAGAGAATCCGACGGATCCCGTCGGACTCTACGGTACTGTCGGCATTCTTTAATTGTGACAGGCGTCTAGTCGCTTTTTTCGATTGAGAAATGTACCTCGAGCCTTGACTATGGAACGCGGCTCGAGCCCGGCCGGTTTTAAATGCAAGCTGCTACAGCTAACCGTCAAGCTCCAACTTATATGGCGTTCAGATCGATCGGTTCATTGCAGCAACAAGG
>JALYIW010000121.1 GCA_030775625.1 Pseudomonadota bacterium | reverse complement strand
ACGCAACGGCGCGCGGCGCAACGGTCCCGACGCGGCGGTCCTCGCCAGTCTGCCGCCCACCCAGTCTAGGCCCGCCGTGCTCTATCGGCGCGCCGGCGACAAATACATGTTGGTGGAATACGGCCCTTTGGTGCTCGATCTTGATCTGCGGCTGCGCGTTCACGCGCTCATGGACTGGCTGCGGCAGGCCGATCCGCAAGGGGTAATCGAATTGACCCCCGGAATTCGTTCGCTGCAGATTCATTACGATAGCCGTCGCCTGTCGCTGCAACGGCTGCTGCGGATTCTGGTCAACGCCGAGGATTCCTTGCTGCCGATCGAGGACATGTCCGTGGCAACGCGCATCGTGCGTTTGCCGTTGTCGTGGGATGACGATGCAACGCAGCTCGCGATCGAGAAATACATGCAATCCGTGCGGGCGGATGCTCCTTGGTGCCCCAGCAACATCGAGTTCATTCGCCGCATCAACGGGCTGGATAGTGTCGCTGAGGTCAAACGAATCGTGTTTGAGGCGAGCTATCTTGTGCTCGGGCTGGGCGATGTGTACTTGGGCGCCCCCGTAGCCACGCCGGTCGATCCTAGGCATCGGCTGGTGACCACCAAATACAATCCAGCGCGCACCTGGACGCCGGAAAACGCCGTCGGAATCGGCGGCGCCTATCTTTGCGTGTACGGCATGGAAGGGCCGGGCGGCTATCAGTTCGTGGGCCGTACTTGTCAGATGTGGAATACGCATCGTGTGACCGCCGAATTTCAAAAAGATAAACCATGGCTGCTGCGATGCTTCGATCAGATTCGCTTCTATCCGGTGAGCGCTGCGGAACTGCGCGATTTTCGCGCGAACTTTCTTCACGGCCGCGTGCATCTCGAGATCACGGATGGCGTGTTTCGGCTGCAGGATCATCGGCGATTTCTCCTGGAGCACGCCGGCGACATCGGCTTGCATAAGACTCGCCAGCAGCATGCGTTCGATGCCGAGCGGCGGCGATGGCAGGCGAGCGGCCAGAGCGGATACGCGGCGGACATGCCGGCGGTGCACCAGGAAGAGAAACTCGAGGAAATCAAGGATGGTCACGCAGCCGTGGTGAGTCCCGTATCGGGCAGTGTCTGGAAGATCGTGTGTGCAGCCGGCCAAAGCGTCAAAGCCGGCGATACTCTGGTGTTGGTCGAATCCATGAAGATGGAGTTGCCGGTGACGGCGCCATCGGACGGAGTCGTCACGCAACTTCGATGTGCCGAAGGCCGGGCTGTGCTGATAGCACAGACTCTGGTCGTTCTGCGCCCTACCGGCTGAAAGGAGGAGATGACTAAAGATGACCAAGCGCACCCTTCGATGGTTGACAGCCGTGAGCCTGCTGCTCTCGGTAGCCGGGTTAGGCGTGCCGCAAATCAGCCGCGGCGCGGAGCGGACCAGTTTCAACGTGGCCTGGAGCATCTATGTGGGGTGGATGCCGTGGGACTATGCGGACCGAAGCGGAATTTTGAAAAAATGGGCTGCGAAATACGGCATAAAAATCAAACTCACCCAGGTCAACGACTACGTCGAGTCGATCAACCAATTCACCGCCGGCACCTTCGACGCCTGCGCCATGACCAATATGGATATGTTGACCATTCCTGCGGCGGGCGGGGTGGATTCGACCGCCTTGATCGTTGGTGATTTCTCCAACGGCAACGATGGTGTGGTGCTGAAGGGCAAAGGTAAGAAGCTCGAGGACCTCAAGGGTCAGAAGGTGAACTTGGTCGAGCTGTCGGTTTCCCATTACTTGTTGGTGCGCGCCTTGACCAGCATCGGTTCGCGGGAGCGGGATTTGAAGATCATCAATACCTCCGACGCTGACATTGTCGCGGCATTTGCATCACCGGCGAGCACCGCCGTCGTCACCTGGAAACCGCAGCTGAGTGAAGTCTTGGCGGCGCCGAATGCCCAGTTGGTGTTCGACTCCAGCAAGATACCCGGCGAAATCATGGATCTCATGGTGGTGAACACCGCCACCCTTAAGGCGAATCCGAAACTCGGCAAGGCGTTGGTCGGCGCATGGTATGAAACCCTCGCCGTGATGTTCAAGAACGACGCGGCGGGCAAGGCCGCCCAGGCCGCCATGGCCAAGGCATCGGGCACGGATCTGAATGGCTTCGCCAGCCAATTGGCGACCACTCGCCTGTTCACCACGCCGGCACAGGCCTACGAATTCATGAGCGGCGAGGGCGTCATCAAGACGATGGATCTGGTTCGCAAGTTTTCCTTTGAGCATGGCATTCTGGGGCAGGGTGCCGGTACGGTGGATGCCGTGGGCATTCAATTCCCCGGCGGCAGGTCGCTCGGCGACATACAGAATCTGCGCATGCGTTTCGATACGACTTATACCAAAATGGCCATCGACGGATCCTTGTGAGCCGGCGACCGATGCGCCGACTCATCAACCAGCGGCCCGGCAAGGGCGGTGCGCTGCTGTTGAGCATGCTGCCCTTCATTCTGGTGGCGGCGGCGTACCTGTTCTACTCGCACTCTAGATTGCTGGAAAACCCCGGCGATAAGTTGTTGCCGGCACCCGCGACCATTGCCGCAACGATTCATCGATTCGCATTCGAAGAGGACGAGCGCAGTGGAGAGTATCTGTGGTGGACCGATACCTGGGCAAGCCTGCAGCGATTGGGGAGCGGGCTCGCGATCAGCGCCACCATTGGTTTGCTGTTGGGATTGGTCATCGGGATCATCCCCTATGTGAGGGCGACCCTCGCACCCTTCGTAGCGGCCTTATCGTTGATCCCGCCGCTGGCGATACTGCCAATTCTGTTCATTGTGGTCGGGCTTGGAGAATTCGCCAAGGTAACCCTCATCGTCATCGGTGTCACGCCCATCATCGTGCGAGATCTGGCCATGCGCACGGCGGAACTGCCCAATGAGCAAATCATCAAGGCACAAACTTTGGGCGCATCGACCTGGCAATTGGTGATTCGGGTCGTGCTTCCGCAGTTATGGCCGCGTTTGATCGATGCGCTGCGCCTGAACTTGGGATGCGCGTGGCTGTTTCTCATTGCCGCAGAAGCGATCGCCTCCACGGAGGGACTGGGCTACCGAATCTTCCTGGTGCGTCGCTATTTGGCCATGGATGTGATTTTACCGTACGTGGCTTGGATCACGTTGTTGGCGTTCACCATGGATTGGTTGCTGCGTGTATGGCGCAGCAAGGCGTTTGGGTGGGCGGAGCCAGGGGCGTGACTCAGGTAACCGTCAAGCATTTGTGGAAAGAGTACGCCGGCCAGGTGGTGCTGGAAAACGTCAATCTGCACATTGGCGATCATGAGTTTGTCACCATCGTCGGCGCTTCTGGGTGCGGCAAGACCACCTTCTTGAAAATGCTGCTGGGCGTCGAAGTGCCCAGCCGCGGACACTTTCTCATCGATGGCGAGGAACTGCCGAGAGAGCCGGGCCCGGATCGAGGAATCGTATTCCAGCGCTATTCCTTGTTCCCGCATCTGACCGTGTTGGAAAACTTACTGTTGGGAATGGAGTTCCGTGCATCGCCGCTCATGGGACGGCTGTTCGGCGCGCGCCGCCGGGGTGCGCTGGAGAAGGCGATGCCGTTGCTCGAGGCTGTGGGATTGCAGGCGGCGGCGGCTAAGTATCCGGCGCAACTGTCGGGCGGCATGCAGCAGCGGCTCTCCATTGCTCAATCGGTCATCTGCGAGCCGAAGATCCTGCTGCTGGATGAGCCGTTCGGCGCGCTCGACCCCGGAGTCACCGCGGATATGCATGCCCTCATTCTCAAACTCTGGAATATGCACAAGATGACCATTTTCATGGTGACGCACGATGTGCAGGAGAGCTTCGCATTGGGGACCCGCTTGCTAGTGTTCGACAAGGTACGCGCGGATGTTCAATCGCCGGAGGTTTTCGGCGCAACCATCACTTTTAATATTCCGCTCAAGGGCCACCGCTGCGCGTAGGGAGGCGTACTTCACCCCGCCGGTGAAGTACGCCGAGTGCTCAACCATCAATTCAAGGAGGCGCCACCGTTAGCGGCCACCGAGTGACTGCCGGCGGTTACGCTCTGATCAGAGTTTCCCTTAAGGCTCGCCGAGCTGCTGGGGTTGACCGGCTTGGCCGCCGGCGCCGGGGTGGTCGCTGTCGCCGGGGTCGAACTCCCCGTCGCGGCAGGTGCGGGCTTCGTGGGCGTGGTCGAGGCAGCGCTGACGGATTTGGTGGCGTCGGCCGCGACATTGCTACTGGCCGCACCCGTGGCAGTTTGCATTGCGCCGCTGGCTGCTCCGGAAACTGTGGTGCTTGCGCTGTTATTACTCAGGGTAGTCGCGGCGGCATCGCTAACGCTGCCACTGGCCTGTGATGCAATGCCGCTGGCCTGTGATGCAGCGCCCGTGGCCTGTGACGCAGCGCCCGTGGCCTGTGACGCAACGTCGGTAACCTGCGATGCAGACTGCGCTGCCCCGTCCACCTTGCCGGCG
>JALYIW010000120.1 GCA_030775625.1 Pseudomonadota bacterium | reverse complement strand
TCACCTTGAGCTGGATGCCCCTGACCCATGACATGGGATTGATCGGATTTTTTCTGATGCAATTCGCGAATCGCGTCCACATCCATCTGATGCCCACCGAACTATTCGTGCGTCGGCCCCTGCTGTGGCTGCAAGTGGCCGCGAAAAAGCGCGTGACCATCACCTGTTCGCCGAACTTCGGTTATCGCCATTTTTTGAAGGTATTGGGCGATCGCAAACTCGAGGCCGTCGATTTGTCCTCGATACGGCTGATTTTCAACGGCGCCGAGCCGATTTCCGTCGACCTGTGCAATGAATTCATGAGCGCCCTCGCCTACACCGGTTTGACGCGCCAAGCCATGTACCCGGTGTACGGTCTCGCCGAAGCATCGCTCGCGGTCACACTGCCTAAGATCGGTTCCGAATATCGGTGGGTTCGCGTGAACCGCCATAAACTGTCGGTCGGCGCATCGATCGATCTGAATCCCGTCGACGGCCGCGACGCGCTCGAACTCATGTGCGTCGGAACGTCGGTGCCCAACACCGAAGTGCGAATCGCCGACGAGTCGCGCGGCGCCCTCGGCGAGGGCTACGTCGGACATATCCTGATCAAGGGCGCGAGCGTCACTCGAGGCTACTTCGGCGATCCGCAAGCGACGGCGCTCGCGGTGGGAGTGGATGGCTGGGTAGACACCGGCGATCTGGGGTTCATGCACGAAGGTTCGCTGTACATCGCGGGTCGCAGCAAGGAAATCATTTTCGTCAACGGACAGAATTACTATCCCTACGATTTGGAAAACATCGCGCAGCGAGCGCCGGGATTGGACCTCAACAAACTGGTCGCCGCGGGCGTGGCCCGGCCGGGAACCCAGGGCGAAGAACTCGTGGTGTTCGTGCTCCACCGCAGCAGCATGCCCGAGTTTTTGCCGACCGCGGCCGCGGTCAGCCGCCTAATCAATGAACATACCGGCCTCGAAGTGGCCCACGTCGTACCGACCAAGCGCATTCCGAAAACCACCAGCGGCAAGGTGCAGCGTCACTTGCTGGAGCAGGCCTATATAGACGGAGAGTTCGACGCCGCGCTGGCCGAACTTCAGGCGATGCGGGAGATTCGAGGGGACGCGGCTCGAGTCTCGGGTTCAGACCTCGAAACACGGCTGCAATCGATTTGCGAAACGGCGTTGCCAGGCAAGCGCATCGACGTCGACGACAATCTCTTTGAAATCGGCGCGAGTTCTCTCAAGTTGATCGAGATTCACGAGAACATCGATCGCGACTTCCCAGGTCTCATTGATCTGACCGAGTTGTTCGATCACCCGACCATTGCGGACCTCGCGAAACATCTGCAAGGCAAACTCCAAGCGCCCCCGGTCACGTAGCGCGGCACTGGTCCGTGGCGCGAGGCCAAGCTGCCCGCGGAGCGGTGACGCGTCGCCGCGCCGATTTCGCGCTACGATTTAAAGCGCCGCGCCAAAAGTATCGCAGCTATCGATTTTTCCGGAATCGAAGCCTTTTCGGAACCAACTGACGCGTTGTGCCGAGGAACCGTGGGTAAAGCTATCCGGAACCACCGAGCCCTGCGTGCGCCGCTGCAGCGTGTCGTCGCCTACGGATGAGGCGGCCTTCAGGCCCTGTTCCAGGTCTCCGGGCTCGAGAATCTTGCGCGCGTTATTGGCTTGCGCGGCCCAAACGCCGGCAAAGCAATCCGCCTGCAACTCCACCTGCACCGAGACATGATTTGCGCGGGTCCCGCCGCCGGCACGCTGCTGCGCCTCATCGGCCTTGTCAGTGATGCCCAATAGGTTCTGCACATGGTGACCGACCTCGTGGGCAATCACATAGGCCCGGGCAAAATCCCCGGGAGCGCCGAATTCCGCGGAAAGTTGTCGATAGAAGGTCAGGTCGATATACACCTTTTGATCACCGGGACAATAAAACGGTCCTGACGCGGAACTCGCCAGACCGCAGGCGGAAGATATTTGCCCACTGAACAGCACCAGTTTGGGCGGCGTGTAGGTCTTGCCCACGCTTTTGAAATAGCTGCCCCAGACATCCTCGGTCTCGCCGAGAATGGCGCGCACGAAATCCACTTGTGGGTCGTTGGCCGAGACGGCCGGATCGGCCGGCGTCGGCGCCGTGACGGCCTGCGGATCCCCGCCGTTCAACAAACTCAGCAAGGTGGCCGGGTTCACGCCCATGAAATACCCGATGACCACCACCACGATGGTGCCGATGCCTATGCCGGCCCCACGGCGCCCGATCCCGGAACCGCGATCATCCTCGACATTGTCACTGCGGCGGCTGTCATCCAGTTTCATGGGAACTCCGGCGTTGAGGCTATTGGGAAGCCATCATCCGCGATCAATCAGCGCCGTACAACGGTTTTTTCAACCGCCAACGGCGGTAAGACCACAACCAATCGGCAGGGCTCTTGAGCACGTCCGCTTCGCACGCCCGCGCGTAACGCTCGGTGAGGGTATGCGGCTCGGTCACTTCGCGGCCATCCCACAGCGGCTGGACTTCGACTTCATAAAAGCCGCGGCGAACTCGGCGCATCACCATATAAACGAGGGGCAGGCGCGTGGCACGGGCGATTTGCTCGGCACCGACGTAAAACGCCGTGTCCTGACCCAAAAACTTGGTCCAAAAGCGTTTGTCCGTCGAGACCGGTGCCTGGTCGGCGTTCATCGCCACCGCCCGCACGATGGCACGGCGTTTTAGGAAATCCGTCAGCAATTCCTTGGCCGGCACCAGCCGCGCACCGAATTTGCAGCGTATCTGCAGCATCAAACGCTCTGCCCATGGATCGTGTAGAGGTTTGTAGGCGGCATCCATGGGATAGCCCAACTGCAAAGTCACCCCATGCAGCAGCCACTCCCAATTGCACAAATGGGATGTCAACAGCATCACGGACTGGCCGGCGTCCAAGTAGCTCAGTACCACCTCGAGATTGAGGATCCGCACGCGGGTACGCATGTCGGCCTGCGTCATGGACCCCGACTTCAGCACCTCGACCAGCACATCGCAGAAATTCTTCAGAAACCGTTTATGGATCCGCTGCCGCTCTGCGGCGCTCAACGACGTAAACACCCTGTCGATCTGTTCGCGAATCACCTGGTGGCGGTGACGCACCACGTAGTATGCGAGCAGGTAGAGACAGGTGGAGAACGCGTACAGCACCCTCATGGGCAGACGCGAGAAGAATTTGGTCATGGGCGATTTTAAGTTTACGGCATCCGTGAGATGAGGGTCGCTTCAATCCGGCATCTTGCGGTGTGGGTTGCACTGCGGCACACTTAAATGACACATTTAGGAGATCCCATGGCAGGTGCAGTGCAACCCGCAGCGCTCGATCAACTGTTCCGCACTGCGCGGACCTTCAATGGTTGGAGCGATGCCCCCGTCGATGAGCGGCTGATACGCGAAATCTACGATTTGCTGAAATGGGGCCCCACCTCGGCCAACTGCTGCCCGGCACGGTTTGTGTGGGTTCGAAGCGCCGACGGCAAAACTAAATTGGCTTCCCTGGCCATGGACTCGAATCGGGCAAAGATTCTGGCGGCGCCGCTGACGGTTATCATCGGCAACGATTTGAGTTTTGCGGATATGCTGCCCAAGTTGTCGCCCGCTAGAGGCGAAATGCTGCGACAAAGGTTTCAACAACCGCAACTCGCCGAGGTGACCGCCATGCGCAATGGCAGCCTGCAAGGCGCATATCTCATCATCGCCGCTCGGGCGCTGGGCCTGGATTGCGGGCCCATGTCCGGCTTCGACAACGCCGGGGTGGACGAAGCGTTCTTCGCAGGTACGCGCATCAAATCGAACTTCATTTGCTCGATAGGCCATGGACTGCCGGATTCGGTGTATCCGCGCAACCCCCGGTTGACCTTTGAGGAAGCATGTAAGTTTGCCTGAACCGCGGTGACGCTGTGGCGCCAATTGCCACGGTTCCGAATAGCCGCGCCCGCGTTGGGTACCGAGCATGCGGATCAACAAGTACTTGAGCGAACGGGGGTTGTGCTCGCGGCGAGAAGCGGATTTGTGGATCGAACACGGCCGTGTGAGCATCAATGGCGCCGTGGCTACGCTCGGCACCAAGGTGCAGGCGGGCGACGTAGTACGGGTCGACGGCCGCCGCGTCGGCGGTGAGACGGCGCATGTGTACATTGCGCTTCACAAGCCGGTCGGCGTCGAATGCACTACCGACCCGCGCGTCCCGCACAATGTGATTGAATTCGTCTCCCACCATGAGCGAATATTTCCGATCGGCCGCCTCGACAAAAATTCCGAGGGGCTGCTCTTGTTGACCAACGACGGCGATATCGTCAACGGTCTGCTACGGGCGCGGCATGGTCACGAAAAGGAATACATCGTGACCGTGGATCGGCCGATTGACGAGGCGTTCCTCAACGCCATGGCTGGCGGCATCGAAATCCTCGATCGAGTCACGGCGCCGTGCCGTGTCTTTAGGGTCAGCAAAAACGTGTTTCGAATCATTCTGACTCAGGGTCTCAATCGGCAAATCCGGCGCATGTGCGAAGTCCTCGACTACACGGTGCGCCGACTCGTTCGCGTGCGTTTCGTGAATATCCGGCTCGAAGGATTGGCGCCGGGACAGTGGCGAAATCTCACGCCGACGGAGCTCGCAGAACTTCTGCCGGAGCGTTTTGCTCGGCGGCATCCGGCACCCATGGTAAAAAAACGCTGACCGGAGCGTGCTACGGGAATTAATTCGCGGCTTAGGATCCGAGGCCCAAGAATGCCGCAAACGCCGCCCCGAGGGCCGGCATCGTGACTGCACTCATGTGATTGCCCGGTACCGTGGCGTATTCGGCATGCCGAAACACCTTCGCCAGTTCCTCCGCCGAGCCGTTGTCGTTGTCCTCAGCACCAGCCACCACCAGCATGGGCACATTTATCTCGGCCAGTGCTTCTCGCGATGTATCGACAAAAGTGTCTAAAACACGCAGCAAGGCGCTCGGATCGCCTTTGCTGGTCTTCAAAAAAGCTTCCGCCATCCACTCCGGCGAGCCCCGTGGAAACGATCCGCTATTCGAAAGGACACGGCGAAAAAATGCACTCCTTTCCGCGGTGTGCAGCACACCTTGCAAGCCCATCCCCGCCACGATGGCCCGGCCCGGAGAGGCGCCACGGGCCAACAGTCGGATCAGCGTCCGAGCACCCAGGGAATAACCGCCTAAATCGTAGTCGGTGAGTGCAAGGTGGGATATCAGCGCGAAAGCATCATCTGCCAACACGTCCGGCGGGTAGGCGGCGGCATCGTGCGGTTTCGCGCTGTCGCCGTGGGCTCGCAAGTCCGGCATCACGACGCGGTAGCCGGACGCCGCGATCCTGACGGCGTGACCGTACCGCAGCCAGTTCACCGTGGCATTGGAAAAATAACCATGGATCAGAACCAGTGGTCGGCCTGTACCCACCTCGCGATACGCAAGTCGCACGCCGTCCATTCCCGAAAAATAATGGATCGGCGGGTCAGATTGGGGATTCTCCACCATTCCTACTCTAGAACACAATGAACACCGATGCACTCGAAGCTGTTCAGCGCGATGGCGCTTTCGGGGGCCGCAACCGGACGACAAAGCCGTCCACAGTCCGCTCAACCGCCAGATCGGGCTCGCGACTCAGAACCAGGGCGAGCGAGTCGAGATCATCCGCGTCGAACACGCCGCTGTAGACGCGCGCGAGAGCTTCGGCACCTTCCACTCGGACCTGTTGATGGTTATAGCGATTGAATTCCTCGACGATGTTCGCGAGCGTTTGCCGGCGAAAGACCAAGCGCCGCTGCTGCCACGCCACCGCATCGGAGGCATCTACTACGGTGTGCACCGACATCGCGCCGGCGTGACTGACGTGCACCTCGTGGTTGGCACTCACATCGAGACTGGCAACTTGGGCGAGCGCGGCGGCGGCACGGCCGCCCCTTTCGGCGCTGGGCGATGGGGCGGACAAGTCACCGTGGGTCTTCGACGTCACGCTGACGCGGCCTTCGATGACTGAGATCAACGTGCCGTCCGATCGACTATAGACATTGAACTGTGTGCCGACGTCCTGAATGAGGGCATCATTGGTATACACCCGAAAAGGTCGACCCGCGTCGTGGCGCACCCTGAATAAGGGTTCGCCCTCCAGCAGCCGAACCTCCCGGCTCTGCGTCGAAAATCGAAAGGCGGCGTGCGAGCGCGTATTCAGTTGGATGACCGAACCGTCCTGCAGCTCGACGGAACGCTGCTCGCTCGCTCCGGTCCGCAGATCTTTCCAATCCGCGCCCGCTGAGCCAGCAGGGTCCAGCCGCCGACGAGGGCCACTGCCAGCGCCGCTGCAATCGCGGGCGGCCGCCAGGACCAACGCCCCGCTCGGAGACGTCGCGGAGATTCCTTCTGCGTCGGGAAGGACAGGACCTGCGGGTTCATCGATGCGCACAAGGTCTGAATCTCCAACAATCGCTTGGGGTCAATATGCTCGAGCGCGTTGTCGATTGTGAGCATCAAGAGGAAATCCTGCACGTTTCGCGGCGAGTCCTTGAGCCACGCGACAAACGCCGTGCGGTCTGCCGGGGTGGGATTAGACAATGTTTGCACCCAGGCGGAAGCCTCCTGCGCCTGCAGATACCGCAAGTGACCATTCGGAGGTGATGTCCCAGGATTCATAGCATTTAAGTCTGAGCCAGCATGAGGCGGAGTCGGGCCCGCGCTTCGACCAGATACTTCTCGATGGTATGCACCGATAAACCCGAAGACTTGGCGGCCTCCGTATACGATAGCCCGTCTCGCTTCACGAGCAGCAGCACCAGCTTGTGGGTGGTCGGTAGCCGCGCCAACGCCAGATCGAGCCGATTCTGCAGCTTTAGCTGTTCCGCACAGGCATGCGTGGCTGTCTGACCGGCACATTCATCCGTCATGTCGGAGTCGAAGATCACCGGCTCGCGCTGCCTGCGTTGTAGAAATTCACCGACAACGTGCGCCGCAATCCCCAACAGATAGGCGCGCGGGTCGAGCACCAGCTCAGCGTCCTTGATCCGCAGCAACCGGGCAAAGACTTCCTGGGCCAGATCATCGGCGTCCTGGGTGTGCCGCAGCCGCCGCACCAGACCGTTGCAGCTCGGGCGCATGATCGCGAAAAGCGGCGTGAACCAAGCGGGCAGCGGAAACGGAGTTCGAAGCCATACAGTTCATATAGTGCCGTTTACAAACAAAAGCCGGTAGTTCGTCGGCTGCCTACCGGCTTTTGGGCAAGATCACACTAGTGATTACGAATCGAGGCGCTGGGGCGTTGGACGCTCCGAGAACCTACGGACTCGCAGTTTCAGCCAAGTTTTGACGTGAGCGCGGTACCAATCATTTAGTGAGGAGCACGTATGAGAAACAAGGCACGTCGAATCCTATGCGGCCGTTCGCTGTTGCTCGGTGGGTGGTCTGTGTGCGGTGCTGGCAATCCGCGTACGAGACGCCGCCATAGAGCATCAAACTGCAACATCGTCGCGCTTAGCGTAAAGTGACCGCATACCCCTTGGAATGGACATGCTGCTTTACGTTGATTCCCAATTCGCCAGTCCGTACGCGATGTCGGCATTTGTCAGCCTTCTGGAAAAGAAGTTGGCGTTCGAAATCGAGTCCATTGACCTCGCCGCTCATGCTAATCAAGAGCCGGCTTTCGCGGCGACATCCATCACTCGGCGGGTGCCCACTTTAATTCAGGATGGTTTTGCACTGTCCGAGTCATCGGCGATCACAGAATACATCGACGAAAGCTTTCCCGGCGCACGCCTATACCCTGCCGACCCGCGCTGTCGGGCAAGAGCGCGGCAAGTACAGGCCTGGCTTCGCAGCGACCTCGTACCGATTAGAGATGAGCGACCAACGATCGTCGTGTTTTACGGAGCAAAAATGCCACCGTTGTCCGCGGCTGCCCGTGGTTCGGCCGAAAAGCTGTTTTCCGCCGCGGACGCCTTGCTCGACGGTCGAACTGGCAACCTATTTGGCGAATGGTGTATAGCGGACGCCGATCTGGCAATGATGCTGAACCGGCTCATCGCCCATGGTGACTCCGTACCCGAGAACCTGGTCGCATACGCGACCCAGCAATGGCAGCGCCCATCGGTCCAACAATGGGCAAACAAGCCTCGGCCGACCCTTTAAAGCGCGTCGTCTGTGCTCCTCTCCCTCTCAGGATTCCTCGCGGCTAGCCCCCGCTGTGAAACGTTGTGTCACGGCGTGCCCAGAAAAAGCCATCAGCTTCACCGATCAGAGATTGCTTCAGAAACGCGTATTGGGAACGAGCAAATATGACGGTCAAAAAGACAAGCCTAGTGATCCGAAAACATGAAGAAAACAAGGATGCTTTGGAAGGTCTTACGGGGCTCGTGGTTCTGGTCGTTATCGCCATTGCAGACTTTGCGTTGACGTTCACACGAGCAAAGCTGAACGTTCCCTCGTCGACGTCGGCGCGTTGCCGCGCGCCTCGGCGCCCGCGGACATGTCGATTAGCACGCCTCCGACCGGGACCTTTGAGACGCCCGCGATTCTCGCCTATCGAGGCGGCTCCTTCGGAGAAGTGCGGCACTTCGCAGCGACGGCCCTGCTTGTCCGTCACCCTCGGGGTAATCTCCTTATCGACACCGGCTTTGGCAGGAATGTCGATGAACACAGGATAGCCCTCATTAGTCTGCTATCAAAAAGTATTCTGAAATCCACGCTATCCCCCGCACAGTGTTGCAGGCTAGATATAAGATTAAGGTTCAAGGTCAAAACTACAGCCACGCCGTAATCCAGATAATCTGATGGTCTGGTGAAAACAGGCCCGCGGCTCCGCGAGGATTCATTGCAAAACTTAGGCATTCGCGACGCCGTGCCGACGGATTTCGGGATCATTTGCGCATTGAACCTCGCGGAGGTCCGGCATACGAGCCTGATGGACCTCGATCGGTTGGCTGACCTCGATGCGCTCTCGAGTTATCACAAGGTGGCGTGCGTCGGGGACACCGTTGCGGGGTTTGTGCTGGCGCTACGCGATGGGGCCGCTTACAGGAACGACAACTACGAGTGGTTCGCCGGCAAGTATCCGCGTTTCTTGTACATCGATCGCAGCGTCACTTCATCGGAAAGCCGCGGCCTGCGGCTGGGCTCGCTGTTGTACGAAGACATTTTTCGGTATGCCAGGTCGGAAGGAATACCGTGGATTACCTGCGAGTACAACATCGTTCCGCCCAATGAACGGTCGCGATTGTTTCATGACAAGTTCGGGTTCCATGAGCAAGCAACGCAATGGGTGGCGAACGGAACCAAGCGGGTGTCGCTGCAGGTCGCGGAGACCGGTCATACTTCGCCTAATTCAATTAGCTAGAACGTGGAGGCCCCGTACGTGTCGTCACCTCCAGGCAAAAAAGGCGAAGCTCGACCGTGACCAAGATCTATCGGTCGCAGGCCGTGAGCAGCTGGAGTGTCGTTCGAGGATCGCCAGGGGCGCTGCGCAGAATTGACTCTAGAACTCCCGCGAACCGGTCGCTCGGATCGCATGAAACATGCCGCTGCGGTCCGCCTGCCACCGGCGCCGGCCTATGATTGACAACAGACTCTTAGCGCTGTCGGGATCCATATCTGCAAAGGTCGCAACCGAATCGAACAGCTGGGGTTTTCCCAGCAACCGGCAGGCCTCGGCGGGCTTGACCGCTTCAAAACCCATGGTCCAATCGGGAAATTCTCTTTCGGCGATGAATTCGCGAAGTATCATTCGCATCTCGCGCTTATCCCGAAAAATGGTGCTGCACACCACGTCCACCATCGCGCCGTGACCTTCGAGCAGCTGCAAAAACCACCCATCGATATACAGCATCATGCCGGAGACGTCATGCTTTCTGTTGGCGGTGCGCGCCTGCTTGAGAAATTTGAGCGTGTCATGCTCGGTGATGTCGGGCGCCACCGAGCTCACGTAGATGACTTGGACCAACTTGTTCATACGTGGGCGTCCTCCTTCTATCCATCAGCTTATAGGTAACTCGGGATTTGTCCGCATCGGCTTGCGCATTTTGAGACGCACTTGGCGCAGCGGACCGGGGACTTTCCAGAACATATTGATTGCACTACGGCAAGCGGCGGCTGGCGATGCTTGTTTGGCGCACACTCTCACGATGAGACGTACTTCGCATTCAAAGGCTGGATGCCGCGGCAGCAGACCCTACGCGTCAATGTCGATGTATGCGACTTGAATACCGTATACCATGTCCCGGGCAATTGTCCTTGCCGGAGCAGGAATCCCATTGCGTAGCAGATTTACACTAGTACGTAGAGCGGCACTTACGGTAATAGTAGCCATCGGTATCGGTGTAGTGGCGCTGCTCGGATATCTCGTCTATCCCGGGACACCTGCGGCAGCACATACCCTGAAGTTCGAGCGCTACATTCCGCTGCAGCGTCACGGCGTCCTCAACATTCTTGACTACCTGACAATACAAGGTAATACGCTTTTTGTGGCAGGAACGTCATCCGGCAGTGTCTACCAAGTTCCGCTTGCCTCGCAGGCTGCGTCGACGACGGTGACTGTCGCCGAGTTTCTCGGCAATCCGCATGCTCACGGTGTGGCTTTGGTGCCGTCGGCAAACTTGGCGTTTGTGACGCGAAGCGGAGATAACGTCGTCGATATATTTGAGCCGGGCAGACTCGGCCGGCTGGGCAGCCTTCCGGTGGCGGAAGATCCCGACGCTATTCTGTTTGTCGAGGCTGATAACCTTGTCTACGTCGCCAATGGAGATGCGAGACTCGCAACGCTTATCGATCCAACCGCGAAGTCAATCGTCGGAACCATCGCCTTGGAAGGCGAGCCGGAGTTTGCGGTATATGATAGACAAGAGGATGTTGTTTATCAGAATCTAAAAGATACGCATTCGATAGCCGAAGTCAGCCTTCGCAAGCGGTTGGTGATCAATCGATGGCCATTGGACTCATGCGAAATACCCACGGGGCTGGCACTCGACGTTCAACGTCGCCGATTATTCGTGGCGTGCGGGCGCAGTGCGAAATTGGTGATATTCGATTTGGTAAATCACCGAATAGTCGCATCCTTGGCGATCGGCGGAGGCCCGGATTCCGTCGCCTACGACGCCTCGCTGCGGCGCATTTACTCGGCGGGCACCTCCGGTCAGCTATCGGTCATCCAGCAGGATGACGCCGATACTTACCGGCTATTGGAGAACATACCTACTCATCCCGGTGCTCACACTCTTGCGCTGGATTCCGTGTCGCACAAAGTATACGTCGGCTATGCAGGCTTGTTCGTGGCACCACGAGTAGCGGTCTTTTCCACCATCAACTGACGTCAACTAGCCTCGCCTTCCCGCTCATTCTGATTCTTGTCAGCGTGTCAGAAATGGGTTTACCACCCGCAATTGAATTTCTCGGACATCGCCAAGCGACATTCGCAGTTTTTGCAAAGCGACAGCCGCAAATTCAGCCAGGACTTGAACGCTGATAATAATCCCGACCCTGTCAGTCTGAACATAGCCTTCGTCGCTCTGCGGCGCCGACATTCCACTGACCGGGCCAGCTCCAGTTGCTGTGCTGGTACAAATCTACACGCTTGCGACATCCGGCTATTCCGTCTCGGGCGGAACGGCCTCGCCCCACGGGTTAAACATCGTAACGCGGGCCTTTTCGAAGTCACTGGTATCACGTGAGACGATCATTAAGTCATAGTGCAGCGCTGTAGCGGCGATGATGAGGTCTGGCTGCGAGAATGTATGACCGATCTTGCGCCCCTCCTCGACTAGGAGCCTCCATTTGAGCATCACCTCCTCCGTGATTGGCAGCACCCTTTGCTCGAACATTGGGCGCACCTTGTGAGCGAGCCAGTCGTTGAGTTCGGAACGGCGCGTTACGTCCGGCAAAACCTCAATGCCGAATCGAATCTCCGCCAGCGTAACGACGCTGATATAGAGCAATTCAAGAGGCAAAGTGGCATCGAATAATCGCCGTAAGCTACTGCAATCACAGACTTTTTGTGGAACCAACATCTACCATGCCCCCCAATATGCCCCCGCGTAGCCGATGCTGAGTTCCTGCGAAATCGACTATTAATAAACCCGAGGTTCTCACGCGAATATCATGGTCAGTTTTCTTGTATCCCAATGCCGTCAGGCGCCATGATCATAGTTGGAGGTCTGCAAATCCCGGCCTCCTGGTTCGTAGGCCTGTGAACCGGCGAGCTGATTGAACGCCGACCGGCGCCGCAACTCATTGTATCGGCACGCACGATGGCCGAAATATCTGATCAAATTTCGACGCCGGTTCACAGCGATACGTCTCGACCGCGAAGATAACCATGCTCCCGACAGTGAGGCGTCCGCCACGCGAGCGAAGTCAAGAATACGAGGAGTTGAAATAGCCGTCGCCATTAGATAACGCCGGTTCACACCCAAGAAATGGATGCTCTCCCGGATATGGCTTGGCGCTGGCGAACCTGACGAATCAAAGCTGCCGGACTTAGGCTTCATCCCGCCATTTCTGCCCATGCGGACTCAGTCGAACAGGCTGAGGATGCTTTGATATTTTTCGATGTAGCCGCTATTTTCGCGGTTGTAACGCGGAATGCTGACTGCTCGCACCACAGAGGCTTCCTCGCGCCAGACACAGGGGCAGGCGACTGCGGAGCCCGGGGCGAGCTGGCCAGCACGGCGCAGCTCGCCGAGTTCGACGCCCATGCGATCGAGCGCGCGATAAAGCTTTGCGACGTTGCGCGGGCCGCCGTTGTAGGCGGCGACTGCAAAGATTCCGAGCACTTCCGGATTCGTGCGATAGGCGGAGCGGATTTCACTGCTCATCTGCGATAGCTCAATGTCCAGCAGGCAGACGGCCGCCTTCATTGCGTTCGGCAGGCGGGTCGCGCCGCGCTCGAAGTTTCGGTCCAGCTGCGCGCCGCTGCACCTGCGCACGACGAGCGAATAGGTGCCATTGCCGTGCCGGTTGGTGAACTGCATCGGGCCCAGCGCTTTCGCAC
>JALYIW010000119.1 GCA_030775625.1 Pseudomonadota bacterium | reverse complement strand
TCGCCAAGGCGGCCGCGCAGGCGACCGGATGAGCGGAATAGGTGTAGCCGTGAAACAACTCGACGGCGTTGTCCGGTCCCTGCATGAAAGCATCGTGTATTTTGCGCTGGGCAAATACCGCGCCCATGGGCACCGCGCCGTTGGTCAGGCCCTTGGCCGTGGTCATGAGATCAGGCGTCACATCGAAAACCTGCGATGCGAACGGCTTTCCGACGCGACCGAAGCCGGTGATCACCTCGTCGAATATCAACAGCAGGTCGTGCTGGTCGCAGATTTCCCGTAGTCGTTTCAAGTACCCAACCGGGGGCAGAATCACCCCGGCGGATCCGGAGATGGGCTCGACGATGACGGCGGCGATGGTGGAAGCATCGTGCAAGGCGACGAGTCGTTCCAGTTGGTCGGCAAGATGCGCGCCCCATTGCGGCAGGCCGCGCGAAAACGCGTTGTGTTCGATGTTAAGCGTGTGCGGCAGGTGATCCACTCCAGGCAGCATCGAGGAGCCGAAAAATTTGCGGTTGTTGACCATGCCGCCCACCGACGTGCCGCCGAAACCCACGCCGTGGTAGCTTTTCTCGCGGCCGATGAACCGTGTGCGCTGGCCATTGCCGCGCGCACGGTGATACGCAATGGCAATTTTCAATGCCGTATCCACGGCCTCGGAACCCGAGTTGGTGAAGAAAATTCGATCCAAGCCCGGCGGCGCAATCTTCGCCAGCCGAGTCGCCAGTTCAAAGGCGCTGGGATGTCCCATCTGGAAGGTCGGTGCGAATTCCATGGTGCCGAGTTGTTTGGTCACCGCCTCGGTGATCTCGCGTCGGCCGTGGCCCGCATTGACGCACCACAATCCCGCGACTCCATCCAGCACTTCGCGGCCGTCGTCGGTCCAATAGTGCATGCCCTCGGCGCGTACCAGCATTCGCGGGTTTGCTTTGAATTGTCGATTGGCGGTAAACGGCATCCAAAATGCATCGAGTTCGCCGTGCGAGGGGGTGGGGGTGAGCTGGGCGTGCATTACGAGGTCCTTGCGGTTCAAGAAGCACCGGGGTGGGGCCCGATGATAAGGAAAATCGACACTAAGCTCAATTTTACGCTGTTTGTTGCTGCTACTGTCTATTATAATAAACGACATGAGCTTAGATGTAGGCGTGCATTTGAAAGCCGTACGGCAGATGTACGGACTGTCGCAGCGCGAATTGGCGAAGCGCGCGGGCGTGACCAATGGGTTGATTTCCTTGATAGAGCAGAACCGGGTGAGTCCATCGGTAAGCTCCCTTAAAAAGGTCCTCGACGGCATTCCCATGGCCCTCGCGGAGTTTTTCACGCTGGATCTGGATGGCAAGCCGCAGGTGTTCTTTCCACGAGACGAACTGAGCGACATCGGCACCCCCAGCGTGGAACTGCGCCTGGTCGGCGGCCGATTGGCCCAGCGCAGCATGTCCATTTTGCACGAACGCTATGCTCCCAGCGCCGATACCGGCGAGGAGATGCTCACGCACGCGGGTGAAGAGGGCGGCGTCATCGTGCGCGGAAAAATCGAACTCACCGTCGGCGGCGAGTCGCGGATTCTCAGTCCCGGCGATGCCTATTATTTCAAGAGCTCCATTCCGCACCGCTTCCGCAACATCGGGCGCGAAGAATGCGAGATAGTGAGCGCCAGTTCCCCGCCGACCTTTTAATCGGTACCCGACCGCACATCGTGCCTCTTCAGGTAGCATATCCCCTATGAGCACTGTCACCGTGGCGGCCACCCAGATGGCCTGCAGTTGGGATCGCGACGCGAATGTCGCGCGCGCGGAAAAGCTGATCCGCCAGGCTGCGGGCTGCGGTGCACAAATCATCCTCATTCAAGAACTGTTCGAGACTCCGTATTTTTGCAAGGATCACAACTCGCGGTACTTGGATCTCGCCAAACCGCTCGGCGGCCATCCGGCGGTCGAGTATTTTAGCCAGGTCGCACGCGAACTTCAGGTGGTGCTGCCGATCAGTGTGTTCGAGCGCGCCAGCAATGCTTTTTATAATTCCGTGGTCATCCTCGATGCGGACGGCGCCGTGCTCGGCAGCTACCGCAAGTCGCACATCCCGGAAGGACCCGGCTATCACGAGAAGTTTTACTTTTCGCCGGGGGATACCGGCTTCAAAGTGTTCGATACCCGATATGCGAAAATCGGCGTGGCGATTTGCTGGGATCAATGGTTTCCCGAGGCGGCGCGATGCATGGCGTTGATGGGCGCGGAAATGTTGTTCTATCCCACGGCAATCGGCTCTGAGCCGCAGGATTCGAGCATCGATTCCAGCCGACATTGGCAACGCACCATGCAGGGCCATGCGGCGGCCAATGTCATGCCGGTGATAGCCTCGAATCGCATCGGCACCGAAAAGGGCGAGCGCTACGACCTGACGTTTTATGGATCATCCTTCATTGCCGCGCATACGGGAGAGATGCTGGCAGAGGCGGATCGCCTCACGGAAGGCGTGCTCACGGCGAGTTTCGACTTAGAAGCGGTGCGCCATTACCGGCAGTCCTGGGGTGTGTTCCGCGATCGGCGGCCCGATATGTACTACCCCCTGCTGTCGCTCGATGGACGCGGCTGAAGCCCTACCGCAGGATTTAGTCTTCGTCGATTTGGAGACGACGGGCGGCAACGCAGCCTATCACCGGATCACTGAAGTCGGCATCGTGCGCGTCGAGCGCGGCGAACTCATCGAAGAGTGGAGCTCGCTGCTGAATCCGCAGTGCCCCATTCCAACCTACATCGAAGAGTTTACCGGCATCACCAACGCCATGGTGGAGAATGCGCCGCTCTTCGCCGATATTGCCGCGCTGCTGCGGGAGAAACTCGATGGAGCGGTGTTCGTTGCGCATAACGCGCGTTTCGATTACTCATTTCTACGCAGCGAATTTCGACGCATCGAGGTAAATTTCGCCGCCAAAGTGCTCTGCACGGTGAAGCTCTCGAGACGCTTGTTTCCTGAATATCCGCGCCACAATCTCGACGCGGTGATGGAGCGGCATGGACTCATTTGCAGTGCGCGGCACCGAGCGCTCGGCGATGCGCGAGTGCTGCACGATTTATGGTTCAAGCTGCGCCGCGAATTACCTGACGAAACGCTGCGCGCGGCAACCAAAGCCTTGCTGGCCGCCCCGCGGTTGCCGGCGCATCTGCCGACTGATTTGGCAGACGAATTACCCGAGGGCTCGGGCGTGTATCGATTCTTCGGCGAGGGAGAGGTGTTGCTGTATGTCGGCAGAAGCCGGTCGTTGCGCACGCGCGTGTTGAGCCATTTCGCCGCCACGGACGCCAATGCCGCGGGACGCAAACTCGCCGCCGCGGTACGGCGCATCGACTGGTTGGAGACCGCCGGCGAACTCGGTGCGGCGCTGCGGGAGGGGGATTGGATCAAGACTCAAAAGCCGCTGCACAACCGGCGCGTCAAGAGCAAGGCAGGCGCCTTTACGCTGCGAATCTCGATGCGCCCGAGCGCAGGCGGCGCGACCGCAGGTGTCGCGGCTGCCGCTGGCGCGGCCCAAGTCGCGCCGTTGGCTATCCATGGACTGCAGCGTCAGGAACTCAATGAATGCTTCGGGTTGTTCCAGTCCGAGAAGGATGCGCGCAAGGCGCTGCGCGACATCGCCGGCGCAAAACAGCTGTGTCTCAAGGTGTTGGGACTGGAACAAAGCGCGGGTTCCTGTTTCGCTTACCAGGTGGGCAAGTGCAAGGGTGCCTGTATTGGCAAGGAACCGCTCATGCTGCACAACATGCGTCTGCAGCTCGCGCTCTCAGCGTTGAAACTCAAGACCTGGCCCTTCCCGGGACGCATTGCGCTGCGCGAACGCGCGCCGCGTGGCAGCTTCGTCGATGAAAACCGAACCCCAGAATTCCACGTGCTTGATCAATGGACGTATCTCGGAACCGCGCACTCCGAGGAAGAACTCGCGGCGCTCGGTGACGCCGACTCCGGCGCCGGCGGCTCGAGCTTCGTCTTCGATGTGGACGTGTACCGAATTTTGGTGCGCTATTTTTCGAGCAATCCGAAACTGGACTGGCACGACCTGCGCGACAAGAGCGCGTGTACATGAACGACAACGTACGCTATTGGATAGCCACGGCGCCAGTGGGTGCTGCGTCGGTGCTCGCTGAGGAACTTGCGAAATTCGGCGCCACTGACATCCGTGAACGCAGTCACGACGTGAAATTCCAAGGCACGCTCGAAGTGGGTTACCGCGCCTGCCTGTGGTCGCGAACCGCGTCGCGGGTTCTGTTGAGTCTGGGATCCATCGACGCAAGCAGTGCGAAAAATGTGTACGACGCCGTCAAGGCTATCGACTGGCGCGGGCACCTGGCGCCCGGCGCGACGCTTGCCTGCGATTGCAGCGGCGGCAATGAATTCATCCGACATACGATTTACGGCTCGCAGCTGCTGAAAGACGCGGTGGTGGACAATTTGCGCGACGCCACCGGCGAGCGCCCGAACATCAAACCGGAAAGGCCCGACGTGCTGCTGCATTTGCATGTCGAAGGACCCACGGCGCTATTGTCGGTGGATTTTTCCGGTGAGAGTCTGCACCGCCGCGGATATCGCAGCGAGGGCGGGCGCGCGCCGGTGAAAGAAAACGTGGCCGCCGCGGTGCTGCTGCGAGCCGGATGGCCGGCCGTGTGCGA
This sequence comes from Pseudomonadota bacterium, assembly GCA_030775625.1. Taxonomy (GTDB): domain Bacteria; phylum Pseudomonadota; class Gammaproteobacteria; order Steroidobacterales; family Steroidobacteraceae; genus Bog-1198. Next base: position 4,376 of record JALYIW010000119.1, on the reverse strand, counting down.
GCGGGGCGGGCTGCTCCTTGACCCCATGTGCGGGTCCGGGACCTTTCTCACCGAAGGCGCATTGATTGCAGCGGATGCGGCGCCTGCGTTGCACCGCGATTATTTTGGTTTTACGGGTTGGCGCGGCCATGAGCCGCAACTCTGGGAGCGCTTGCGGGTCGAGGCTCGCGCCCGGTGCGACGCGCGGACGGTGCGACGCTGCATTTTCGGATCCGATATCGACCCCGACGCAGTGCGCATGTCCCTTGCGAACTGCGAACAGGCCGGAGTTGCCGCTTGGGTGCACGTCGAAAAGCGCTCTATCGGCGAGATCGTGCGGCCCGCCGGCGACGCGGGCCTGATCGTCGCCAATCCACCCTATGGCGAACGCATCGGCGCCGACTCAGGATTGCCGGCTTTGTATTCGCAGCTCGGCGCCGTTCTGCGGGATCGTTTCAAGGGCTGGCAGGCGGCGATTCTCACCGGTAATCCACCTATGGCCAGAAATTTAGGTATTTACGCCAAGCGCGCGCACCGCTTTTTCAATGGAACCATCGAGTGCCGGTTGCTGCGCTTCGAGTTGAACGAGGCCAATGAACAGGCGGCACCCGAGGTCGTGCGCGCCGGCTGGTCGAGCCGTCCCGGCGCACAAATGTTTGCGAATCGCTTGCGCAAGAACCTGGAACGATTGGACCCATGGGCCGAACGAGAGCACATCGATTGCTTTCGCCTCTACGACGCCGACATGCCGGAATATGCGTTTGCAATCGACTTGTATGGCCGAGGAGCACGGCACGCATATGTTCAAGAATATGCTCCGCCAAAGTCCGTCGATCAGGAAGGCGCCCGTGAGCGGCGTCGCGAGGCACTCGCGGTGTTGCCGGAAGTTCTCGGCGTGCCTATTTCTCACGTTCACTCTCGAGTACGCAAACCGCAGAAGGGGAGCGAGCAGTACGAAAAGCGCGAGAGCGTTGCGGAGCGGCATGTGGTGCAGGAAGGCGGACTCAAATTCTGGGTCAATTTCCGCGACTATCTGGATACCGGCCTATTCCTCGACCATCGAATCGTACGTCGGCAGCTGCGCGATTGGGCCAAGGACACGGATTTTCTCAACTTGTTTTGCTACACCGGCAGCGGCACGGTCTACGCGGCGGCAGGCGGCGCGCGCAGCAGCGCGAGTGTCGATCTGTCGAATACTTATTTGGATTGGGCGCACGAGAATCTGTTGCTCAACGGCTTCGGCGATACGCGGCACGAACTGTATCGGGCGGACTGTCTGCAATGGTTGGAGGAGCAGGAATCGCAGGGTCCGCGTTTCGATTTGATCTTCGTGGATCCGCCGACCTTCTCCAACTCCAAGCGCATGGAGGGGGTGCTCGACGTGCAGCGCGACCACGTGGGGATGATTCGCCGGTCATTGAAGCTGCTGCGCCCCGCCGGCCGCCTGGTTTTTTCCACTAATTATTCGCGGTTCAAACTGGACGCGGAGGCGCTTGCCGACCTATGCATCGAAGACATCAGCACCGCAACCATCCCCAGGGATTTCGAGCGCCATGCGCGGATTCACCGCTGTTTCAGCGTGAAGTTCAAATAGCCAGCATGCCGCGAAGGGTTGGCAAGCGAGGCGCGCTGCGGTTATCTTTGACCGTCACGGCTTGCACGTGTTTGGCGTTGTCGTCGGCAGGCGCGGCGCAAACTGGCGCCATTGACGCGGTGCGAACTGGCGCCATCAATGCGGCGCCGACCGTTGCCGATTGGCAGGTCCTGGAAAAACTTCCCGACTGGAGCGGCGTCTGGACGCCGGTAATCAGCGAGCAATTTGCGCAGGAAAAGTCCAATCCGCCGCCATGGCTGCCGAAGGCTGCAAAGCAGATCGAGCATATGTATGCAGAGGAAAATGCGGGGCGTCCCTTTCCCATCATCGATCATTGCTTCCCGACGGGCATGCCGAGTTGGATGCTCATTACTCACAATGCCTTCGAGGTGTTGATGACGCCCGGCCGGGTCACGATCTTGGGGGAAGGCGACGGCAATCGGTTGCGCCGGATCTACACCGACGGCCGCCCGCACCCTGCCGATCCGGATCCGAGCTTTCATGGCCATTCCATCGGTCACTGGGACAAGGACACTCTGGTCGTCGATACGGTGGGATTATTGCCGCAGGCGTACCTCGCCGTCAGTGAAGCGGTGGGTCTGCCGAATAACGGCGACATGCACATTGTCGAACGCCTGCATCTGCAGGGTCCCGACACCTTACTCGATGATCTGCAGATTACCGCCAACAAGCTGTTAAGCAAACCCTGGCACACCACTCGCAAGTACTACAGGCAGCGGTCGCAGAAGTACGACATCCTCGAGGGCGTTTGCGTGCAGGGTTCCTATACCGATGCCGTCGACGAGAACGGCAACGCGAGTTTCGCGCCGATCAAGTTTCACAACGGTGTTCCGGTGGGGTCCGATTCGAAATGAAACCAGCATGCTCGGGCAGGGCGTTTTCGGCTCTCGTGTTGGCGGCGGCTCAATTCGCCGCGAGTGCGGTGTTCGCCCATCACTCCTTCGCCATGTATGAGCCGGCCAAAATGCTGACCTTCAAGGCGGTGGTCAAGGCCTTTCAGTGGACCAATCCGCATTGTGTGCTTTGGGTCGAGGTGCAGCCGGACGACGGCGGTAATGCGCAGGAATGGTCGCTCGAAACCACCAGTCCGGGCGTGTTGACCCGCTCGGGCTGGACCCGCCAGGTTCTGAAGGCCGGCGACCGTGTCAGCGTGGAACTCAGTCCTCTGCGGGATGGGTCGCACGGCGGCAGTTTGAAATCGGTGACCGTGCTCGCTACCGGCGTGAAGTGGGTCCCGAGTTTCGGCAAGGAAGCGCCGGGATTGCAATAGTCACCGGGCATCGCTACGGTCACATCAAGTCGCGCAGCCGGTAGTACAGCATCGCCAGCATCAGCGACGGCCGCCGAAATAATCGGCCTCCCGGAAAGTCCCGGTGCGGAATGCGCGCGAACACGTCGAAGCGTTCTGCCGTACCGGCGACCGCATCGGAGACCAATTTGCCCGCAAGACCGGCCAGAGAAATCCCGTGACCCGAGAAACCCTGCAGGTAAAATACATTGGGCGCGAGCCTGCCAAAATTGGGCGCGCGGCTCATGGTGATGTCCAGGTACCCGCCCCAGGCATAGGCGACTTTCACATCGTTCAGTGCTGGGAAGACGCGCACCATGCGTTTACGCAGCGATTCGGCCAGCTGCCGCGGCTGCATGGCGCTGTAGCTGACGCGTCCTCCGAACAACAAGCGGTGATCCGCGGATCGCCTGAAATAATCCAAGATCCAATTGATGTCGGCGATGGCGGCATTGCTTGGTAACAAGGCGGCCGCACGATCTTCGCCCAGCGGCTCGGTCGCGATGATATAGGTGCCCACTCCGAGTATACGGCGCCCCAATGCCGGCGCGACCGCTCCGATGTAAGCATTGCCGCACAACACGAGATGCGCGCAACGAACCGTCCCTTGGTCGGTGTGCACCAGCACTTGGGCGCCATCCTGGTAGCGCAATACTTCGGAGTTCTCGAAGATGGTCGTTCCGGCCGACTCGGCGGCGCGCGCCAATCCTAACGTGTATTTGAGCGGGTGTAGGTGCCCGCTGCGCGAATCCATCAGCCCGCCGAGATACAGTTCGCTTTGCACGTGAGGCCGGAGTGCGTCGCGGTCCAAGAGGCTTGCCGAACTGTAGCCGAACTCTTGATGCAGCTCGCGAAGCCATTCGTCGAGTTCGCGCAAGTGCCGCGGCTTGGTGGCGACGTGCACGTGGCTGTCGTGATAGTCGCAATCGATGGCGTAGTCGCGGATCAGCGCTCCGGTGACATCGAGGGCTTCGATGGACAGGTCGAACAGACGGCGGGCGTCGTCGCGGCCCACTTCTGCGATCAAGGTCTTGTGGCTGGCGGCAAGGCCGAAGATGGTTTGCCCGCCGCTGCGTCCCGACGCGCCGTATCCGACACAGCGTGCCTCGAGCAAGGCGACGCGGTAACCGCGCCGAGCCAGGTGCAGCGCGGCCGAACAACCCGCGATACCGCCGCCGAGCACGACGACGTCGGCATGATGTTCCCCGCGCAGCGCCTCGCGCCGCAGTTCTGTTCCATTGCAGGACAGTGTCGCCGAGCTCGCGATCGAGGCTGCGTAATAGGACCGCGCGGCGGGATAAGTTAAACGCACTTGAGCACTCTAAGCCTATGAGTGTTTAAAATCTTGTGGCTATTGACAGCATTCAGCCCCTGTGAGCCTATCGGGTTATTGCCTCATAGTACAATAATGGCGCATTGCAGCAATCAGTTCTAAGTGCAGGAAATGCCTAAATCTTAGGCAATCTTGCGAGCTTGAGCGGGACGCCGAGGCGA
>JALYIW010000118.1 GCA_030775625.1 Pseudomonadota bacterium | reverse complement strand
TGCGTCTTGGACCGCCTGTGTCTGCGTCCAATTGCCGCGCACGATTTCCACCAATTGCAGCTGAGCCACGGGGTTGAAGAAATGGACCCCCACCAACCTGCTCGGATCGCCGAGATTTTCGCACAGGGTCTCGATCTTGATGCTGGAAGTGTTGGTGGCGAGAAGCGCAGAGTGTTTGAGCTTGGGCTCGAGTTCAGCGTACAGAGCCCGCTTGGCGTCCATGTCCTCGACGATGGCCTCGATCACCACATCGGCGTCGCGTGCCCCGTTGCCGGCCACGTCCATGCGTAGGCGCCCGAGCGCCTCGGCCGCAGCCGCTGGATCCCTCAGCCGCTTGGCAAAAAACGCTTGGGCACGCTCTATTGCCGGGCGGACCAGTTCTTCGCTGCGATCTTGCAAGGTAACCGTCATGCCGCGAAATGCGCACCAGGCTGCAATATCGCCGCCCATGACCCCGGCGCCGATGACGTGCACATGGTGGAATTCCGCCGTGGAATTGCCCCCCAGCGCCTTGAGCCGATCTTGAAGCAGGAATACCCGCACCAGGTTACGCGAGGTCGGCGTGCACATGAGCGTGCTTATCGAGCGCGCTTCCGCGGCATAACTGCGCGCACCCGTCGCGCCGTAGCGTTGCCATAAATCAAGGATGGCGTAGGGCGCCGGATAATGATCGCGCCGCACCGCGTTCTTCAGGGTCGATGCTATTTGCCGAGCGATAAAAGGACGCAGAGCCCTTAAGCTCAAGAGTTGCTCGACGAAGGGCGCTTTGGCTCTAGGAGCCGCACGCAACAGCCGTGCCTTGGCGCGCTCATGTAGCTGCGCCGGCGGCACAAGTTCATCGATCAAACCCGCGGCCAACGCGCGCGAGCCGTTGTACGGTTTGCCCTTGAGCATGAGGTCGAGAGCCGGGCGCGCGCCGATGAGCCGCACCGTGCGTACCGTCCCGCCGAATCCCGGGTGTATGCCGAGCATGACCTCCGGTAACCCCAGGGACAACGTCGTATCATCGGCTGCTACGCGGTAGGTACAGGCCAAGGCAACTTCCAGGCCACCGCCGAGCGCATAGCCATGCAGGGCCGCAACGCTCGGGCAGGGCAGATCTTCGATCTGCTGCAACACGGCCTGTGCCGCGCGAACTAGCTCATAGCCCTGTTGTGGGGTGTGAATCGCCGCAAATTCCTTGATGTCCGCGCCGGCGATGAAGCCGCCGGATTTGGCAGAGCGAATCACGACTCCGACGGCGGGCCCGGCGGCGATTTCCGTCAGTGCCGCCGCTAAATCCCGCAGCACGGCGCCAGACAGAACATTGGTGGATGTTCCCGGCACATCGCAAATCAGCCATGCCACGCGGTCGGCATCGATGTGCAGCGTCCAGGTGCCGGCGGCTGCGATTCCCATTACGCCGCCGCTTGCGCCGTCTCGTGAATCGTGAAGTCGCAGATCAGGGGCAGATGATCCGAGAATTGCACGTCGGGAATCTCGAACCTATTTACCTCGATCTGCGCGCTGTGCAATATGAAATCGAGTTCTTTGCGCGGACTACGGCTCGGATAGGAGGGCAATCCGCGGTTGTTCGCGCTGGTCAAGCCGGCGGCCTGGGTAAACAAGTACAGCTCGTGGTCGCCCCAATAAGTATTGAAGTCGCCGGCGACGATGACGGGCTTGGCGGCCTTGCGAACCAAGTCATATAGATAACGCAGTTGATAGTGGCGGTGCCTGAATTTCAAGGATAGATGCACCAGGAAAATGGCCACGTCGTCGAGTTCCAATTCGATGATCAGGCGCTTGATACCGGTATCGAAATAGTGGAATCGCTCGCCGCGTACCCGAGGCGCCGCGAGAAAGGCGTTGGCCTGCTTGCGAACGATGGGAACCAGGTGGTTTACGGAGGATACGCCGTACTTGCATTCGAACGTGGAGTAGTGGCCGAGCGAGCGGGCGATGAAGTCCGCTTGGTTGACCATTCCGCTGCGAATCGATCCGGTATCGACCTCTATCAGGCCTACCACATCCGGATCCTGGTGTTTGATGAAGTCGGTTATTTGCGACAGGACTTGACGGCTGGATCGCAGGTAGCCCGCGCCTGGCACAGGTAAGTGAAAAGCGGGCCCGGTTCCGGTGGCATAACGTATATTGTAAATCAGCAATCGCACCCGCGGCATTGTATCGGCGCGCGGTATTTCGCGCATGACCATCGTCAAGTTACACTAGGGGAATGTCGACCAACGCCAACCCCATCCGCTTGTTCGTGACGCACGCATGGGTGGAGAGCGATGACTATAGTCGCGTTTTCGAGTACCTCGAGGCGTCCGGTACTTTTTACTACATGAATACCAGCCAGCCGCAGGCGAAGCGGCCGATCGACAAGGAGTCGCAGCGCGAAGACCTGCGCCGCCAGATTGCACCATGCGAAGTCATGGTGGTGCTGCCCGATGTATATTACAACGCCCCGGATCTGGTGCAGTTCCAAATGAACTTTGCCAAATCCGCCGACCGGCCCATCGTCGCCATGGAAAATTTTGGTGCCGCCGATCCTCTACCCAAGGCTATCAAAGACCTCGCCGACGAGGTGAGCGCATGGAATGAACGCAGCTTGATCGATGCACTGCGCCGCCAGGCAAGGCATCAGGAAAGTACTCGCTGGGATACGATCGAATTTAAGCTCGATTGAACTCCAAGTCCGGCTTTGCACGGTCGACGCTGCGCAATTGCACGATGGGCCGTCCCGCTGCCACGGGCCCCCTGCTCATCATGCCAAAAATTTCAACGATCAGGGCCGCGCATTTATCGGCCTCTTGGTTCGACATCTTGCGCACCGAAGCGCTCACCGCATCTTCGCCCCGAAGCGGCTGCACGCCCTTCAAAACCTGCATGACGTGACCAAAGGACTCGCGCACTTCGCCCGGTAATTCGTGTTCCGGAAGGGATGCTAGGTGATGACGATAGGCGCTGATCAATCGCTGCTTGATTGGGGTCGAGCGCACCAGCTCGAGGGTCGCAAAATGCAAACATTCCCAAGCAACCATCATGAAAGCCCCACAGCGCAATAAGAATGAAACCTTAAAGTGGTTTCGAGGCTGCAACCCACCGCATGGCCTTGGTAAATCAAGACTCTGCAATGGGAATATACAAGACAATGACAGAAACGCAACGCGCATTTTTAAGGTGGGTGAGCGGTCACGCGGGCGGGCTTTTAGGCGCGTACTCGCCGCTTTCTTCGAAGCTTTTCTCGAAATGAGTTTAGATAACATCTGTAACTAATTGTATTAAATCAGCGAGGCCTCTGGGGTGTTGGCCGAGTGATTCGCGCCGATCAACATGTAGACGCCCGGAACGACGAACAACGTGAATAGAGTGCCGATGGCAAGGCCGGTCGAGATCACCAATCCAATGGCGAAGCGCGAGGCCGCGCCGGCGCCGCTGGCGAATACCAGCGGCAGAACCCCGAGCACCATAGCCGCGGTGGTCATTAGAATCGGACGCAGCCGGACGCTCGCTGCCGCCACGATCGCCGCGGCCTTGGATTTGCCGCTCTTCTGTTCCTCATTGGCAACCTCGACGATCAAAATGCCGTGTTTACTGATCAAGCCGATCAAGGTCACCAGTCCCACCTGGGTGTAGATATTTAATGTCGCCCCGCCGATCCCGGCCGCGATGAAAATCATCGCCCCGGCGATTGACAGGGGCACTGAGATGAGAATCGCCAGGGGATCGCGGAAGCTCTCGAACAGGGCGGCGAGCGCCAGGAATACGATGACGATGGCAAAGCCAAAGGTGGTCATCGTGCCCTTGGACTCGGCGAGGAATTGCCGGCCCTGACCGCCATTGTCGATGGAATAGCCCTGAGGAAGAGTTTGCGCCGCCACACTCTTCAGATAGTTCAAGGCCTCGGCCTGGGAAACCCCGGCGGCGGGGACTCCCGACAAAGTCGCCGCGTTCAGCTGCTGGAAGTGATTCAACGTCTCAGGAACGGTCTCACGGCGGATGGTGGCAATGGTGGACAATGGAATCGGCACGCCGCCGACGGATGCGATGGGATAATCCAGCATTTGATCGACATTCAAGCGCGACTGCCGCTCAATTTGCGGAATGACCCTGTAGGAGCGAGTTTGCATGCTGAAATAGTTCACGTACCCACCGCCCAGCAGGCTGCCGAGCGCTGCGCCGACTTGGCTCATGGTCAAGCCGAGCTGCGCCGCCTTGTCGCGATCGATCTGGATGACCGATTGCGGTGCGTCGAGCTTCAGATCGCTGTCAATGAACATGAACATGCCGCTCTTGGTCACGGTGTCGAGAAAGGCTGTTGAGACCTCGTTGAGCCGCGAAGCGGGTTCGGTGGTTTTGATCGCGAATTGTATGGGCAAGCCGAAAGCGCCGGGTAGCGACGGCAGCTGAAATACCGCGTATTTCGGCCCCGGCAGGGAATTCAAGTCAGTCTGCAGCTGACGCTGCAATTCGGTGGCACCGAACTTGCGTTCACCGCGCGGCGCCAGTATCAGGCCCGCCATCGACTGGCCCGGCGCTTCGATCTGAAACACGCGAATGGTGCCGGGCGTATCCTTGAAAACGGAGTAGGCCTGCTTGGTGTACAACCCCTTGCGCTGCAAAGTGGCATCGGGCGGGTAAGTGGCCTGGGAAAGGACGAATCCCTGATCTTCCTGCGGCGCCAATTCGCTTCTCGAACTGCGATACAAGAGCACGATGCTCACCACGATAAGGACCACGAAAGCCGCCGTCACTGGCGTGTATTTGAGGCTGGTCTCGAGCATCCTCTGATACCGCGAGCGCAGCCGCTCGAAACGCTGGTCGATAAATTTAGTCACGCGCGATTCCCAGCCGTCGCGCTCTGCGCGGTGAGGCTGCAAGAGCCGCGAACACATCATGGGGGAGAGCGTCAGCGCAATCACGGCGGAGACGGTCACGGCTCCCGCCACGGTGAATGCAAATTCGGTGAACAGGGCTCCGGTAAGGCCGCCTTGAAATCCAATGGGCATATAGACGGCAAGCAGCACCACCGTCATGGCAATGATGGGATTGGCGAGTTCACGGGCAGCCAGGGTCGCGGCCGCGATGGGCGGCATGCCGCCCTCCAAATGACGGTTGACGTTTTCCACCACGATGATGGCGTCATCGACCACGAGCCCAATGGCCAGAACCAACGCCAGCAACGTCAACAGATTGATGGAGAAGCCCAGCGCCAACATGATGGCCAAGGTGCCGACCAGAGACAGTGGTATCGCGATCACTGGTATCAATACCGAACGCGGCGAACCAAGAAACGCGAAAATGACGAACATGACGATGACCAGCGCTTCGATCAGCGTCACCGCTACCTCGTGAATTGAACCCTTGATGAAAGTCGTTGAGTCGTAATTTAAGTTGCTTTGCAGTCCCTGCGGCAGCTGCGATTGGATTTCGGGTAAAGCCGCTTTGACGCCTGCGGCCACCGACAGCAGATTCGCGCTGGGCGCCACCTGGATGCCGATGAAGACGCCCGGTTTGCCATTGAAAGACACTTGCGAGTCGTAGCTGTCGGCACCCAGCGATACCTCCGCCACATCACTCAACCGGATGATGCCGCCGTTCACTTGTTTGACGACAAGATCACGGAATTCCTTCTCGGAATGCAGATTACTGGTGGAGGTCAGCGTCATTTGCACCATTTGACCCTTGGTGCCGCCGACCGCCGAAATGTAGTCGTTGTTGGCGAGTGCCGCGGACACATCGGAAGCGGTGAGTCCAAAAGACGCAAGTTTCTTCGGGTCGATCCACGCCCGCAGCGCGAAGGTTCGCCCGCCGATGATCTCGGCGGTCTGCACGCCTTCCACGGCTTGCAGCTTGGGGACCACCACCCGCGTCAAATAGTCCGTAATCTGGTTCGACTGCAGGGTGGCACTGCGAAAACCGATGAACAAGGCGTCGACGGACTGCCCGGCTTTGACCGTAATGGCCGGCTGCAGCGCGCCGCTGGGAAGCTGGTTCAGGATCGAGTTGACCTTGATGTTGATTTCGCTCGCGGCGCGCGACGTGTCGTAGTTCTGGCGCAGATTGACCGTTATCGTGCTGGTGCCGCTCTGGCTCGTCGATGTCATGTATTCGATGCCGTTCGCCTGGGCGACCGCCGTTTCGATGGGCGTGGTGATGAAGCCCGCGATCGATTCCGGATCGGCTCCGGGATAGGACGTCGAGATGGTGACGATGCCGTTTTCCGTTTTCGGATAGGCCAGCACCTGCAGCGAAGCGAACGAGCGCAGTCCGACCACCAGAATGATCAGGCTGACGACGGAGGCCAATACGGGACGGCGAATGAAGATGTCGGTGAAATGCACGTGCGTGTCCGGTCGTTATTCGTTGGGCGGATTCGGACTGATCTCGTTGCTCGGATTCAGCGCGTTGTTGATATTCACGGCAACGCCGTTGCGCAGCTTCATCTGGCCGGCCGTCACCACGATTTCGCCTTCCTTGACGCCGTCGAGTACGGCGATCTGGTCACCCCGGGTGGGGCCCAGCTTGATGAAACGCTGATTAGCGATCGAGCGGGGCTGCCCTCGGGCATCGACACCGCTTCGTTCGACAACGAACACCGTATCACCGTAAGGGTTATAGGTAATGGCCGTCTGCGGCAGCGTGATGTTGGTGATGGGGGCGCCCGAGTCGATGCGCACGCTGGCGAACATTCCCGGAAGTAGACGCCGGTCCGCGTTGTGAAACGACGCGCGCACCTGCACATTGCGGCTCGCCACATCCACTTTGGCGTTGATCGACTCGAGGACTCCCTTGAATGCGACGCCGGGGTAGGTATCGACCGCCGCCTCCACGGCCTGCCCGATTTTCAGTTGGGAAAGTACCTGCTGCGGGACATAGAAATCGAGGAGCATGGGATCGAGCGCCTGCAGCGTGACGATGGTCGATCCCGCCGTCAGATATTGGCCGACGTCGACCATCCGAATACCTAATCTGCCGGCGAAAGGTGCCTTGACGATTTTTTCCTCGATCAACGCCTCCTGAGCCGCGACTTGAGCGTGCGCCGACTTCAGATTCGAGGTGTCGGTGTCGACCGTCGCTTGACTGATTGCCTGCGCGGCCAGCTGCTCCTGGTCGCGCTTGTATGTTTGATCGGCGAGTTGCGCCGCTGCCTGCAACTGCTGCAATTTCGCATAGTCGTCGTTCGGTTTGAGCCGAAGCAGCAATTTCCCGGCTGCGACGTCGTTGCCGGAGTCGAAGCCGATTTGCTCGACGACGCCGGCAGCCTGTGCCGACAGATCGGCGCCGCGCACCGCCCGCAGACTTCCCGTGGACCGCAACTGCGCCTGCCATGGCAAGGTGACGGCCATCACGGTGGAGACCGTCTGCGGCGCGGTGGCCGCGGCGCCCATATATTTTTTGGTCATCGAGCCGATGAAGTGCTGCCAGGCGAAGATGCCAGCCAAGATCATTGCGACCACGATGACCATGATGATGAGCGGCCTGATCATGGCCCGGCCAGGGGCGCTCTCCAATGTATTCATAGACGCCCCTTACAGCAGCCGGTTGAATTCTCCGCGACATCCGTGCGGTTCCACCAACCGCCGCCGAGTGCCTGAAAAAGTGCCGCTGTGTCGGCGAAGCGCTGTGCACGCGCCTTGACCAGCGCGACAGCCGCGGTCTGATAGGTCTGTTGCGAACTCAGCACTTGAACATAGCTTGCGGCGCCGCTCTTGTATTGCGCTTGTACCAAGTGCAGGCTCTCCGCCGCCACGAGTTTCGCAGTGGTCTGCGCGGCCAACGCGTCGGCGTCGGCCTGCAGCGCGTACAAGGTGTTGGATACGTTTTGAAAAGCAGTGATAACCGTCGCCTGGTAATTGGCGGCGGCTTCCTGCGCAGCAGCCACCGCCGCCCGCTGTTGATGCAGCAGCTGGCCGCCTTTGAATATCGGTTGCGTCAAGGATGCGGCCAGACTCCACACCGCCGACTCGGGCGTGAAGAGGTTGGAAAACTTCCCGGCCTCGCCGCCGTAGCTTCCCGAGAGCGTGATCTGCGGCAGCATGTTGGCGGTAGCGACTCCGATCTGCGCCGTGGCTTGATGCAGCAGCGCCGAGTATTGGCGCACGTCCGGGCGTTGCTCTACGAACTTGGAGGGCAGGGTGACGGGCAGATCAATGGGCAGCGTCAATGAGTCGAGATCGAAGGCGCTGCCCGCGTACGCGTTGGGTGCTGCCCCCACATAGACAGCGAGCTGATTGCGCTGCTGCGCGAGCTGACTGCGCAAGGCGGGTAGAGTTGCCACGGTAGCTTGCAGGGCGGCTTGCTGCTGCAGCACGTCCGCGCGCGAGGCCGCACCGGCGGTCACACGGCGTTGGCTGATATCGAGCTGTTGCTGCTGCGAGCGCGCGATATCCTCTGTCGCCTTGATCTGTGCGTCAAGCGAAGCTTCGTTGACGGCAGCCGTCACGATATTTGCGGTTAGGCTGAGATAGGTCGCCTCAAGTGCGAATTGCTGGTATTCGCTCTGGGCCTCAAGCGCTTCGACTTCGCGCCGCACGCCGCCGAAGACATCCAGGGTATAGGATACGTCCACTGACGCGCTGTTCAATGTATAGAGAATTGATTGTGTGGGCAATCCAGAGCCCGCGGTGGAGGCTTGCTGACGCTGCACGCC
>JALYIW010000117.1 GCA_030775625.1 Pseudomonadota bacterium | reverse complement strand
AGAATCGGCTTTGCGCGCCGGCGCGAGCGGCGAATATGCTTTCCAGGCGGCAATCGCAGCCTTGCACGCTCGCGCACAGCGAAGCGAAGATACCGATTGGGCGCAGATCGCGCGCTTATACGAAGCTCTGCTCCAGAAGCATCCTTCACCGGTAGTCGAACTGAATGGCGCCGTCGCGATTGCCATGGCCGAAGGTTCGTCGCGCGGGCTGGCGCTGATCGATGCTCTGGAGGCGAAGGGCGCATTGCCGGGATATCATTTGCTGCCCGCCGCGCGCGCCGACCTGTTGCGGCGTGAAGGCCGCTGGCGTGAGGCGGCTGAAGCCTACCGGCAAGCTTTAAGCTTGGTCGCAAACGATGCAGAGCGGCGCTTCCTGAGTCGCAGGCTCAACGAAGTCGATCCACAGTAGTTATTTTCCCAGTATTTTAAATCCATTAGAGCCCCGCCATCGTAACACGAGTGGTGCGACAGACCGCGCGTGTATTCGGCACGCTCGATCCGGCATCCTCATTCATTTTAATAAGGAGACACATGGCTAAGGTACGCATTTTAGAGGAAGCGATTGCGGAAGCCACCAATCGGCGCAGTTTTTTGGGCAAGATCGCCGCCGCCTCGGCGGGTGTCGCAGCATTGGGCGCGGGCGTGATGGAGGGGCAGACCAGCGCTCCCACCGACGCCGATATTCTCAACTTTGCCCTCAATTTGGAGTATTTGGAGGCGGAATTCTATACCGTCGCCACGACTGGGGCCACCATCGATCAAATGGGTATCGGCATCACAGGCACTGGTACACAGGGCGCAGCCACTGGCGGCAAAAAGGTGAATCTGACCAATAGCTCGTTCCCCATTCTCGCCATTGCGAACGAGATCGCAAATGATGAACGCTCACATGTTACATTGATCCGCGCCGCCCTAACCGCCGCAGGCGCGCAACCCATTGCACAACCTGCCATCAACCTGAACGCGCTGGGCATCGGGTTCGGCAGCGTGACGGAATTTCTGACGTTATCACGCGCTTTTGAGGACGTGGGTGTCACGGCCTACGCGGGCGCCGCTCCGCTTATTTCGAGCAAGAGCATTCTAGGCACAGCGGCGCAAATCCTAGCCGCTGAGGCGCAGCACGTTGCCAACATCCGGCTTATGGTGGCGCAGCTCGGTATTTCAACTACTTTGCTGGATGGCGTCGACATATTGCCGCCACCCTCGGGACAAAGCTACTTTTCTCTCACTAGCCAGGCCTTGGCACAGACGCGCACCACGGGACAGGTCCTGAACATTGTCTATGGAGGCGCAACCAATGCGACGGCTGGCGGATTCTTCCCCAACGGCGTAAACGGCAACATCAATACATCATCAGCGGCCGTATCGATCACCAACGTCACCAACGCGGTTGTGACGCCAACCAGTCTAACAACCAGTCAATCCTCGGTCGTGCTGGACGCCAGTGCCTCCACAAGCGGTTCGGGCAACCTGACCTATCTCTTTATGGTTGTTTCGGGCGGTCTACAGCCGGCCCTGCTACAGACCTCCACTAATCCTAAGGCGACCGTCGAATTTGTAAACGGGCCTGGAACGTACCTGATCCAGCTGATCGTGACAGATGCAAGCGGCCACACGTCGAAGAGTGGCGTGGTGACGCTAACTTATCAGCCCTAGCACTTACTAAGTGGGCGCATCGCTATAAGTGGGCGCACCGCTAAGTCAGCGGCGCGATAACTCAGGCGCGGCTTGTGACAGGGCCGCGCTTCTTCATTTCTACGTTCGGCAGGAAACCCGTAAGTAATCCGATGGCCGGCAGGAAAGAGCACAGCTTGTAAACGAACGCGATACTGGTGTGGTCGGCCAATGTGCCGAGCAGCGCAGCACCGAGGCCTCCCATCCCGAACGCCAGCCCAAAGAACATGCCGGAGACCATTCCGATTTTACCCGGCATCAACTCCTGCGCATACACGAGAATCGCCGAAAAGGCCGATGCGAGCACTATTCCGATAATCACGCTAAGGACGCTGGTCCAGAACAGATTCGCATAAGGCAGCGCCAGGGTGAAAGGCAGCACGCCGAGGATGGAGCACCAGATGACGTATTTGCGTCCGATCCGATCACCTATAGGTCCGCCGATAATGGTCCCGGCGGCAATGGCTCCCGCGAACAGGAATAAGTGGATCTGAGCGCTACGGATTGGCAGATGAAACCTGCTCATCAAAAAGAAAGTGTAGTAACTGGT
>JALYIW010000116.1 GCA_030775625.1 Pseudomonadota bacterium | reverse complement strand
CGGGTGCGCAGAGCACTGCGAACCAGGCTTTGTCGACGGCGCAGGCGAATTCGACGGCCATTGAAGCGATCAACGAGAAGATCGATCGCATGTTCAAGAAGTCAGTGTCGAAGTAAATCGAGTCTGTTGATGGCTTGAGCGCCGCGGGTAACACCGCGGCGTTTTTATTTGGGCGGCGCAGGTTACGGAATGCCCCAGAGGACCGTCAGCCCACACTCGAGAATCTCCGCGCCAAGATTCTGCTCAATAACGGATGAGCGCCGAGCCCCAGGTAAAGCCGCCGCCGAAGGCCTCGAGCAGCAGTAATTGGCCGCGCTGTACGCGCCCGTCACGAATCCCGGTATCCAAAGCCAGTGGCACCGATGCAGCAGAGGTATTGCCCTGGGTATTGATGGTCACGATCACCTTCTCCATGGGCAGATCGAGCCGTTTGGCAATGGCTTCGATGATGCGGATATTGGCTTGATGCGGGATCAACCAATCGAGTTGCTCCTTGGTGATGCCGTTGGCGCTCAGCGTCTCGGTAACCAAATGTCCCAGGGTATTGACCGCGACCTTGTAGACCTCATTGCCCTTCATCTGCACGCCGGCTTTGCCTTCACGTACCAATTTGAATCCCTTCGAGACGCCGTCGGGGTACAACAGCAAATCTTTGTATTTACCGTCGGAATGCAGGCGCGTGCTGATTATTCCCGGTTCCGCCGAGGGCTCGAGGATCACCGCGCCGGCACCGTCAGCGAACAATACACAGGTTCCTCGATCGTTCCAGTCGACGATTCGAGTCAACGTTTCCGCGCCGACCACGAGAGCACACTTGGACTCGCCCAAGCGCACGAACTTATCGGCCACGCTCAGCGCGTAGACGAACCCGGTGCACGCGGCCTCCAAACTGAATGCCGGACAGCCGTGAATTCCCAGGCGGTCTTGCAATAAAGTTCCGACGTTGGGGAATACCAGATCCGGCGTCGTCGTGCCGACGCAGATTAGATCGATTTCTGCCGCCGTGACTCCCGCGTCTTGCATTGCGCGGCGCGCAGCGTGCTCAGCAAGGTCGGTGGTGGTTTCCCCCTCCGCAGCGACATGCCGCTGCTCGATTCCGGTGCGCGTGCGGATCCATTCATCACTGGTGTCGACAAGCTTCTCGAGTTCGGCATTGGTGAGTATTTTTGCCGGCAGATAGCTGCCGGTGCCGGCAATGCGTGAGTACATAAGTCCTTCAAGCTCCGCGTGAAGCGTTCAACCGTTGCGCGATGCGCGCCGGTACGCCGCTACGCGCTTCGAGTACGGCGACTTCGATGGCGCGCTGAAATCCGAATAAATCCGTACTGCCATGGCTCTTGATCACAATGCCGTCCAAGCCGACCATGCTCGCGCCATTATAGCGGCGGGGATCGATTCGATCGCGAAAGGCGCGCAATGCCGGACGGGCCGCCAGATAGCCCAATTTCCGCGTCGACGTTCGAGAAAATTCCTCGCGCAACACATCGGTGATCAGGCGAGCCGCTCCTTCCATGGTTTTCAAGGCGATATTTCCGGTAAAGCCGTCCGTAACCACGACATCGACTTTGTCTGAAAAAATGTCATGGCCTTCGACGAAACCGACATAGTTGATATCGCTTGCCGCCAACAAATTATTGGCGGCTTGGACGATGTCGTTGCCCTTGATGTCCTCTTCGCCGATGTTGAGCAATCCCACCCGAGGCCGTTCGTGAGCTCCCGCCAAATCAGCGGCAAGCACCGATCCCATCACAGCGAACTGACACAACTGCTGTGGGGTACAAGAGGCGTTCGCGCCCAAGTCCAACATGTACGTGTGCCCGCCGCGCGACGGGATGAGCGAGACGATCGCGGGCCGCTCCACGCCAGGCAGCATTTTCAAGACGAAGTGTGCAGTGGCCATCAATGCGCCCGTATTGCCGGCACTGACGCAGGCATGGGCGTCGTCGGCCTTCACCAGGTCGATGGCACGGCGCATCGAAGAATCTTTTTTGCGCCGCAGAGCATCCCGGGGATGGTCGGTCATCTCAACCACATCGGCGGCATACATGCAGGAAACATTGGGCGGAGCCGCGTTCGCGAGTTCTCGTTGCAGATCAGCTTGCCGTCCGATCAGGGTAAATCGCACATCATTGAATTCACGGGCCGCAGCCAGCGCCGCGGGCACCGATACCGAAGGGCCGTGATCGCCGCCCATGGCGTCGATGGCAATGTGGAGCAGCGCAGACACGTGCGTCAAAAAGTCCCGTGCGACGGACGGATCGCCGCCGGCAACGGGGTCAGCCTATTCTTCGGATTCTGCTGCGGCCACGTCCGCTTTGGTCTGCAGCACCTTACGGCCCCGATAAAAACCGTCGCGGGAAATTCGATGACGCGAATGAGTCTCCCCGCTCTTGGCGTCGATCGACACGGCGGGCAAGGACAGCGCGGAATGGGAGCGATGCATGCCGCGCTTGGAGGGGGTTTTTCTGCTTTTTTGAACTGCCATTTGCTTTGTCCTATCAAGTTTTCTTTAACAAATCCTGCAAACCGGTAAACGGCCGCGATCGATCGCCCGGCGTATCCTCTGCCTCACCGTCCGCTCCGAACGTCGGCGCCCGACCGCAAGCCTGCGGAGCACTGCAAGCCGCCACAATAGGCAAGGCCAACAACAGCTCTTCTTCGGCCAGGTCGCGCAAACTCACCACGCCCTTTTCCATCGAATACAACTCGCGAGTCGAGTTCGCCGATTGCGCCTCGCCGCTCGCAAATTCAATGTCGCTCGCGCAGGATGCAGCATAGGCAAAGCCTTGCAAGCACCGCTGACACAGCAACTGGGGAGTCGCCTCCACTGCCACATTGGCGCCGGCGCGGCCCTCAATTGTCGCAAATGCGAAAATCGCCCGCACGGAGCCGCGCGTGTCTGCCAATAAATCCTGCAAGCGAGGCATCTCACCGAGTGGGTAGATACGTTCAAGCACCACGCCACCCTCTGCCAAGCGCACGCAATCGACTCTGTCAGGCAAGCCCGGTGCCATGGGCCGCGTATAATAGGGCCCGTTCCCATCCCTGTCAAAACGAATCGGGTGCAAGTCGTTGTTTTTGAAGTCCCCACCTGCACTCATTTTAGCCTCCACCTCCAGTTACCGGCGCACGCTGCTGGAAAGATTGCGAGTCCCCTTCTCCTGCAGCGCGCCGGGCATCGATGAGGCTCATCGCGCGGGCGAACGGCCGCTCGCCTTGGCGGTGCGCTTGGCCAGGGCCAAAGCGTGTGTTGTGGCATTGCAATATCCTGAGGCTTGGGTGATCGGCTCGGATCAAGTGGCGGTTCGCCTGGACTCGGTGTACGGAGAACTAATCCTCGGCAAGCCCGGCACAGCGACCCAGTGCATGGAACAACTGCGCGGCTGCTCCGCCCAGCCCGTCTCCTTTCTCACCGCGGTGGCGGTGGTGCGCCACCAGGATGGCTTGGTTCACGAATTCGTCGACACCACCCGGGTGATGTTTCGCGCCTTGGATGAGGCCACCATCGAACGTTACATTGCGCTGGAGGCCCCGTTCGATTGCGCGGGTGGTTTCAAAAGCGAAGGCCTGGGGATCACGCTTTGCGAATCCATCGACAGCGCGGATCCGAGCGCCCTCATAGGCCTACCGTTGATACGGCTGAGTTCAGTGCTGCGAGGGGCCGGCTTCGAGCTGCCTTAACGCCGCACGACTCGCTTGGACGCCGGGCGCGCTGCGCGTCCCTTCGAGGCCGAGCGCTTCGATGCGGCGTCCTTCGGCTCCTTACGCTTCATCGGAGTGATCGAATCGAGAACGGCGGCCAATTCCGCGGGCAACGGCGCGCTCACGTGAAACGGCACACCGCTGCCGGGCCATTCGAACGCTACGGCTTGCGCGTGCAGAAAGCTGCGTTTCAGTCCGTGCTGCTTGAGCTGCGCATTGCGCTCGCGATCGCCGTATTTGTCGTCGCCGAGCAACGGATGACCGGCGAAGGACGCATGCACGCGGATTTGGTGGGTGCGTCCGGTGGGAATGTCCACTTCCATCAAAGTCGCGAGCGAACCGAAAAATTGCAGTGGCTTAAAAACGCTGACAGAGTCTTTGCCGGCGGGTGCGACCCGCACATGCCGTTCGCCATGCTCGCGATTATCGGTGGCCAGCGGCGCATCGATTCGTTTGGTGCCGAGCTGCCAGCTGCCCGCCACCAACGCCATGTAAGTCTTGTGCAGGCCGCCGTTGCGGATCAGGGCATGCAGCGCCCCGAGCGTGGCACGATCCCGAGCAACCAGCAAAACTCCGCTGGTGTCGCGGTCGAGGCGGTGAACCAACTCCAGCGTTTCACGAGGCCGCGAAGCACGCAACGCCTCGATGACGCCAAAGCTCATGCCGCTGCCGCCATGCACGGCCACGCCCGCCGGCTTGTCGAGGACCAGCAAATGCTTGTCCTGAAAAATTACCGCACGTTCGAGCAATTCCATCAGGCTGCTCGACGGCCGGCCCGGTTCATCCAACGCATCGATACGCACCGGCGGCAAGCGCACCTCGTCGCCTTCCTGGATGCGGTATTCGGCATCGATGCGCTTGCGGTTCACGCGTACTTCACCCTTGCGCACTAAGCGATAGACACGGCTTCGGGGCACGGTTTTGAAGTGCCGCATGAGAAAGTTATCGAGCCGCTGACCGGCTTCATCGGCCGTGACCGTATGTACAGAGAGCGGACTTTTCGCTGCATAGGGGCGTTCTGACGCCGTCTCGTAGGTGTTCATAGTTTCGCCATCTTTGCTTAGCAATGTTCTAAGGTATTGATTACATTGACCCTGACGGGCGGTCGTGATAATGTCTTTAAACCGTGTCAGGCGCTGAACCATTTCTGGGCGACACCCATAATTTGAGGTAACGCCGACAGACACCGGTTTCGGTGGCGCCCCCATCCTACGGGAGCACCGCATATTAGTTGGTTCTGGATTTCCAGACCATCGCTCGGCCGATGAGACGGACGCAAGCGAGCCTCGAAGAGCTTCGGCGTCTGACAAGCGGTTAACCGAGAACAAGGCCTTGGGGCTGCCATATGTTTTTTTTCGGAATTGGATATTGGCGGAATTGGGTTGATTTGCTGCCGTTCACGTGGCTCGTGCTCGGCGTTTCCCTATTCGTGGTCGTTCAATTCGTCATGGCGCCGGCTTCTATTCTCAAGCTCACCTCCTCGGCCCTCACTACTTTAGTTGAGGCACATGAAAAGAATGCTCGTCAACGCAGTTCAAGAAGAAGAACTGCGAGTCGCACTCGTCGACGGTCAGAAACTCTACGACTTATCCATTGAGATCCCTTCCCGGGAACAGAAAAAATCCAATATCTACAAGGGCCGCGTCACTCGGGTAGAACCGAGTCTCGAAGCGGCGTTCGTCGAATATGGCGCGCAGCGCCATGGCTTTTTACCTTTGAAGGAAGTCTCGAAAGAGTACTTCAGCACGCAGTTGTCCGCCCAAGGCCGGCAGAACATCAAGGACCTGCTCAAGGAAGGCCAAGAGCTGATCGTTCAGGTGGAAAAAGAAGAGCGCGGCAACAAGGGCGCGGCGCTCACGACTTTCATCAGTCTTGCGGGCCGCTTTTTGGTGCTGATGCCCAATAATCCCCGCGCCGGCGGGGTGTCGCGCCGAATCGAAGGCGAAGACCGCGACCAAATGCGCGAGGCCATGAACGGCCTGATGATCCCCGACGGCATGGGTGCGATCGTGCGTACCGCCGGAATGGGCCGCTCAACCGAAGAACTGCAATGGGATTTGAACAATCTCAAGACCGCCTGGGATGCCATCGTGGCGGCCAATGACGGTCGTCCGGCTCCGTTCCTGATTTTCCAGGAGAGCGACGCCGTCACCCGCGGATTGCGCGACTACTTCTCCGACGATGTCGGTGAATGCCTCATCGATCAGCCCGAGGCCTTTCAAAAGGCTCAGGAGTACATGCAGCGCTTCATGCCGCCGGATGCGCAGCGCAAACTGAAACTGTACCAAGACCCGGTGCCGTTGTTCACGCGCTACCAGATCGAGAGTCAGATCGAGTCGGCTTATTCGCACAAGGTGACCCTCCCATCGGGCGGCAGTCTCGTTATCGACCACACCGAAGCTTTGGTATCCATCGACATCAACTCGGCGCGAAGCACCCGCGGTGGTGATATCGAAGCCACAGCGCGCAATACCAACTTGGAAGCCGCGGAGGAAATCGCGCGGCAACTGCGCCTGCGTGATATCGGCGGCCTCATCGTCATCGATTTCATCGATATGGAATCGCAGGCCAATCAGCGCGCGGTCGAAGACATGCTGCGCGACGCGGTAAAAATGGATCGAGCCCGCATCCAGCTTGGACGCCTGTCGCGTTTCGGGCTGCTCGAATTATCGCGCCAGCGGCTCAGACCCGCGCTCAGCGAAACCACCCACATCAATTGCCCGCGGTGCAGCGGCATGGGCACCATTCGCGGCGTCGAATCCATGTCACTGGCGCTGTTGCGATTGATCGGCGAGGAAGCCCGCAAGGAGCGCACCGGCCGCGTCATCGCTCAGGTGCCGGTGGATGTCGCGACCTATTTGATGAACGAGAAGCGCGATTGGCTGAATCAAATCGAATCGCGCGACAAAGTATCCTTGGTGATCGTGCCGAATCCCCACCTGCAGACGCCGGCATACACCCTGCGCCGGGTGCGCGACGACGAAAAGGAGTTCCCCGAGAATACGACTGTCAGCTATCAATTGGCCGATCAACCCATGGTCGATGACTCGAACATCGGCAGCCGCGACAAGAAACCGCAGGGCGATATACCCCTGGTGCCGAGCATTTTGCCCGCCTCAGCGGCGCCCATCATTCCCATGCCCGTGACCGAACCGTCTGCGCCGCCCGCGGCCGGGCCGCAACTCGGTGCGTTGGTGCGGTTGTGGCGATGGCTGTTTGGGGCGCGCTCAAACGCCGGCAAGACCCCCACGGCGCCCTCCTCCGGCACGTCAGTAACGCAGACCCAACGCGACCGACCGGCGCATCGCGACGCTCGCCAGGATCGGTATAGGAGCGGCGGGAACGGGAGCAGCGGCGGCGACCGCGATCGAAATCGCGATCGTGGCGATCGCAATCGCGATGTGCGCCGCGACGGACCGCGGGACCCTCGGCGCGATGGCAGACCTCGCGGCAATCAACCGGAACGCAGCGGCAGCAGTGCACCACGGCCGGATGCGCCGCGCCCCGAGCAAGCGCCGCGCACCGAGCAGGCGCCGCGGCCCGAGCAAAGTGCTCGCGCTGAGCAGCCCCTGCGCGGCGATCAACCGCCCCGCGCGGACCAATCAGCGCGCAGCGACCAAGCGTCGCGCCATGACCAGTCACCGCGTGGCGATCAGCAGCCCCGCGGCAACGACTCATCCAGAGGCGTTGAACCAGGGGCCAGCGGCGAGCGCTCTAACACCGAACGCAGCGAGCGCGGCGGACGAAGCCGGCGGCGGCGCGGTCGAGGCCGGCGCGACGGCGGCGGCGAGAGCTCGGCAAACGCCACCGGTCAAACTCAGGGTAGCAGCCCGGGTCCCGCCGGCGGTCCGGTCAGTGCTCCCGGCTCGACGGACGGCAGCCAGGGTGGCGGCAATGCGCCCCCCGCACCGCCCGCAACCGAGCGGCCGGGGTCCGGCGGCGGCGGCGCCTCGAGCGACAATAAATACGTGGTGTGGTCGTCGGCTCCGAGCGATGTACCGCGCACCGGGCATGATGAGGGATAGGCCGCACCCTTAGCGGAGCAAGGCATTGCGCCGAATTTAGCGAGATTCGCGCAAGCGCCTGCGCAACGCGACACTGACCCCCAGCAGTGCGGCAGCCGTGCCGCGCAGGCCAGAGACCGCAATCAGTGCGGCAATCATGGTCGGGGAGTTCATCCCCGGCCTGTGGAAGCGTTCGAATACAAACCATGCGACGCTCACGGCGACGGCCGTGACAATATAAATCACCACCCACCGGTGTCTTGCCGGCGCGGGCAGAGCCCGGCCCTGAACTGGATGCTCGGCACCGTGGCGCAAGCCGTACCAAACAAGGGCGAATACCATCGCCAGCCCCAGTAACGAAAGGCCATCCTGCATCAGTCTCACACCACGGAGGTAATGGCCGCCGTATTCGACGATGGGTTCGTCGAGCATGGGCAGCATGCGCACGCCGCGCGCGCCTTCGTGGGTGAATGCATCCAGCACCAAGTGCGATACCGCTCCTGCAATCACCCCACTGGCGGCAAGCAACCATTGCCGAATGTTCGCGATACTCGCACGCGAAGACACCGCACGCCAACGCGCATAGGCCCCGTCCGGCAGCAGCTCAAATATGGGTCTCTTGACCACATACTGAAAAACCCAATACGTCGCCAAACCCAACGGCAAGCAAAACGTGACCAGACCCATGGCGCTGTGTGTATCGCCGCGCGCGACTTTCCAGGGAAAGAAAACCCCGAAATCGGGAACCATGGCGCCGATGACTACCGCCGACAAGAGTCGTCGGCGCGCCAAAAGGCGCGTAAAGGGCAGTACGACGGCGGCATGGGAAACGGTGAACGGCATGAAAGACCTAGTTTGTCTGTAGCGCAGCGAGCAGTCCGCGCGACGCGGCGGCGGTAAGATCGAGAACCGCCTCGAAGGCGCCCGCGTCGCGGTAGTATGGGTCGGGCACCTCGAGTGTTGCCATCTGCGGCGCAAACTCCATGAATAGTCGTACTCGCGCCGGCGCGCCTTTGGGCCGCATCACTTCGAGATCGAGCAAGTTATCCCGATCCATGGCCAGGATCAGATCGAATCGCGTGAAGTCCCCGGGCGTCACCTGACGCGCGCGCAGCGCGCTCAAGTCGATACCGCGGCCCAAGGCCGCGCGTTGACTGCGGGCATCCGGCGGCTCGCCAATATGATAGTCCGCGGTACCCGCCGAATCGATTTCCACCCGAAGTTGCGGAACCGCGGTCGCGACCAGATGCCGAAACACGCCCTCCGCCGTCGGGCTTCGGCAAATATTTCCCAAGCAAACGAAAAGCACCTTCACCGGCACGCAATGCTCATGCGTATGCGCTCGAGATCGGCCGCCGTGTCCACGCCGGCGGGTGGCGCTTCCCGCAATGCCACCAGATGAATGTGCATGCCGTGTTCCAGTGCGCGCAATTGCTCGAGCTTCTCGGTCTGTTCGAGCGGTGTCGGCGCCCACGAAGCAAATCGCAGCAGGCTGCGCACCCGATAGGCATAGATGCCGATGTGCCGCCAAGCCCCGGCAAAGGCCGTCGGCCGACCCGCCGCGACACTGCCGCGAGGCCAAGGGACGGGGGCGCGGCTGAAGTACAGCGCCTCGCCGTTCTCGGTTCGCAGCACTTTCACGCAGTTCTCGTCGAGAAATTCACCCAACGATACAATGGGCGCCACCGCCGTCGAAATATCGACATGCGGCCGCGAACGCAGCGCCTCCGCGACTTCCCTGATCAGCTCCGGAGGCATCATGGGTTCATCCCCCTGCAGATTCACCACGATGTCGTCCGCACCGATTCCTCGGGCGCGCGCGATTTCGGCGATCCGGTCCGTGCCCGAGGCATGCTCGGGTGAGGTCAACTGGCAATCCGCGCCAAACACGCGTGCGGCCGCCAGTATCCGTTCATCGTCGGTGGCGAGGATCACGGAAGCGGCCCCGCTCGCCCGCGCAGACTCCCAAACCCACTGAATCAAGGGTTTGTCGCCGAGGACCAGCAGCGGCTTTCCCGGCAGACGCGAGGCTGCGAAGCGCGCGGGTATGATGACATGAAACATCGCCGAGACGCCGCGCTATGGTTCGAGCAAAGGATCGTCAACGGCCAAAACACGCGCATCTTCCGGCAACATCACCGGAATGCCTTCGCGGACGGCATAGGCCAGCCGATCCGCTCGGCACAGCAATTCGAGCGATGCGCCAGCGCCCACGCTGCGCAAAGCACCCTTGCAGATCGGGCATACCAGCAGATCGAGTAAACGTTTGTCCATATCATCCTCCGGCGCGCGCAGCGCGATTAGCCATGGCCCCGGTCACGATATTGAGCAGCACATTGGATTCGCCGCCGTCGAAAACCGCCGTGACCGGAACACACCAGTGGCGCGACCCGGCGATGGCGCCGCATTTTACGGCATCTTTCTCCGTCATGAGCACCAGCCGCTCGTCGGCGAAGGAAATATCACCGACCAGCAGCCGCATGTGGTCGGGCAATGGATGACCCGTCACCTCGATGCCATGCGCTCTCAGCATATTGAAGAATCGATCCGGGTTGCCGATGCCGGCGATGGCGTGCACGGATTCACCGGCAAAGTCGTCCAGCAGCCTGGCCGCACCGCCGCCGAGCGGCAGGGCACTCTTCGCCTCGAGGCGCATGCTGAGCGCGCCTTCCAACAATGCGCGGCCACCGTTGACCACGACGGCATCGGCGGCGGTCAATCGCCCCGGGGATTCTCGCAGCGGTCCGGCCGGCAGCAACCATCCGTTGCCGAAGCGCCGATCGCCGTCGATCACGACGATCTCGCAGTCGCGCGCCAGTGCGTAATGCTGCAATCCATCGTCGCTCACGATGACATTGCATCCAGCATTGACGAGCAACTGCGACGCAGCGGGCCGATCGCGGCCCACCGCCACCGGTACGCCCGTGCGCCGTGCCAACAAAATCGACTCATCGCCGACCACGTTTGGATCATCCGATGCGCCGATCAACTGCACATTGCGCGAAGAACCGCCGTAGCCGCGGGTGACGACGCCGGGCTTCATGCCGAGTTCCTGCAAACGCGCGGTCAGCCAGCACACCAGCGGCGTCTTGCCCGTGCCACCCACACTCACATTGCCGACGACGATGACCGGACACGGCAGCTGAATCGACTTGCGCAGATGTCGACCGTACAAAAAGCGGCGCGCGCCGACAATCGCGCCGTAGATGAGGGACAGCGGCAACAACCACCAGGGCGGCGTGGCGCGGTCGTACCAAATTCGATTGAGCCTGGATTGAACCGACATTCCGGTGCGCCTGCTCAAGCGCTCAGCAGCATCCCATGCAATGACGCGTACAACCCGCCCCGCGCCAGTAATTGCAGATGAGTGCCGCTTTCCACGATCCGTCCATGCTCCAGAACGATGATTCGATCCGCCCCTTCGACCGTCGACAAGCGGTGGGCGATCACCAGCGTGGTGCGGCCCTGCATCAGCCCGGTCAACTCCTGCTGCACGCGTCTTTCCGACTCGTTGTCGAGCGCCGCGGTAGCCTCGTCCAAAATCAGAATGGGCGAGTTTTTGAGCAGCGCCCGCGCGATCGAAATACGCTGCCGCTGGCCGCCCGAAAGATTCTGACCCCGATCCGCCAAGGGGCTTTCGAACCCGAGGGGCTGCTGCGCGACGAATTCCATGATGTTGGCCGCGCGTGCCGCGGCTTGCACCTCCGCATCGGTCTTGCTCATGGCATTGAAGGCGATGTTGTTGCGTATGGTGTCGTTGAAAAGTACCACGTCCTGGCTCACCAGACTTACTTGGGTCCGCAAGTCCGTCAAGGCGTACTCACGCACATCGAACCCGTCCAACAACACCGAACCTTGCAGCACGTCGTAAAAGCGCGGCACCAGGCCGACCAGGGTGGTCTTGCCGCTTCCCGAGGGCCCGACTATGGCCACCGTCTCCCCGGGGCGCACATGAAAGCTGACGTCGTGCAGTACTTCGCCCGTATCCGCGGCGTAGGCGAATGACACATTGCGAAATTCGATCTCCCCTTGCGCCCGCTTGATCCTGCGCGCTCCGCCACCCCCCTCGGTCCGCTGATCCATCAGTTCGAAGACGCTCTGGCCGGCCGCGATGCCCTGCTGCAAAGGTCCGCTCACATTCACGAGGCTGCGCAGCGGCGCCGGAATCAACATCAGCGCGGTCAAGAAGCCGAAGAACTCATCGACCTGCATGTGGTGGGAAAATACCTGCCGTATCGCGACATAAAGAACGCTGCCGAGAGCTATGGATGCGATGCATTGCACCACGGGATTGCTGATCGCCCGTGCACGGATCAACTTCATGTTCGATGCCCGATTGTGCTCGTTCACCTGCTCGAATCGCGCGGTTTGATGATCCTCGGCATTGAATATCTTGATCAGGCGGTGCGCATCGATGGCTTCTTTGGCGACCCGGGTGATGTCACCCATCGAATTTTGAATCCGCTCGCTGTAGCGCCGAAAGCTGCGGTTGGCAATTCTCATCAGCCACGCAATGATCGGTGCCGCTGCGATACAGAAAACGGCAAGCCGCCAATTCATGTAGAACAGCGTGATCAGCAATCCAATGATGGTAAGGCTGTCGCTGATGAGCGAAATCGATGCGCTGGTCGCCGCCGCGGCGACCAATTCGATGTTATTGGTGAGTTTCGACAGCAAATGCCCCGACTGTTGCTTATCGAGATAGGCCGCGGGCAGCCGCAGGTAATGCGCAAAGACATCGCGCCGCAGGCCTTTGATGACTTGTCTTCCGACCCAGCTTGGGTAGTAAGTCTGCACATAGTCGCCAAGTCCTCTCAACGTAAACAGCACCACGACTCCAATGGGTACCTCCCACAGGACGGCGGCGTTCTTGACGACGAATGCGCCATTTAGGAATTTCTTGACCAGGTACGCGAGAGCGGCGTTCGATGCCGCAAACAAGATCGCACCGAGTACACCGATGAGGAATACGCCGAGATAGGGCTTGGCATATTTCAGCAGCCGTCGATAGATCGCCCAGAAATCGCCGGGGGCCTTCTCGCGCGCCTCGCCCGCAGCGTTCAAGGCGCGGATTCCTGATGCACGGTGGCAATATTGAGCTGCGCGAACCCCAGCCGGCCCGCGACGTCCATGGCGGTCACCACCGCCTGATGCGTGGTGCGCGCATCTGCGCGGATGGTGATGGGCCCGCGATCGGCCCCTGCTTCCTTGAGCAGCGCCGCTCGCAGCGTATCTGGGCTGGCATTGATCAATGTCCGCTCATTCACTCGATAGCTGCCGTCCGCCGTCACGGTGATCACCAACGGGTCGCGGGAACCGCGTGGCAAGGGGGTATCGCTCGCTTGGGGCAGATGAACTTTGACGCGGCCTTCCTGATTGAACGTGGTCGACACCATGAAAAAAATCAACAACACCAGCAGCACGTCGATCAGAGAAATCAGATTGATCTCCGGATCTTCACGGTGGCGCGGGCGAAGATTCATGATTGCCGCACCGCGAGCAAATCGCCGCGTTCATCCAACGCGTCAACGAGTTTCATGGCTTCCTTTTCCATGCGCACTACCAGCCGCTCAACTTTGCCGCGCAGAAAGCGATAGGAAATGAGCGAAGGAATGGCCACGGTCAGACCCGCTGCCGTGGTGATCAGCGCTTCGCCGATGCCCCCGGACAACACCCGCGGGTCGCCGATGCCGTTGGCTGTGATGGCACTGAACGCATGAATGATACCGGCGACCGTGCCGAGCAGACCGAGCAGCGGTGCCACCGCCGCGATCGTGCCCAACGTGTTCAGAAAGCGTTCCAGTTCGTGCACCACGTGGCGGCCGCCGTCCTCCAGACGCTCCACCATCAACTCACGCGGCTTGTTTCGATTGGCAAGACCGATGGCCAGCAATTTGCCCAGTGGCGAATTCTGTTCGAGCGCGACCACGAGCTTGTCGCTGAGCTGATCCGCTTCAATCCAGTTCCAGACTTTCTGCGACAGGTCGCGCGGAATGACACGGCTGCTTTGCAGAGTCCACAGCCGCTCCAAGATGATGGCGACCGCCGCGATGGAACATACAATGATCGGCCACATGAAGCCGCCGCCCGCGCGGATGATCTCCCACATTGCGTCCTCGTCAAGTCAGGTGTGAATGAGCCGGCATGATACTGCATCGTTTGACTTAAGTCGTTGTTTCACCGGGCAGTCTGGCAGCCCGATATTGCAGTCGCGAAAGCGGCATAATGCGGGACGAGAAACTACACCTCTACCCAATGCAACGCTGGCTGAAACGCATCACCCC
>JALYIW010000115.1 GCA_030775625.1 Pseudomonadota bacterium | reverse complement strand
TGCATGCGCACGACGGCCGCACACTCAACGAACTGTGCGAACACATGGACATGTCGCGCCAGGGCGTGACGCAGCATTTGGACCTGCTGGAGGCGGCGAACCTGGTCGCCACCGTGCGGCGCGGCCGCGAAAAGCTGCACTTCCTCAATCCAGTACCGCTGCAGCAGATCTACGAGCGCTGGATTGCCAAGTTCGAAAAGCCGCGCCTCAAGGCGCTCTCGGATCTGAAACGACGACTGGAGAAAGCCAATGACTAGATCGACCTTTGCCTACGTGACCTACATACGTACCACACCGCAGAAGCTGTGGTCAGCCCTGACCGGTGACGTGGAGTTTATGAAGCAGTACTGGTTCGGCACGCACTGCGAAAGCGCGTGGACGCCAGGGTCGTCGTGGAAGATGGTGCAGCCCGACGGCAGCATCACCGACGCCGGGCAGATCGTCGAGGCTGAGCCGCCACGGCGGTTGGTGATCCGTTGGCAGCATCAAAATAGGCCCGAGCTCAAGGCCGAAGGTGAGTCGCTATGCACGATAGAACTGGAGCCGAGTGGAACGGCGGTCAAGCTTTCCATCACTCATACCATCGAGCGCGAACCCTCGAAATTGATCGAAGCGGTATCCGGCGGCTGGCCGAAGATCATCTCCAACCTGAAGTCCCTGTTGGAGACCGGCTCCACCGTTCTACAGAACCCATACCCCATTCAGAGCGCCCACTCTAGAAAGGAGTAACCCCGGCATAGTAACGCCATGCATCAAGGGGTGACTATGACTAATGCGATGGCGACGACACTCAAGATTGCGGCAGATCTCAAACGACGTGTCGCGGCGGCGGCCAAAGCGGCTGACAAGTCGCCCCTCGCGTTCATGCTAGAGGCGATTGAGCATCAGACGCAACTGGATGAGGAGCGTCGGGCATTTGTTGCAGATGCGGTGACATCGCGTTCCGAAGCGATTAAGAGCGGACAAGGTTACGCTGCAGCGGACGTGCATCGTTACCTTGCGGCGCGTGTGCGTGGCGACCAAGCGAGGCGACCAAAAGCGCGAAAATGGCGCGAGTAATCTACTCGAGGAAGGCTTTTGCGGATCTCGATCGGCTGGCTGATTTTCTCATCAAGGAGGCGCCTCAGGTAGCGGTTGCTGCAATCGATGTAATTCGCGATGGGATTGAGATTCTGGAGCGACACCCGTTTATAGGTCGATCCTGTGAGGAAGGATTGAGGGAATTACTGATTTCTTATGGCAAAAGCGCCTATGTGGCGCTTTATAGCTATGCACAACGGGCCGATGTGGTGCTGGTCCTCACTATCCGTCACCAGCGCGAAGCCGACTATTCCGTGTAAGGCGACCGCGTTGTGCCCGAAGTTTCCGTTGGAACACTCACCAATGCCCGATCGCGGTGACACCGAATGAGAGGCATTATAACCTGCATAAGTTGTCTTACGTATTTTAGATCGATCGGAGATTTGTATGAGTAGCATAACCGCTCCTCAAAGTACCAGATTGTCATCCCGTCGAAGATTCGTGACGCGCTCGGGATCAGGCCGGGCGAGAAGTTGCACGTCATTGAGTATCGGGGGCGGATCGAATTAGTGCCGGTGCGACCGACCAAATCTGCGCGCGGATCACTCAAGGGAATTGACACCGACGTCCCGAGGGAATCCACGCGAGATCTGGATGTCTGCGCGATTTTGGGATATGAGAACGTCCCAGCGATCACCCGGATTGGAAAGTGGCCAGATCTCCTTGGATCGACTCCCCTCCTACGGCCGCTCACTTGGAACCATTGTAGCGAGTCGTAGTCTCACCAGAATGATATGTACCCTGTCTTCAACGGCGCCATGTTCCGGATTTTCCTCCGGCGGTTGCTTCGTCAACAAACGCCCGGGCGCCGCATGATCGTCGCGCTCGAGCACGCTCGCTCTCATCACGCAAGAGTCCTGGCCGACTTTCTTCATCGCCATGTTCGACAGTTGTGCCTGCTGTTCCTGCCGCCTTACAGCCCGCAATTGGCTCCGATCAAGCGGGTGTGTAAGCTGACGCGGCGCCTTGCTACTCACGACCACTACTTTGCGCCTTTACGTCTGGCCCTTCTCGGCGGCCTCGCTGCCACCAGTCTTGCCGCGGGCGTTGCGAACGCTGCGAGTTCTACGAGCACCAGTTCCGACGACTCGGTGGGCGGGTATTTCGGCTTCGGCATCACCAGGCCCCATATCGACAACATCTACGGTGACGATCTGGACATTCGTAAGACTGAGTGGAAGGTCATGGGGGGCATCAGCCAGAGGTGGCTCGCCTTCGAGGCCGACTACTACAAGCTGGGTAGCGTGTCATCAGCCAACGGCGACGCTGCTGCCAGCGCTATCGCAGGCTACGCCGTCATTTCTGCCCCCATCTCGAAAATCACCCTCTTGGGCAAAATCGGCGGGAGCCGGTGGCAGATGCGGGGTGAAGCCAATGGCGTCGATTTTGACGACAATGGCTGGGGGTTGGCTTGGGGCGTCGGCGCTCAATTCAAATACAGCAGCTACAGCCTGCGCTTTGAGTACGAGCGCCTCAGCATCGCAAACACTGACGGAGGGGTGATCTACGGGCTTTCCGTGATGTTCAACCTGTAGTGCGACTCGCTGGCTCCATAACGATGATTGAGGTTTAGCAGGTAACGAACGACTTTTTCTCGTTCGACCAGAGCTTTTCTGCGGCCGGAAGTTTCATCCCGACCTGTTCGACAACTCAACTGGGCCTCGCCGACCGCGATGAGCGGCTGGCGCGTGGCTGGCGTCAATTACTTCTTCCGACCGGATGGGGTCCCGGCTAGAGAACGCCAACTATTCGGCGCGCAAACGGAATCGCGGCACATCGCTCGTCTCGTCGGAACCCACCAACGAAACCACGATAGAGCTGCCTAGAACACCGACGCTTTCAAATTGCCGAAGGCGGCCAACCTCCGCGTCTCCAAGTATGTCGGTGCCCGTTGCGCGAGCTCGTCGGCTGGTTCTCTCTGGAACTCCACGGATCAATAGGTGGAGCGGGCGATGGGAATCGAACCCACGGCTCAAGCTTGGGAAGCTTGGGTATTACCATTATACGACGCCCGCGCCGTGAACCGATTCTAATCCGCGTCCTCCGATTGGTACAGCCATTTTCAAAATCACCGATGCGATGCACGGAAACCAACAAATATCGGGCGCGATGTCAGCATGCGGTGTCTTCCGCGATTTGGAACAAGGTTAAAAACAATTGGTGCCCGCAAATAGCGGGTATGGTTCACTGATTCCGTGTCGAGTTTCGACGACATTATCGAGACAGTGACCCGCCGGCCTTCCCGGTGGCCGCGGACGCTATGGCCAATATTTGCACTTGAAGGATCGAGCTAGATGAGCATCAATGATGTGACAGCGGGGAAAGATGTACCGCGGGAATTCAATGTGATCATTGAAATTCCGATGAACGCTGACCCGGTCAAGTACGAAGTCGACAAACACTCAGGAGCGCTGTTCGTGGATCGCTTCATGATGACGGCAATGCACTACCCCGCCAATTACGGCTATGTGCCGCAGACCATTGCGGACGACAATGACC
>JALYIW010000114.1 GCA_030775625.1 Pseudomonadota bacterium | reverse complement strand
TAGCTTGCCGCCGTTTCGGTCCCGTTCCAGCAGATGAAACGCCATGCGCTGCGCCGACTTCGGGCCGACGCCGGGCAGGCATCGCAGCGAGTCGATCAAACGAGCGAGAGTCGGCGTGTACTTCACGGGTGATGCTTTAAAAGGGCAATGTCATGCCCGGAGGAAGCTTCAGGCCGGCGGTCAGACCGGAGTACTTCTCCTGGCTTCGCACCGCGATTTTTCGCACTGCATCGTTGATGGCCGCGATCAACAGGTCTTCGAGCATGTCTTTGTCTTCGCCGAGCAGCTTGGGCTCGATCAGAATTTTTTTAGCCTCATGGTGCCCGTTCAAGGTCACCTTGACCATGCCGGCGCCGGATTCGCCCGTCACCTGCAGATCGGCTAGCTCCGCCTGCGCCTTTTTCAAAGTCTCCTGCATCTGCTGCGCCTGACGCATCAGATTGCCCAAACCGCCTTTCATCATGTTCAACTTCTCCCAGTGCTAATTCGCAGGCTTGACCGAGCTCGGGTCCACATCGGCTCCAAAGCGCTCACGCAAACCCTTGACTGCGGGATCCGCCTCGAACGCGGCGGCCGCGCGCGCCACCTTAACCTGTTCCGCCACAGCGCGCTGACGCGCCGGAGTGGCCAGCGTCGACTGCGCGGTGTCGAAAGTAATGCGAATATCGCAACCGAAATACTTCGACAGACCCACAACGAACTTATCCTCGATCGCCTTCGTACGCCGATCTGCCGCCGCCTGATCCAGCCGCAATGCCAAGACGCCGTTGCCGAAGGAGGCCGGCACGCAGTTCAGGGCCAATTGCCGCACCATGCCGCTCAATGCGGCGGCCTCGACCACTGCCGGCCAATTGTCGGCATCTATGGTCGTCAACACCGCGCCTGGAACGTCGGCCGCACCGCGGGAGTCCGTCGCGCCGTTCGCCGCGACGGACAGTTGCGTGTTCGGAGCGGGGCTCTGTCCCGCCGCGGGAACCGGCGCTGCGTCAGGTCGAAACGCCAGCATGCGCAGCAAGCTCATTTCAAATCCGGCACGAGGCTCCGGTGCCATGGTCAGATCACGTCGCCCGCCGAGGGCAATTTGATAGTAAAGCTGCACGTCCTCCGCCGAGATTGCTTTCGCGAGCCGCGCCAGCTCGACCGAATCGAATTCCTCGTCCTGAACCGCTGCTCCAGGGACGATTTGCACGATGGCAATACGCTGCAAGAATGCCGCCAGCTCGATCAAGGCCCGGTCGTAGTCCGGCGCATCGCGATCGAGTTCATTGACCACATTGAGGAGCGCAGCTCCATCTCCCCGGGCCAGTGCATCAATGAGGCGGCCGACGTGCCCGCGATCGATGGTACCAAGCATGGCCCGCGCGTTCGACTCATGCAAATCGCCGCCGCCAAACGCGATCAATTGGTCCAACAGACTCAAGCCATCGCGCATGCTGCCCTCAGCCGCGCGGGCGAGCAGCGCCAACGCGGCAGCATCGAAAGCGAGCTTTTCGGCCTCAGCGATGAATTTCAAGCGCCCGCCAATCAGGGCGGCCGGCAAACGTTTGAGACTGAACTGCAAACAGCGCGACAGCACCGTGATCGGCAGTTTTTGCGGATCCGTGGTCGCCAGCAGAAATTTCACGTGGGGCGGCGGCTCTTCCAGCGTCTTGAGCAATGCATTGAAGGAATGGTTCGACAACATGTGCACCTCGTCGATGAGGTACACCTTGTAGCGGCCTCGAGTAGGCGCGTATTGCACGTTGTCGAGCAATTCCCGGGTGTCGTCCACCTTGGTGCGCGAGGCCGCGTCGACCTCGATGAGATCGACGAAGCGCCCCTCGTCGATTTCGCGACAGGAGGCGCAAACGCCGCAGGGATTCGAACTCACCCCTGCCGTCTCGCAATTCAACGATTTGGCCAGGATGCGCGCGATCGTGGTCTTGCCGACCCCGCGGGTGCCTGTGAACAAAAAAGCGTGATGCACCTTGCCACTGTCGAGGGCATTACTCAGGGCGCGCAACACGTGCTCCTGCCCGACCATTTCGGCGAACCGCTTCGGGCGCCACTTGCGCGCTAGTACGATGTAGCTCATAGATTTTAAAGTGTATAGGAGGCGGCCCGCGCCAGCAGGACTTCGGCGCCCGACTTAAAGCCTCTACCGCTGCTCCCTTCCGGGCCTGACGGGGTTCGTGGCCAGTCGTCGCGAAGATGCAAACGCGAGCCACCATAGACTCGTTGGCGGAGAGGGAGGGATTCGAACCCTCGAACACCTTTTGGGATGTTACTCACTTTCCAGGCGAGCGCCTTCGACCACTCGGCCACCTCTCCCACGCGGCCGCAAGGGTACCGGAGGTGACTCGGACGATCAAATTTACCGGGGTGGCGAGTGTGGCGACTCCGGCGGTGGCGCTGTGGGCGCGGGCGCAGCGGGACTCGCCAGCTCACTGGCCGCCTTATTGGGCGGCGCAGCTTTATAACGGGGTGGGACGTCCATGCACGCATCTCGGGGTCCCGCAGGGGGCGGTGCGGGCGCGGCGGCCGGAATGACCAAGGCGCCCTCTGTATTGGGTGAGTCCAATCCCGCAGGCACTTTCAAGGGTGCAACCTGCGTCGCTCGTTGATATTCCTGGGAAGCATGGCAATCGGGCGTCAGTTTGCTGAATAAATGACAGCCGCTCAGCAGCGCAGCCGTCGATATCCACAGGAAAACTCGATCAAAACTCATGCTGCTTGGTCCTCAAGGGTTACTCCGGCGGTCCGCATCGCGTGCAGCACCGTTTCGTGGTGCGCCGCCGACAGTTCGACCAATGGTAGCCGGATCGTGTTCCCGATCAGGCCCATTCTCGCCACCGCCCACTTAACGGGGATCGGACTCGCTTCCACAAATAAATCTCTATGTAAAGGCTGCAAACCCGCATCGATTGCCCGCGCCTCTGCCAAATCACCCATCAGCGCCGCCGCGCAAACCTCGCGCATTCGCCGAGGAGCTACATTCGCGGTCACCGAGATGACTCCGAGCGCGCCCACGCCCATTAAATCTACAAAAGTGGCGTCGTCGCCCGACAGTAATGTGAAATCCGGCGGACAAGCGGCTTTGATTTCGCGCGCCCGCCCCAACGAGCCGGTCGCTTCTTTGATCGCCACTATGCGCGGGTGCAGCGCCAATCGCGCCACCGTGCCCGGCAATAGGTCCACCGCGGTTCTGCTGGGCACATTGTACAGAATGGCAGGGACGGCGGAGGCGTCCGCGGCAGCCGTAAAATGCCTGTAAAGGCCTTCCTGGGGCGGCTTGTTGTAGTAAGGAGTCACCAGCATTACCCCGTCGACTCCGAGCCGCGACAAGGTGCGGGTGCGCGCCACCGTGCTCGCCGTGCCGTGGGTTCCCGTTCCAACGATCACTTGGACCTTGCCGCGGCAGCGCGCCACCGCTCGGCGAGTCAACTCCTCGATCTCCTCGCTCGACAGGGCTGGGGATTCGCCCGTGGTCCCGGCCACCACGATTCCGGCAGTGCCTTCATTCGCGTGGAAATCCAGCAGCCGCTCCCATGCGGCTAAGTCCAGTCCGCCATCAGCGGTCATCGGCGTGACAATCGCGACCATGATTCCAGAAAACATCGAGGGGACTCCCAAGGAAATATCGCTACCTTAAGTGTCGGACATGCACCCTGGCAAGCGCCCATCCGGTAGAATTTGCACCGATGAAACAACATATCGTGATTTCCGCGGTCGGTGGGGACCGCGTCGGCATGGTCCATGAACTCTCCAAGGCCATTGCGGACTGTGGGGGCAGCATCAGCGAAAGCCGCATGACTTCTCTCGGCAATGAGTTCGCCATGCTGCTGCTGGTGAACGGCAATTGGCACACTCTCGCCAAGCTCGAAGGCGAGTTCAAAAAGCTCGCCGATGCGACCGGCATGAACATTCAGCTGCGGCGCACGGAAGAGCGGGGAGTGCGCAACGACATGCTGCCCTACTCCATCGATGTGGTGTGCCTCGATCAGACCGGAATCGTCGCAGGCCTGTCCGGATTCTTCTCGCAGCGTGGCGTGGATATCGCCGAGTTGTCGACACGCTCGTACGCCGCCGCACATACCGGGGCGTCGATGTTCGCCGTGCAGATGATCGTGAATGTGCCGAGCCGCCTGCACATCGGCGTGCTGCGGGAGGAGTTCATGGATTTCTGCGATAACTTGAACCTCGATGCTATCTTCGAACCCGTCAAGAGTTGACAAGGGACCATGCCCACAATCGACATTGGGAAAAAAGCCCCGCAGTTCACCCTGAATGGCACGGCGGGAAGCTGGTCTCTTCGGGACGCCGCGGGCCGCGCGGTCGTCATCTACTTTTATCCCCGCGACAACACACCGGGATGCACGCAGGAGGGCGAGGACTTCAGCGCCGCCTTCGCCCAATTGCAAAAAACCAATTGCATGATTTTAGGGATTTCACCGGACACCGTCACATCGCATGAGAAATTCAAAAAGAAAATGTCTTTCCCGTTCGAACTGCTGAGCGATCCCGAGCAGCAGGTTTGCCGGCTCTACGATGTTATCCAGGAAAAGAGCATGTACGGCAAAAAGTACATGGGCGTCGAGCGCAGCACCTTCTTGATCGATGCCAAGGGCGTGCTTCGGCATTCGTGGCGCAAAGTGCGGGTCAAGGGGCACGCCGAGGCCGTTTTGGATGCGGTGAAGGCACTGTGACCGGCGGCGTGCGGCCTGCGGGGCCTGCGGTACCGAAGAGTGGCAAGGCCGCTCGAGAGCGGCGCATTTTCGTGCTCGACACGAATGTGCTCATGCACGATCCGACCGCAATCTTTCGATTCGAAGAACACGACATCTACATACCGATGACGGTACTCGAAGAGTTGGATGCCGGTAAAAAAGGCCTGTCGGAATCGGCCCGCAATGTCCGCCAGGTCAGCCGTTTCCTCGATGAATTGATGAAGGACGCCACCAAGACGCAGATCGACCGCGGCCTAGCGCTTCCGACGGCGGTCCCCGTCAATCACGGCAAGCGGGCGCCGGGCGGGCGCCTGTTCTTCCAGACGCGGTTGTTGGAATCCGTATTGCCGGACAGCCTCCCGGGGCACGGAGCCGACAACGCAATCCTCGCCAATACCTTGGCATTGCAGCAGAAATTTCCTGCTGCCAGGGTCACGCTGGTATCCAAAGACATCAATTTGCGCATCAAAGCGGCCATACTCGGAGTGCAGGCTGAGGACTACTCCAGCGACAAGACCATCGAAGACGCCGACCTGCTGGCGAGCGGTGCGCAACAACTCCCGGCGAATTTCTGGCAGAAACACGGCAAGGGTTTAGAGTCATGGCAGCAGCAAAGCCGCACCTACTATCGAGTGCGCGGGCCTTTGGTGCGTGATTGGCAGATAAACCAATTCGTCTATGATCCCGCCGAGAACGGCGTGGAGGCCGTCGTTCGCAAGCTCGAAGGGGATTCGGCGGTTCTGGAACTCACCGTCGACTATCGAGTCGAGCGCAAGAACGTATGGGGCGTTATCGCGCGCAACCGCGAGCAGAATCTTGCCTTGAACTTGCTGCTGGATCCGGACATCGACTTCGTCACGGTGCTCGGGCCGGCTGGGACCGGAAAAACTCTTCTGACGCTGGCCGCCGGCCTATCGCAAACGTTGGACCATAATCGCTTCAGCGAAATCATCATGACTCGCGTGACCATCCCCTTGGGCGAGGACATCGGCTTTTTGCCGGGAACCGAAGAAGAAAAGATGGAGCCTTGGATGGGCGCCTTGATGGACAACTTGGAAGTCCTGACGCAAAGCCAGCCCGGGGGCACCTGGGGACGCGGTGCGACCAACGATTTGCTCCGACATCGCATCAAAATACGCTCTCTGAATTTCATGCGCGGCCGCACTTTCTTGAATCGTTTCATCATCATCGACGAAGCGCAGAATTTGACGCCCAAACAGATGAAGGCCCTGGTCACGAGAGCCGGCCCCGGCACTAAAATGGTCTGTTTGGGGAACATCGCGCAAATAGATACCCCCTATTTGACCGAAACCACTTCGGGGCTTACCTATACGGTCAACCGGTTTCACGGGTGGGCGTTTTCTGGCCATATCACCCTGGTGCGCGGCGAACGCTCGCGTCTGGCAGACTACGCCTCCGAAGTACTTTGACTTGTAGGCAGGCATAGGCGAACTTTGGGTCGCAAACACCACTCCAAGGAGCTTTACGGAGGACGCATGTCACTGTTGAAGTCCCTGTCCCTGTTCGCCGCCGCAGCTGCCGTGAGCACCAGTGTCGGCGTGGGCTGGGCCGCAGGGGTAGGCACAGGCTCGAGCGCCACCGATCAGGATCTGCCAGATCTGGGCAGTCCCGCGACCGCCGCCGTGTCGCTCGAGGATGAGTATCGAGCGGGCTTGGGTTGGTTCGCCAGCATGCGCCAGACCGGACAGATCCTGGAAGATCCGGAAGTCAGCGACTACATTCAAGAAATCGGGCACAGTCTCTCCAGCCGCGCGGAAGAAGGCCAACACCAGTTCTACTATTTCGTGGTGAAGGAACCCGTTATCAACGCATTCGCGATGCCGGGCGGCTTCATTGCCATCAACAGCGGCTTGATTCTGGCGACGAGCAACGAGAATGAACTGGCGGGAGTGATGGCGCACGAAACCGCGCACGTCACGCAGCGGCACATAGTACGAGGCCTTCTCGATCAGAGTCACGCCGGCCTGCTCTCCGCGGCGGCCATGTTGGCTGCCGTTTTGTTGGGCGCCACGGCGGGCCGCGGCTCTCCCGATGCGATGGAGGGTGCCATTCTGACCACCCAGGGCGCGGCC
Organism: Pseudomonadota bacterium; assembly: GCA_030775625.1. Classification (GTDB taxonomy): domain Bacteria; phylum Pseudomonadota; class Gammaproteobacteria; order Steroidobacterales; family Steroidobacteraceae; genus Bog-1198. The sequence continues at coordinate 8,214 of JALYIW010000114.1, read as the reverse complement.
ATTCAGCATCAGATCAACTACACGCGCGCCAATGAATTCGAAGCCGACCGAATCGGCATCGGCACGATGGCGAGCGCCGGCTACGATCCGCTCGGCATGGCTACTTTTTTCCAAACTTTGGAACGCAATAGTCCGGATCCGAGCCGGACCAAGTCCGTCGAATTCCTCATCGATCACCCGCTTTCAGCGGAGCGCGTGGCGGAGGCGCGCAATCGCGCCGAACAGATCGGGCGCGTGCGCCACGCGGATTCATTGAGCTATACATTGATGCGTGAACGGCTGCGATCATTGGTGGGCAATCCGCAAGCGGCTCGTGATTATTATGCCAGCTTGGTCAAAAACGGCGCGGGTCTCGGCATCGAGGAGCGCTACGGAAAGGACATTGCCGACATCAACTCGCGCAACCCCGCTGCTGCCGTTGCCGATTTGAAGGAACTCGTCCACGACTATCCGAAGGTGACGCAATTCTACGGCGCGCTCGGCCAAGCCTATATGGCCAACCAACAGCCCAAGGAATCGCGCGCGGTACTCGAGCGCGCGCTCAGTCTGTTCCCGCGCGATGTCCCCGTCACCATTCGCCTGGCTGAGACGCTGATGCACGAAGGCGACAACCGGCGGGCGCACTTGATATTGCTCGATTTATTCAATGTGGTGGAACCGACTCCGGACCAAGCGCGCCTGATTGCAAAGGCAGCCAACGCCGCCGGTGACATCGCCGATTCCTATTACTACATGTCCGAGTTCTATCTCATGAGCGGCGACTTGAAAATGTCCACCTATCAGCTCGAACTTGGCCTCGGCCTGCCGAAGTTGGACGCTATACAACGCGCACGCTTCAGCGCGCGGTTGGAAGAAGTGCGGGCGGCCATGCCCAAGGAACCCAAAAACACCGTCGCCGACGACAATGGTAATGGCAGACATTGAAGCCGCGGACCCTGTATCGTGCCGCTTGGACTCAAGGCAGTTAGGGAGATTCGGCATGGTCAAGATTAGACACGCGCGTGCGGCGCTCGGCACCGTTCTTGTATTGAGTCTGAGCGCTTGCGTCACCCTGCCGCCCAATGCTCCGCGCACGCCGCAGGATCCTTGGGAATCCTGGAATCGCGGCGTTTACAAAGTGAACGATAAACTCGATCGCGCCATTGCGAAGCCGGTTGCGCGTACCTATGTGCGCGTCTTGCCGCAAGCCATTCGCGAAGGCGTCAGCAACTTTTTCGACAATCTCAGCATGACGACCGTGATGGTCAACGACGCCTTGCAAGGAAAGTTCCTGGCGTCACTGACCGACCTCGGACGTTTCGCGATGAACTCGACCTTTGGCCTGGGCGGGCTGTTCGATCCTGCAAGCCGCGCCGGCATCCCCCACAACAACGAAGATTTCGGGCAGACCCTCGGAAAATGGGGCTTGCACCCCGGGCCATTCTTAGAGCTGCCGATTCTCGGCCCGTCTGACCTGCGTGATGGACCGGCCAAATTGGTGGACGCATACACCAATCCTCAGCAATACATCAACAACACCACGGTGACGTGGGGACTGTACGGTTTTCGCTTGGTCGATACCCGAGCTGCGCTATTGCCGCTGGATGACACCCTGAAGAATGTCTACGATCCCTACGCCTTCATTCGCGACGCCTATCTGCAGCGGCGTGCGTATCTCGTGTCCGACGGCAAGGTCACCGACGACGAGCCCTTGGTCGATCCGGACGCCGACAGTTCGGATACGGGTAAGGCAGATTCGGGTAAGGCCGCGCCGCCACCCACGTCCCCCAACAAACCGGATCGCCGATGAGCGCCCCATGGTGCAGGTCTCAGCCCGCAATCAGCAGTTCTTCAACCTCACTCAGTTTGGCGAGCTGCAGCAGCTGAGTGGGAATGTTTTCATAGCGCAGGGAGCGGCTGGCCGCCTTCGCGACGCTCAACCACTCGATGAGCAGTGCGAGACCCGAACTGTCGCTGCTGGTCACGCCGCCCAGGTCGATCACCGCCGCCCGCCCGCCCTGGATCGCCTCGATCCCCGGCGGCAACAGCCCCGTCACGGTCGTGAAATGCAGCGTGCCGGTCACGCGAGAGCGCTCACCCTCCTCGACGACGAAGGCCGTCGCCTCATGGAGCGTGTTCAATTCTTGCCGTCCGGCGCGGCACCGGGGCCGGGTTTGCCCTGGGTTTCGAGCCGCGCAATCACTTCGTCCAAGCCCTTGGCCTGAATTTCAGAGGCGAAGTCCGTGCGGAAACTCTTGACGTAGGAGATGCCTGAAATCACCACATCGAAGGCTTTCCAGCCCATGTCGGTTTTGATCAGACTAAAATTGACCGGCACCTTCTCGCCGGAGGAACGCTTCACTTCGGTTTGCACCGTGGTGGTCTTGTCGTTGGGCTCGCCTCGATAAGGCAACACGACAAACCGATCAGCCGTGAAATTCACCAGCGCCGCGCCGTAGTTGCGCAGCAGGGATTTATAAAAAGCATCGATGAAACGCTTGCGCTGTTCGGCGGTCGCAGTCCGCCAGTTCTGGCTCAACACCAAACGCGCCGCATACTCAGTGTCGAAATTCGGCAAGAGTACGTTGCCCACCAATGCATCGAGTTTCGAAGGATCCTTTGCATACATGGGCCGGTTGGCGTCCAGCTCCGCCAGCATGCGTTTGGCCGAGTTTTCCACCAGTTCCTTCGGACCCAAAGTATTGGGCGCCGCCGCGGGCGCGCTCGGCGCATCGGTAGCGAACGCGGTGCCGGCGATGATCGACGAGAAAAGGGCTAACAGGGTCAGTTTCTTCACTGTGCTTTCTCCGGGGGCGTCGGCGCTTGCGCGGTCGAATCCGCCTTGCCCTTGATAAAGTTCGCCGCGATTTGGCCTATTAAATTTTCGAGAACGAAGGCCGAGAATGTATTCTCGATTTGATCTTTGTCCTTCAAATACGTGTCGGCGCCGCCCGCCGCCAACCCGATGTATTTGCCGCCCAGCAAACCTTGAGTATAGATGCTCGCATCGCTGTCACTCGGAATGTGATCGTACTTGGCGTTCAAGCGCATTAGCACACGCGCTTTGTATATTTTCGAGTCGAACTCGATGCCGACCACCCTGCCGACTTCCACACCCGACATGGACACCGGAGCGCCGACCCGCAAATCCCCGACATTGTCGAACTTGGCGGAAACATCGTAGTGCGGCGGGCTGGAGAAAGACATGCCGCGGCTGGTGGTCTGAGTGGTGAGAAAGAACAGTGCCGCGAAGCCGAGCACCACAAACATTCCTGTCCCGAGATTCAAAGTATGTGACTTGCGCATGGAATATCCCCTTACAAAAACGCCGCGGTGATCAAATAGTCGAGGAATAGGACGACCACGGCCGAGGTGACCACGGTACGCGTGGTGGCGCGCCCCACACCCTCGGCGGTCGGAATCGCGTAATAGCCCTCGTACACCGCGATCAAGCTGCAGGCGATGCCGAAAATGCAGCTCTTGACGATGCCCTCGTTGATGTCGGACAACCCGACGGAACCGCGCATCTGCGACCAGAAGCTGCCGGAATCCACCCCCATGATCTGCACGCCCACCAGCTGTGCGCCATAAATGCCGATGACGCTGAATATAGCGGCGAGCAGGGGCATCGCGATCACACCGCCGAGGAATCGCGGCACGACCACTCGCAATATCGGATCGACCGCCATCATTTCCATCGCCGATAGCTGGTCGGTGGCCCGCATCAACCCGAGTTCGGAGGCCAACGCCGTGCCCGCTCGACCGGCGAACAATAGCGCCGTTACCACCGGGCCCAACTCCTTCACCAGTCCGATCGCGGCGGCAATGCCGAGGGCATCCTCCGAGCCGAAACGTTGCAGCAATTCAAATCCTTGCAGGCCCAATACCATGCCGACAAACAAACCGGATAACATGATAATGACCAGCGACAACGCTCCGGCATTGTAAACCTGTTGCGCGACCAAGTTGTATCGCAGCAGCGCCGGCGGTGAGTTGACCAGCAGACGCACGAGAAAGCGCACGACGGCGCCCAGACTTACCAGCGATTCGACCAAGCTCTCCCGGAGTTCGCCCATGACGTTCATGGAGCCTCGCTGCGTCCGAGCAATTCGCCGAAATAATCCGCCGCCGGATAGTGAAATGCCACTGGACCGTCAGCCAACCCACCCATGAACTGACGCACGATCTCCGAGGGATAGCTCTTCAGTTCCTGCGGGCTGCCGCTTGCGACCACCTTACCGCCGGAGAGGAGAAAAACTGAGTCGGCCACCGTCGAGATCTCTTTCACGTCATGCGAGACCACGATGCTGGTGATGCCGAGCGCATCGTTCAATCGCCGGATCAAACGCAGTATCACTCCCAGGGAAATGGGATCGAGCCCGACAAAAGGCTCGTCATAGATCAAAATTTCGGGATCCATCACGATGGCTCGCGCCAATGCCACCCGGCGGCTCATGCCCCCCGACAGTTCCGCAGGCATCAATTCCGCGGCGCCACGCAAACCCACCGCCTGCAACTTCGTGAGCACCAACTGGCGGATCAGCCGTTCCGGCAACTCGGTATGTTCACGCAGCGGAAAAGCGACGTTCTCAAACACGCTCAAGTCGGTGAGCAGCGCTCCATTTTGAAACAGCATTCCCATTCGCCGCCGCAATATATAAAGATCACTGCGGCGAATGTTCCGCATGTCTTGGCCCGCGACATTGATCGAACCGCTATCGGCCATCACTTGACCGGTAATCAGCCGCAGCAGCGTCGTCTTGCCGGTACCGCTAGGACCCATGACGGCCGTCACGCGGCCGCGTGGAAGGGCGAGATCGAGTCCGGCAAACACGGGACGGCCTCTGATCGCATAATTCAAATTGCGAATCTCGACGATGGCGGCGGATTGGTTCAATGTTGGTGTCGCGCAGAGCGCCGCAACGACGCCCGCTCTGTAAGGTGAGCGCGGCTGCTCAGGCCGCTGATGTTTCCATCGCGGGCTGGTACTCGCCTGTCGCTGCCAAGCCATTCAATTTGGCTCGCTTGGACAGTGCCGTCTGGCCACCCGCAACGCCTGCCGATTTGCCGCCCCATGAATTCAACGCATCCTCCTGCAAGGCGCGCCCATAACTGAATGTCAGGCCCCACGGCAGCGGCCCGGCGGCATGCATCAAGCTCAAATGCAGTGTGGCCTCGGTCGGAGTCTGGCCGCCGGACAAGAATGCGATGCCCGGGACGGCGCAAGGCACTTGGCGTTTCAAGGTGCGAACCGTCGCTTCGGCAACCTGTTCTGGGGTGGCCTTCTGCGAGCACTTTTTGCCGGAGATCACCATGTTCGGTTTGAGTATCATGCCCTCCAAACGTACCCGCGCGGCAAATAAATGCTCGAACACGCTGTCCAACACAGCGTTGGTGACTTCTTCGCAGCGTGCCAATGTATGGCCGCCATCCATCAATACTTCGGGCTCGACGATCGGAACGATCCCTGCTTCCTGGCAAAGCGCCGCGTAGCGCGCGAGCGCCTCGGCATTGGCATCGATCGCATAGGAGCTGGGAATTCCGCCGCCGATATCGATCACGGCACGCCATTTCGCGAACTTTGCGCCCAACCCATAATACTCAGCCAACCGCTCGCGCAAACCGTCGAGGCCTTCCGTGATGGTCTCGCCGGAAAAACCGGCCAGGGGTTTTGCCCCCATGTCGACCTTGATGCCCGGCAGCATATTGTGTTTCGCCAGGTAGCTGGCAAAAGGCACGCCGTCGCGGGTCGTTTGACGCAAGGTTTCGTCATAGAGGATGACGCCGCTGATGTATCGGTGGGCGGCGGTCGCGGTAAACAGCATTTCGCGGTAGGCCCGCCGCGTCTCTTCCGTTGATTCCAATTTGATGGTATCGAAACGTTTTTTGATGGTGCTCGAACTCTCGTCAGCAGCCAAAATACCTCGATTTCCTGCTACCAAGGCGTGCGCGGTGGCGCTTAATTCAACGACGTTCATGTCTGGCGTATCTCGCTGATATTGATCGGATCTGAATTTCCAAGGATAGCAAAATCAAGCCTCATCCGCCTTGCGAGTGGACCAGCAATTCAAATAGGACTAAAATAGTCCCACATTGTTTCGGCAGGAAAACGATTTTATATGCTGCGTATGGGCAAATTGACCGACTACGCCACCGTCGTTTTGGCGAGTCTAGCGCAAGAGCCGTCGCGCCATCGAGCGGCGGGTGAACTGGCCGAACGTACTCGGCTGAGCAGACCGACGGTGAGCAAGGTGCTGAAAGGCCTGCAGCGCGCAGGCCTAGTGCTTTCATCGCGCGGCGCTTGCGGCGGCTATCGCCTGGCGCGCGACCCCGAACACATCACGGCGGCGCAGATTCTGGATGTATTCGAGGGGCCGATCGCCATCACCGAATGCAGCGGCGCGTCCAGTCAATGCGGCATAGAGCGCCAGTGCCGCGTCGGCGGTGCGTGGCAGCGGGTGAATGCCGCGATCCGCCGTGCATTGGAGGACGTCACCCTGCGTCAATTGGCGGGACTGGATTCCGGAGCCCTTCGCGTCTCGGATTTGGCGGCGGAAGTCCGCGCGAATACCTGAAGAATGCGTAGCTTTGACTCGCATCGAAACCCCGTTTATGGCAGCGCAACAGCAATTGGAAACCTTTGTGGCCACTAAATCTCAAGATGTTGAAGCCCTCCTCGGTCAGAAATACCGACACGGGTTCGTCACCGATATCGAGTCCGATAGCTTGCCGCCCGGCCTCGATGAAGGGGTGGTGGCGGCCATATCGGGGAAAAAAAACGAGCCACAATTTTTGTTGGACTGGCGCCTGAAGGCTTTCAGGCATTGGCAGACCATGCAGGAACCCACCTGGGCCCGCGTACATTATAAACCCATCGACTACCAAGACATTTCGTACTACTCGGCGCCCCGCGCTCCTGCGAATGCGCCGAAAAGTCTGGATGAGGTGGATCCGAAGCTGCTCGCCACCTACGCCAAGCTCGGCATTCCACTGCACGAGCGTGCCCGCTTGGCGGGCGTCGCCGTGGACGCGGTTTTCGATAGCGTTTCGGTAGCGACGACCTTCAAGGACAAGTTGGGCAAGGCGGGAGTCATTTTTTGCTCCTTCTCCGACGCCGTGCGCGATCATCCAAAACTGATCGAGCGCTATCTCGGCACCGTCGTCCCGGCCGGGGACAATTATTTCGCCGCCCTGAATTCGGCGGTGTTTTCCGACGGCTCGTTCGTATACGTCCCGCCGGGCGTCCGCTGCCCAATGGAATTATCGACTTACTTCCGGATCAACGCCGCCAAGACCGGTCAGTTCGAGCGGACTCTGATCATCGCAGCCGAAGGCGCGTCGGTGAGCTACTTGGAGGGTTGCACCGCGCCCATGCGCGATGAGAACCAATTGCACGCCGCCGTGGTGGAACTCGTGGCGCTGGATGATGCACAAATCAAGTACTCGACCGTGCAGAACTGGTATCCCGGTGACGAGAACGGGTTGGGCGGCATTTTCAACTTCGTCACGAAGCGGGGCGAATGTCGCGGGCGGAATTCGAAGATTTCCTGGACTCAGGTGGAAACCGGCTCTGCCATTACCTGGAAATATCCGAGCTGCATTCTGCGCGGCGAGAACTCGACCGGCGAATTCTATTCCGTGGCGGTGGCCAATAATTATCAGCAGGCGGACACCGGCACAAAGATGCTGCACATCGGCCGTAATACCAAGAGCACCATAGTCTCGAAAGGCATTTCGGCCGGCCACGCCGAAAATACCTACCGGGGTTTGGTGAAGATTTTGCCGAGCGCGGCGGGTGCCCGCAATTTCACGCAATGCGACTCGTTGTTGATGGGGCCGCATTGCGCCGCGCATACGTTTCCCTACATGGAAGTCAAGAATCCGACCGCCACCGTGGAGCACGAAGCCAGCACGTCGAAAATCGGCGAGGACCAGTTGTTTTACTGCCTGCAGCGGGGAATCTCGGCGGAAGATGCGGTCAACATGATCGTCAGCGGGTTCTGCAAGGTGGTGTTCAAGGAATTGCCCATGGAGTTTGCGGTCGAAGCGCAAAACCTCTTGAGCGTCAGCCTGGAAGGAGCCGTTGGCTAACGGCGTCATAGGAAGCAGCGTGCTAGAAATTACCAATCTGTGCGCCCGCGTCGCGGGCAAAGACATACTGAAGGGTGTGAATCTGCGGGTGAACGCCGGCGAAGTTCACGCCATCATGGGACCGAACGGCTCGGGCAAGAGCAC
>JALYIW010000113.1 GCA_030775625.1 Pseudomonadota bacterium | reverse complement strand
GGGTATTTCTCTCCCTCCTTTCCAAAATCGTCCAGGTGAATAATATCTATAGCCGAGTTCCGCTGGATCACGAGCTCTACGATGGGGTAAAGCAGCGCGCGGAGGCGAACAAGGCTGCGGCAACCGCCAAGTCGGGACGATCCGCATCGTTATGATTTCGATCGATCCTGCGCTGCGGTAAGATCCCCGGCACACGCGCGGCCATCAGGGCTCCTTCTCGAGCGAGTCCCCTCAATGGACATATTGGTAGTCGAAGACGCCGATATGCTGGCCGAGGAAATATGCCGGGGTCTGCGGCAGGAAGGCTGGCTCGCGGAGTGGGCGAAGGATGCGATCTCCGCCAAGCTTTCAACCATGAACATGCGTACGATGCAATACTGCTCGATCTAGGGTTGCCCGGGGCGTCGGGCCTCTCGTTCCTCAGGGGGCCGCGCGCCGGCTACGAAACCACTGGTCCTCGGTGAGCCATGCACTCGATGCCATGGCTCCGGCGGAAGATGGATCGCGCCGCATTCGCTATGTGAATCCCATGAACGGTGGGCCCGTGATGCCTACCATTGATTGTTACGCCGAGCGCTTCGAGATCGGGAAGGTGACCCGACCCTATCGAACGAGCGCCACCGCCATAGTGGCCGTCGTCGAAGGCGAGGGATCGACTCGGATCGGCGCCAATCAGTTCAAGTGGACCAAGAACGATATTTTCACACTGCCGCTGGCAGTGGATCGTACATGCCGCGGCCTCCGGTCCGGCGAGCCTGTTCCTGATGACCGATCGCGCATTCGTCGCCGGCATCGGCCACCTTCGCGAAGAAACAAAGACCGCCGGGGATTGAATCGGCGTTCGACTTGTAGCCGTCAGGACTGCGTTCCGACCCGGCCACCTTCGACGAATATGGTGCTTCCCGTGGTGTAGCTCGACGCATCCGAGGCAAGCAGTAAAGCGACGCCCACCGCTTCTTTTGCATGCCCGTAGCGTTTGATCGCGTTGCGCGCGGTGAACTCATAGCCCTTGTGTGCTTCGAGTTCGACGCCATCCGGCGTCATCGATCCGATACAGATCATGTTGACACGAGCGGCAGGCGCCAGCGCTTTGGCGAGATGGCGGGTGAGCATCACCAGACCTGCTTTGGCCACGCCGTAGGCAATGGAAGGCAGTACGGGCGTGAAGCCGCCGGTGCTTCCCACGGTGATGATGCTTCCTCGGCCGTGTGTCGCCATATCGGGATAGACCAGTTCAGCGAGCCGATAGACCGAGGTAACGTTGGCGGCGAGGGCTGACTGCCAGATGTCGGGTGTATTGCCCCATACGCCGGCTGCCATCGGAATCACGCCGGCGGTCGCGTTGTGGAAGAGAACATGAATCGGCCCGAAGGCGCGCCGGCTTTCCGCAACGAGGCGCTCCAGGTCGTCCGACACCGTGACGTCGGCGGTCACAGGGATCGCTTCGCCACCGGCTTCCCGGATCTCGCGCGCGACCCGCTCGATATTGGCGGTCCGTCGTGCCGCGCAGACCACCCTCGCGCCCGCCGCGGCCAAGCCCTTGGCGACATGTTCACCCACGCCCGGTCCGATCCCCATGACGATAGCCGTCCGATCAGTCAGCCGGAACGTTTCGAAGACGTCGCTCATCTCGTTTCCTCGTCAACGAACAAAATCAAACAGCAGAAATCATCATCGCGCCTGCGGGAACCCAATCGCATCTCAAAGCGGGTACGGTGCCGCCTCCCTCCTGACCGTCACCCACTGCCATTGGGTGAATGCTTCCCAGTTGGCGGGCCCGCCGATACTGCCGCCGTTGCCGGATCGGCCGCGACCGCCGAACGGGTTGACCACCTCGTCGTTGATCGTCTGATCGTGGATATGCAAAAGACCCACGTTCAGCCGGTTTCCGAGAGCCATGGCCCGATCGACCGAGCGCGAAATCACCCCGCCGGCCAAACCGTACTCCGTGTCATTGGCAAGTTCGACTGCCTCGTCGTCCGACGAGAACTCGGTGACCGATACCACGGGTCCGAAGATCTCCTCCTCGAAAGCTCGCATACCCGGCCGCACCCCGGACAGAACCGTGGGCCGATAAAACAGGTTCTCGTAAGTGCCACCTTCCACCAGGGTCGCACCGGCGCTTACGCTGTCCTGTACGATGGCGTGGGTCTTATCGCGTTGATGCTGATTGATCATCGGTCCCAAAGCGAATTGGCCGCTCGATGGGTCACCCACGGAATAGCTGCCAGCCCGCGCGGCGATCTTTGCGATAAGTTCTTCAGCGATGGGTCTCTCGACCAATATTCTGCCCGCGGCCATGCAGATTTGGCCTTGATGCAAATAGGCACCCCATCCTGCGTTGGAGGCCGCCACATCCAGGTCCGCGTCGGCGAGGACGATGAGGGAGCTCTTGCCCCCTAGCTCCAAGGACACTTTCTTCAAGTGCTGCCCGGCGAGAGAACCCACCCGCCGTCCCGTGTTGCTCGATCCTGTGAACTGGATCATCGAGATGTTGGGATCCGTGCACAGCGCTTCGCCCGTTTCAGCAGGTCCAGGCAGCACGTGCAACAGATCATCAGGCAACCCGGCTTGCTGGAAGATCCTTGCGATCACAAATCCGCCGCACAGGGGCGTTCGCAAATCGGGTTTCAACACGACGGCATTGCCTGCGGCGAGCGCCGGCGCGACCGCACGCATGGCGAGATAGAGCGGGAAGTTGAAAGGCGATATGACACCGACGACTCCAAGCGGCATGCGCCGGGCGAAACTCATTCGCCCGGCCGGGCTCGGCAGCACCAAACCTTGCGGCTGCGACGGCATCGCGGCGGCTTCATGGAGGCAGCGAACGGTGATGCCGACTTCAAACTGAGCCTTCGGTGCGGTCGAGCCGCTCTCGCGAATGATCGAGTCGACGATCTCAAGAGTATTGTCTTCGATGACCCGCACGGTATTGCGCAAAATCCCGGCCTTGCGGTCAAAGTCGACACCGGTCCAGGCCGCTTGGGCCCGCTTTGCCGATTTTGCGGCACGCTGCACGTCAGCCGCATCGGCAACCCCGACGCGGTAAAGTTTGGCGCCGCTGGCAGGATTGAAGATTTCTTGTGAGCGCGCGGCCTGCCGCCACCCCCCCGAGTAAAAGCGGTCTTCCCAATAGCCCGCAGACAAAAAGGCTTTGTCGATCGTCATAGCAGTGCTCCTGCCGGCTGCATCGTTCGCGCGATGCAGTCGGCGGCAAGAAGGCCGGAGATCAAAGCCTTTATCAGGCCCCCCACATATCCGGCGAACGGGCCGCCCTCCAACCCGCCCGAGGTAGAACCTGCGGCGTACAACCCCTGAATGGGTCGATCCTCGCGGTCCAATACCCGGCCATGAGCATCGATCTCAGGACCGCCCATGGTATAGCTCAATCCGGCGCAAACCGGGATCGCGTAGAATGGCGGCTTGGAGATAGGGTAAGGTTCGTGGAGGTGAGATACCCGCGGCGGGGTCAAGCGATCAAGCGCACCTTCGCTGAGCGCTGCGTTGTACGCGGAAACGGTTTCCGCTAAACGGTCGTACGGCAGCGACACGGTGGCGGCCAATTCCTGCAACGTGGCCGCCTTGTAAACTTTAGCCCCTACCGCCGTGATATTGGGATTGGGCGCCGGCGGCCTCAAGGGGTCGGTTC
>JALYIW010000112.1 GCA_030775625.1 Pseudomonadota bacterium | reverse complement strand
GTTCCACACCTGCCAGTTGGCGAGAATATTATGAAGATTGGGAACAATATTGCACGCTTGGACTTTCACCCGCACATCCGTCGAGCGGACTTGAGGCACCGGGATCTGATCGACCACCATGGCCTCGCCGAATCTGTGAAGGCGTGCCGCCCGCATCGTTTTCGCTGTCATTGACGCTGGACCGCAGGGTTGTGTGGCATTTCCACCGGTTATCAGCGAAATTTGACCCGGCCGCTGAGATACCATTCAGCCGGCGGGTTGTAGGTAGCCTGAAGTACTCCCCCGGTGACCTGGTCCAGTCCGGTCGTGATGAAACGCTTGTCGAAAATGTTGACGCCGCCGAGGCTCAACTCATACTTGTCGCCCGGCGAGATGAGGTGCATCGAAGTATCCACCACGCTGACCGCCGGACGTTCCAGCGCCACGGTGTTCTGGGCGTCGTTGAACATGGATGCCGTGTGAGTCCAGTCGACCAAGAAACGCAGTGTGCTGTCTCCAGGCAGATTGATGTCGTACTCAGGACTGATGCTTACCTTGAATTTCGGTGTTTTCGGCAGGCTTGCGCTCAGTGGCAGCGTCGTGGAGGCCCCCGTCACGGGGTTGCTCGGACCCGAGACGTCGTTCAGCCTCGTATAGTAGGCCTTCATATAACCGGCGGCGGCGTTGAGCGCGAAGCCATAGCCAATCCGAGTTTGCATTTCCACCTCGACCCCCTTGATATCGGCGTCGCCGGCGTTTTTGATCGTCGGCGAGGCGCCCTGCTGGAAAGTCAGTTGGATGCCTTTATATTTTGTGAGAAAGCCGGCCACATTGAGCGTCATACGATGATCGAACAAGGCTGATTTCATACCTATTTCATAGGTGCGCGCCGTCTCCGGGGCGAAAGTGGCCTGGTTTGCGTTCGAAATAGGCGCGGTGACGCGTGTGGTCCAGCCGCCGGACTTGAAGCCTTCCGAGTACGAGACGTACGTCATCACGTCGTCGGTAACATGATAATCGGCTCCCGCGGTCGGCGTGTTGACGTGAAAGGTCTGGTGATTTTCACCGGTCGGGAACAAGCGCAGCGGCTGCGCCGGATTCGGGAAGCCAAGCGCCGCCGCATTCGCGGCCGTCACCGGATAAAGGCCGCTGATTTTGTAGGCGAAAGCGTTCAAATCAGAGTTACCTCCTTCGAACTTTTTCTGCTCTATCGAATAGCGTGTACCCAGCGTTATGCCGAATTTATCCGTCACTTTATAGTTGATATGGGCGAAAGTGGCATAGGCCGTGGTGTCGAGCACATTGTTGCCATCGATGATCAGCACAGGAAAAACGACATAGTCGTGGATATAGCCGCCTTCGTTGAAGGCGTACAAACCCGCGACGTAGTCGAGCCGCCCGCCCAGCGCTTTGCCGATCAACTGCACTTCTTGCGAGACCTGATGTTGGCCTTCGGCAAACGATTCTTCCACCGTATTGAGCTGCGAACCGTCGCCATCTTGACCGGCTTTCCAGTTGAGGCGACGAGCGGCCGTGATCGATTTGAGGGTGAGATCGTCGGTCATGGACAAGTCAGCCGTCAGAGCTGCGCCATATGAATCCATCTTGGAGAAGTTGAGGCCCGTCGCATAACTCGTGTCGATGTTGCCGGTATTCACCAGTGCAAAGGTAAACGGAGTCTTCAGGCTCGACAGGGCCGGACCGGCCGTCACGAAGCCGCCACCCGCCGCCGGCGCCGTTGTCGGGCCGACGGGACCGCAGTAGGGCACCGACGCCGGAATGGCCCCGGTGACGCAACCATTGTAAAGGCCGACCAGCGAGCTCGTGCTATTTTCGTACGTCCTCAGGATGGTATTCGGCGTCGAGGGTTGATCTTCGTGCGTCCAGTCCGCGGTCAAAGTCAACTTCAGATTGTCGCTCGCCTTGAGTAAAAACTTGCTGCGAATGACCTGCTGGTTCTGCCCGCCCATCGCATCGCTGGTAGTTTGATATCCGGACTCGGGGAACTGTTGAATCGGAATGTTTATCCCGATACCCCCCGGATAGGGGATGCGCCGCTGATAGCCATTGCGCACCGACGACGCGACGGTGAACGTCGACAGCAACTTCTCGCTGAAGGGGATATCGACGGTCGCCGCCATATCATGCCGTTCGAAACTGCCGCCGGTGACCTGACCCTGAAACGAGAATTGGTCTCCCGGTGTGTGGGTAACGACGCTGATGGCCCCACCGATCGTGTTGCGGCCGAACAATGTACCCTGCGGTCCCTTCAAAATTTCCACCCGGTCGACGTCGAGTAGGTTTTGATTGGCGCCAACCGTGCGTGCGAAATACACGCCATCGACATATACGCCGACGCCAGGATCCAGGTTCATCGCGAAGTCGTCCTGGCCGATACCGCGGATCGACGCGGACAGCACCGATGTCGACGATGAGAATGGCGATCCCGAATCAAGGTTAACGTTCGGCACCAAGTTGGATAAAGAGTGCAAATCGACAATCGATTTGTCCTGCAGCGTCTTTGCGGTGAATGCCGAAATCGCGATCGGTACGTCTTGGACGTTCTCAGAGCGTTTCTGAGCCGTGACGACGATGACCTCCAGTAAGTTGCCATTCCCGCCGCTGACGTCCGAAGCTGCCGCCTGGCCGTATGCATAACCCGTAAGTAGTCCAGAACCACTGACTGCAAATAACGCCGCGATGCGGCTGCATGTCCCACCACGATTCATAGCGAAGCTCCCTTTGTGTGCCGGTGTTTGGCCGGTTTTGCACCGGTCTTATACTGCCCAATCGGATTGTACGCCGTACTTTGGAGTACTGTATAGAGAAGATTGTGGTGTCAGAAATTCAACTCGGGGTGCAGACGTTCGTACTCGGCGGCGAGCTGCGGGTCGCGTTTGCGCACGTCGGCGTGGGCAACACGGCCGGTTCGCCGCAGATAGTCGTACGCGAACGACACCGGATCGAGAGCCAATTTTGGGCCGAGATTTTCATACCACTCAGTACTCTTGATTGCTGCATTCTGCAGCGAATCGGAGCCGGGACGCCTTATCCTCACGAACTCGGCGAGCAATCCCGGCACGTCCGCTCCGCGTGCCTTATATGCCTCGTAGAGCGCGATTGAATCCTGGAGCGCGAGTCGGGTACCCGAACCCACCGAGGGATGCCCGGTGCGCAGTGCGTCCCCGAGCAACACCATGTTCTCGGAGTACCACTGCTGGTTCTTGACTATGGTGTACTTGAACCAGGTCGATTTGTTGGACAGCAGCTCGTGTCCTTGCAGATCCTCCGCGAATACTCGCTCACAGAAGCGCAGACTCTGTGCCTCACTCATGCGGTCGAGACCCGACTTGCGAAAAGTTTCCGGGTCGACTTCCACCAGAAATGTGCTATGGGTCGCGCTGTATTGATAGGTGTGCGCGATCACCAGGCCGTCGCGAGTCTGCCGGAATATCAGGCTCAGTGCTTCAAACAAACGGGTCGTGCCGAACCACGCCAGGAAATTCGGACGCTCGTCGAGCAAAGGCTGGAAGTGTTGCTTGTACCTCGAGCGAATGGCGCTATTGGCGCCGTCCGCCGCAACGATCAGATCACAATCGGAGAGCGCTTTGACGTCATCGAGTTTTCGATTGAATTCGAGAACCACGCCCACCTTTCGGCATTGCTCGTGCAGCGCCGTCAACAATTCGAGCCGCCCCATGCGATGGAACGTGTGCGTCATCGTGACGGTTTGGCCTTGGTGCACGACGGCCACCGATGGATAGACGACCTCGTTGCGGGTCAGCGAGGCGTACACGTCGGGAGCGACATCGCGCACAAAAGACAGCGCGAAATCCGAGAACACGACTCCCCAACCGTAGGTGGCATGCTCCGGATCCCGCTCGTACACTCGAACGTCGTGGTGCGCATCATCGCGCTTCATGAGATACGCGAAAAATAGCCCCGCGGGACCGCCACCGACAATTCCTATTTTCACAGTCTGACCTCCGCTGCATCGCCAGGCTTACCGATCGTGAGCTGCAATCGCGCTGCAAGGCTACGCGCCGCAGTTTACTAAAGCGAGGTGTCGGCTGCGACCGCGCCGGCCGCGCCCTCTCCTCCGGGCCCGCGCGGCACTCATGCCCCGCGCCGATCCGCGAACAGGCTGGCGAGCGTGCGCCGCAGCCACGCGCTGCCTGGATCGGCATGAAAGCGTTCGTGCCAATGTTGCTTCACCGAATATGAAGGCAGTTTCAGCGGCGGTTGCAACAACTGCACCGGCTCCTGCGTCGCAACCGCCTCTCCCAGTAACCGGGGAACGATCACCAACAATTCGGTTTGCGCGACTATTCGCGCCACACCGAGGAAGGTGGTGAGCCGCAAAGCGATCCGGCGTTGCAGCTTTTGGCGCGCGATCTCCTTGTCGACAATCCAATGCCCGGTCCCGGAGGTGGTGACTACGACGTGCGCCTCCGCGAGAAAGGCCCGTTTGCCGAGCCTGCCTTGCACGCGAGGGTGAGCGCGCGCCGCAAGGCATACGAAATTCTGATCGAACAGCGTTTGTTGATAGAAGCCCGCCTCGAGATGCGGCATGAAGCCCACGGCGAGATCCACATCGCCCGACTCCAGGCGCCGAGGCGTGTCGGTGCCGATCTTTTCCGCCTTGATCCGCACGCGCGGCGCTACCCGTTGCAGGTGATTGACCAGATCGGGCAAGAGTACGATTTCACTGATATCGGTCATGCAGATACGAAATTCGCGCGACGTCAGCGACGGCTCGAACCCGGGTCCGGTACCGCGCGCCTTCTGGATGCGCAGTACCGCCTCCTTAAGCTCGGGGAACATGCTTTGCGCCTTGAGCGTGGGTTCCATGCCTCGGGAAGTCCTGCTGAATAACTGGTCATCGAAGTGCAGCCGCAGTTTCTTCAAGGTAATGCTGGCGCTTGCCTGGGCCAAACCGAGCGCCTCGGCGGCGCGTGACACGCTTTGCGTCTTATAGATCTCGACGAACACGTTCAACCAATCGAGGTCGAGTTTTGACATGCGACCATTATTACAAAACGATATAGTGTTATTTGGTTATTTTGCATTGACGCAATGGCAACCGATGGCAAGACTGCCGAGATGACGAGCCGTCACCGTTTCCCCGTGTTGATCGCCGGCGGCGGAATCGGCGGCCTTGCCGCGGCGCTTGCCTTGGGACGCCGTGGCATCGAAGCCAAGGTGTTGGAACAGTCGGCGCATATCGGCGAAATCGGCGCAGGCATCCAACTTGGCCCGAACGCCTTTGCCGCATGCGACGCCCTCGGCGTCGGCGAACGGGTCCGCAGCCATGCCGTGTACACCGAACACCTGTCACTCATGGACGCCATCGATGACACCGAGATCGCTTACATGCCGGTGGGCGAGACGTTTCGCCGCCGCTTCGGAAATCCGTACGCCGTCGTTCACCGAGCCGACGTGCACTCCGTCCTGTTCGACAGCGTCCGCGAAACCCGCTCGATCGAATTTTGCATGTCGACCAAGGTAACCCATATCGAGCAAACGGCCGAGGAGGTCATTGTGATCGATGATCGTGGCGGCACCCATCGCGGTGCTGCCCTGATCGGCTGCGATGGCGTCAAATCGGTGGTTCGAGAACGGTTCGTCGGCGATCCGGTCCGTGTATCCGGTCACGTGGTGTATCGGGCCGTAGTCGATGCCAGGGACTTCCCGGCCGATCTTCAATTGAACGCACCGGTCGCGTGGGCTGGCCCCGATTGCCACTTGGTCCACTATCCCCTGCGCGGCGGCGAACAATATAACCTAGTGGTGACCTTTCACAGCCGCGGCCGGGAAAGCTGGGGCGTCACTGACGGGAGTGCCGAGGAAGTGCAGTCCTATTTCAATGGCATTGCAGCGCGCCCACGCCAATTATTGACGCTGCCGCAAAGCTGGCGGCGCTGGGCGACCGCGGATCGCGAGCCTATTGGGCGCTGGTCCTTCGGCCGCGTCACGCTGTTGGGCGATGCTGCCCACCCCATGCTCCAATATCTCGCACAGGGCGCATGTACGGCGCTCGAAGATGCAGTAACGCTGGGAGAAGCATTGCGCGCGGCCAACGACGACTATGCGCCCGCATTCGAACAGTACCAGCACTCGCGTGTTGCTCGCACGGCCCGAGTGGTGCTGTCGGCACGCGAAATGGGCCGTGTGTATCACGCCAAAGGGGTCGAGCGCCTCGTGCGCAACGATCTTTGGAAGGCGCGTGCGCCGGAGCGCTACTACGATGCGCTCGAGTGGTTGTACGGCTGGCGCGCCGATAAGGCATTGAGCCCGGGCGGTGGACTTCGATGAAGAACCCGACGCCATTGTCGACGCGGCCGATGCGCATTCCGCCACGCCTCGACCGGCGCGGAACACAACTCGCCGGGTGGTCGCCGCATACGCGAAATGGCACACCTGCGGCGCGGATTCTGTTCGATGCCGACGTCCCCATCGCTCTGCCCGACGGCACCGTTCTGGTGGCCGACCTGTTTCGCCCCGCCGGACTCGGTGCCGTACCGGCCCTCGTCGCCTGGGCGCCCTATATCAAGGATACGGAACGCATGGGCGGGGGGCCATTCATCGACGAGTCCGGTGTCCACCCCTACGTCATCAAAAGCGGCTACTGCGTGATTCGGATCCAGCCCCGTGGGACCGGTCGCTCGCGTGGTCAGCCTCCGGAAGAAATGTGTTCGCCGGCGGAGATTCAAGATTGCTGCGACGCCATCGAATGGGTGGCCAGGCAACCCTGGTGCAACGGCGCCGTCGGCATGACTGGCATGTCTGCGTTTGCGATCATGCAACTTCATGCGGCCGCGGCGCGTCCACCGAGCCTGAAGGCAATTTTTCCGTACAAGGCCATGACCGATGTGTATCGGCATGGATTCTTCAAGGGCGGCGCGCCATACACCGGCGCAATCGAATTATTTGCCGCCTTCGAAAAGCTGGTGCCGCCCAAAATTCCGAACGCGCTCCGGCACCTCTTCAGTCACTTGCTCAATACCGATCGCTTTGCGATGGAGATGAGCGATCCGCAAAAGACCCAGCGCAACGTGCGTAAGTTCCTCGAGAAGCATCCTCCCGTGGAAGCGGCTACCCGCGCCTATGTCGGCCGTATCTATGATCGCAGCTTCGATGACGGCGACTATTGGCGCAGCAAGTCGGCCGGCTCGAAAATCGAATCGATCGAGATCCCCGTCTGCGTGGCCACCGACTACGGGGCCCAAGGGTTTCACTTTTTTGGGGCTTTCGAACTCTGGCATCGGCTGCGATGCGACAAATGGCTGTTCTTCGGGCCGCCCGAGTACATCTTTCCTTGGGCAAACTACCAGGAGGAGTTGGTCGCCTGGTACGACTGGCAACTCAAAGGCATCGATAACGGCTACAAAGACCTGCCGCGGGTCCGCTATTGGCTGCACGGCGCCGAGCGTTGGGAAAGCAGTCCGACCTGGCCACTGCGCGACGCTTCACCGACGCGGCTTTACCTCGCCAACGGCAAAGGCCACCCATGCGCAGTGCAGGCGCTGGTGAACGAGCCGCCCGCCGTCTCGACCAGTTCGTTTCTCGCCATTCCATCGACCAGTTATTACGTGGCCCAGGTCGACGCCATCGAGACCCAATCACTGTGCTACGCCACGGAGCCCCTCGCCGTCGACACTGAAGTCGTGGGGCCGGTTACGCTCTCATTGCAGCTCTCCGCCACGGCCATCGATACCTATGTAGTGGCGCGCTTGGACGATGTCGCGCCCGACGGAAGGCGGCGAAAACTCGCCTGGGGCTGGCTGCTGGCCTCGCACCGCACCATCGATGTCGCGCGCTCCAATCCTACTGAAATCGTGCACGATCATTCGAGCGGCGCGGCCATTCAGCTCGTCCCCGGCCGGCCCGCCGAACTCAAATTCAGCCTTACGCCCATCGCCAATTCTTTCGCGAAAGGTCATCGGCTGGAATTGCAGGTGGCCTCGCGGCCGGAATTGCTCGCCACCGAAAGCGGCGAAGGGTTCGATATGTTTTGCTGGGACCCCATCCCGTACCGTTCACGCAATGTCGTGCATCATGGCGGACCGATCGCCTCCTGGCTGGAAATCGCGGTTAGGCCGAGCCTGCACGGCTTCAAGATTTCGGGCTCCCCATGACGGCCGCCATGATGCTCACCATGACCTTGAATGCACGCTCCTCGGCCGCGCCGCGCGCGCGCCGGGGATTGGGTACGACGAGCCAGTCGTACATCAGATTGCACACCATGGTCTCCATCGCCACTGCCGCCATCTCGATGTCGCGGGCCTCCTCGAACAGACCGCCGCGCGAGCGGCGCATCATGCTCAAGAAATCGCGGCGCGCCAGTTCACGCAACTGTCGGTAGACGGCGGCAAACCCGTCATCGACCGCCGCCGCTTGCGCAAGCGCTCGAAACGTCGATGCATGATTGCGGTAGTTATTCCACAGCACGGTGAGAACCGTGGGCATTTCCCGCGGTTCATGTTCGGCGCGATCGAGGCCGCCGCGTTGCAAGTCCGAGGAGAACTCGTCGATCATGGCGCGCAACACATCTGGCTTGCTTGGAAAATAAATATAGAAAGTGCCGCGAGCCTTGCCCGCCTCCTGGGTAATCATGGCCACGTCGGCCTTCACATATCCATGCTTTTGGAACACGCGGGCCGCCGCATTCATCAATTCCTGGCGGGTGACTTCACCCTTCCGGAGTGTCGGCTGAGGCGCTGGAGCAGAGACTTTGGGCATCAGGCTGTGCGACCGCAATGAGCGCGACAAGCGCCCGACGACATAGCGTAACGGGTTCACCACAGCTTGCGCCAATTATTGACACTGACGTCATAGTCATGTTTTAGTGGCCTGTGAAAAACACGCTGATTAGAGGTGCTTGTCGAGCACGCATGGTCCGGGGGGGTTGAATGACTGATAAAATGGATGTCGCCGTACCCGGGACCGGGCGCCGCGAGCTGATGGTCGACCTGTATTGGCCTCGATGTGAGTCGTTGGCCACCGCTGTGATCCTGCTGCACGGCGGCGGATGGCGCATGGGCAGCCGCAAGAGCATGGCCGATTACGCCCGTATCCTGGCCGCACACGGGTTCCTAGCCGTGGCGGCCGAATACCGCTTGCTGGGCGAGGCGCCGTGGCCGGCCCAGCTCGAGGACGTCAAAGCTGTGATTCGCTGGGTGCGAGTCCATGCCGGGGAATACGGCATCGATCCTCGGAAAATCGCGCTCGAAGGGTTTTCGGCGGGCGGTCATCTGGCGCTGCTCGCGGCGGGTACCAGCGAATCGGCCGATTCGAGTGTCGCAGCGGTCATCTCCTTGTTTGCCCCGGCCATCCTCGAACGAACTCTGGGATCCGGACCTAACGCTCTGACGATGTTGCTCGGTCCGCATTGCGACGATCGAGCCATCGAATCCGCCAACCCCATTGCGCACGTACGTGCCGGTTTTCCGCCAACCTTCCTGCTTGGCGGAATGGATGATCCGCTGGTACCCCCCGCGGTCACATTGCGGCTGTTCGATGCGCTGGTGCGTGCAGAATCCGCTGTGGATTTGCACCTCATTCACGGGCACACCCACGAATTCTCCGCGCTCCCCAGCATGCTCGAACCGGTCCAGGCGGAAGTGGCTCTATTCCTGAAGCGCAGCGTGGTCGACCCCGCCGGCTATCGTCGGGAAAATCTTGAACTGAATATGTTCGCCCGGCCGGGTGGGCCGCCCGGGGCGCCCTGAGTGACCCAACCGTCCGCGCTCTGTCACCGAGAGGCAACAATGTCAACGCCCATGCCCACCCCCACTCCGAATGAGCGCGCCTACTACGACGAATTCTGGCGCACCAAGCCGGGCACGCTCGGCGGACGGTATCTGCGCCAGTTTTGGCACCCTGTCGCGCTAGTCCGCGACCTGGCGCCGGGTCGCGCAAAATCGATACTGCTGCTCAGCGAGGAATTCACGCTGTATCGCGGCGAGACCGGAACCTAATATCTGACCGATCACCGCTGTCCGCATCGGGGAACGCAGCTGTCCGTCGGCTACGTCGAGGGTGACAGCATTCGCTGCGCTTAATCATGGCTGGAAATTCGGCGCCGACGGCCTCTGCTCCGAGCGGCCGGCCGAAGGAACGACCGGCAATATCGCCATCAAGACCTATCCGACCCGCGAGTTTCTGGGTCTGGTTTACGTGTATATCGGCGCAGGACCGGAACCCGTGTTCCCTCCCTATCCGGCTTTCACGGTCGAAGGCATTGTGGAGACGACGCCGCAGCTGTTTCCCTGCAACTATTTTCAGAGCTGGGAAAATGATTGGGATCTTTTTCACGCTGAGTGGGCCCATAAGACCGGCGAGATCCACGGCCAACTCCTCCATTCTCTTCATGCCGGCAACGGTGCGCTTGCTGATTCCTACGTTCAATGAGCTAAGCCGGCGCGGCGGACCGCAATTCCGAGAGACCTATTTGATTCACACACCCATCGACGATTTCAATCATATGGTCTACGTCACTCAACTGGTGCCGCTGACGGGACAGGACGCAGCCGACTATTTGAAAAAGTACCAAGAGGTCGAATCGCTCAAGAACACGTTGCCGAATCCGGTGGATCTCGCGGCGGACATCATGGCCGGGCGCAAATCAATCAACGACGTCAAGAGCCACCCCTTCCTGGTGGCCATCGAGGATCTGATCGCCCATGTGGGACAGGGAACGATTGCGAATCGGGAGAACGAGAAGCTGGGCCGCTCCGACTTGGGCGTCGTCTACTTAAGAGTGGACCTTCATGTCCGAGCTGCCTGAGGGCACGACGGCCATGATCCTTCCATCCTGAAAGCGCGCCGCGCTACGGGTCTAGCCCTGCTCGCCCATCGTCGATTGCACGGTGCGCGCGGCGTAACGCAGCCATCCAGCCAGCCGTGATTGTCCGGTCGCCCGCAGGGCATCGCAGTTGCCCACCAGCGCGAGTGCGGCCAGCAATTCACCCTCCGCGTTAAGAATGGGTACCGCGGCGGCCCCCACGCGTTCTTCGACCTCGCCCAGCGAGAGATAGAACCCTGCCTCGCGGACGAGATCCATGCAGCGGCGAAATTCAGGCCAGTTGGTCGCCAGGCCCGCCGCTGCAATCTCATCGACGTGTCGATCGTAAATGCGCTTTAAAGCCGGGCGCGGCAATGCCGCCAGCATCACTTTGGGGGCTGCGCCGCGAAAGAGCGGCCGGGGCCGACCCCGGCCGTACGCCAACTGCAAGGCGCTGTGTGGGCCGGTGCGGTGCGTGTCTATGACCTGAGTGCGGCCGAACAGGGTGGACAAGACGACATCGAATTTCGAGCGGATCGCGAGCGCACGCATGACGGGTGCGGCCGCCAGCAGCACCGGGTCGCTTTGCCGCAGCTGATAGTCCAACTCGATGATGCGGGCGCCCAGGGCATAGCGGCCTGCCGCGACCTTTTGCAGCAGCCCAGCGTCCACCAATTCCTTCACATAGCGGTAGCCGCTGGCCCGGCTGTAACCCAATGCGGCATTGATGTCATCCGTATGCCAGACGGATCGTTGCTTCGAAAACAAACCCAACACTGCAAACACCCGCGACGAACTCGACATGAGCTATGACTTCGCCTAGGTTTCGCGGGTATCACGCTAACCTAGGCAACCCCGACTCGTGCGCAGCGCCCCGCATACATGGAGAGCAACTCCGCGAGACTTCGCCCATCGCCTGCGATGCCCGCCACATAGCGGTCCGGACGGATCAACACGGCCTGAGCGCCCAACTGTCGCAGCCACCTCGCCGCACCCTCCCCGGTCGCCGCGATCACGACCGGAATGTCTTTCGCGAGTGACTGCGCCTCGTAAGCAAATTTTGGCGTGACCAGCAACATGTCGCGGTAACCCACGATGTCATCGACTAGTACGTCATCGCCGACCCGTGGTTGCGGAGCAATGCGCCCGGCTGCGGCCGACCCATCATGCGCCCCGGGACCCAATCGCGGCTGCGGGGTCGCGAACTGCCGTGGTTCGAGGGATCCCGCGGCCGCATCGTCGCCGGTTGCGCGAATGACTGCGCCCAAGCGCAGAGCCGTTTCGATGAACTCGCGCACATGCGGCGAACGTTCGCTTTCATACGTATCCAGCAAAGCATCTGCCGCGCTGCCTTGGAGCACGTCGGCAAGCTTCCACGCCAGGTTGGACGCGTCCCGGATGCCGGCGCACATTCCCTGGCCCATGAACGGCGGCGTCTGGTGCGCGGCATCGCCCGCGATGAGCAGTCGGCCGCGCCGCCAGCCGCGGGCAACGACCGAGTGGAAGGTGTACACCGCCGGCCGTTCGAGCGTAGCCTCGTCAGGCGTCAACCACCGCGAGAGCAGCGGCCAAATCTGCTCGGGGCTGACCATACTGGCGGCATCCTCGTCCGGCCGCAGCATCAATTCCCAGCGACGCCGCATGCCGATGCCGCGAATATACGTAACCGGTCGTGTACGATCGCAGTATTGCACGGCGTAGTCGCCGAGATCGGGACGGTCGTGTTTCAAGACCACGTCAACCACCAGCCAGCGTT
Source organism: Pseudomonadota bacterium (assembly GCA_030775625.1). GTDB lineage: Bacteria > Pseudomonadota > Gammaproteobacteria > Steroidobacterales > Steroidobacteraceae > Bog-1198. The sequence continues at coordinate 9,761 of JALYIW010000112.1, read as the reverse complement.
CGTGTGACTTCAAGTCGTCGAGTTCGGTTCCCATGAATTGCCGAACCGTCGAGCGCGCGCCGTCGCAGCCAACGACGAATCGGGCTCGCACGCTTCGCAACCGGCCGGTCGCAAGATCTTTGACGCATACATCAACACCCTCATCCCGCGGTTCCAGGGTGCACACCTCATGCAAGGATCGAGTATCGACTCCGCGGCGGGTGCGCAGCTGCTCGCGCAAAGTGCGTTCCAGATTTGGCTGGTGGAAACGGTAGCTTGCGTGCCAGCCTTGCGGGCCCAAAGTCGTCGGACGCGTCCAATCAATGAGTAACCGGCCCGCGGCATCGACGAAGCGCATGCCGGGGACGACCAGCAGATCTGGCAGCAGTTCGGCGGCAATCCCGATGGTCTGAAAGACCCGCATGCATTCACCATCGAATTGGACCGCACGCGGCAGCCGATGGCTGTCAGCCTCGCGCTCCAGCACCAGCACACGCACCTGGCGCATTGCGAGCAGATTGGCCAGCGTCGCCCCCACCGGCCCCATGCCGACAATCACGACGTCGTAAGGGTGCTCCGATATGCCATCGCAGCGAGTCGGCCTAGCAGGCTCACGCATTTCATGTTTGCCCCGGTCAGAGAGTTTCATAAATCTCATTATTTGAGATATTTTTGTTTATACTGTGGATCAAGTCAAGGTCAATGCAACATCTGGTAACGCAGGAAAAATTTATGTGTCCACCGCCACCGGATCGGCCCGGCATGAGTGCCGACGAGCCGCAAGAACTGATCGACTTATTTGCTCGCGTCGGCCTGCCGCCAATCGCCTCGCACTTGGGCTGGCGCTTGGTCTCTTGGAATGCCGAGTCGAGCATAATTCGCGTCGAATTCCTCGCGCGGCCGGAATTCCTGAATCCCGCCGGTTACGTGCAAGGCGGAATGCTTTGCGCCATGCTGGACGACACCATGGGCTCTGCGGTTGTGGCCGCGACCGGGGGCAATGTGTTCCCCTCGTCAATCGACATGCATGTGTCTTTTCTTGCCGCTGCCAACTCGGGCTACCTATATGGCACCGGCCAGGTCGTCCAACTAGGCAAAACAATCGCGTTCCTGGCCGGGACGCTGCAAGACACCGGCGGAAAAGTCCTGGCACGCGCCAGCGCCAGCGCCAGAGTGGTTTCGGGTCGCCAAAAGACGCTGTGATCGTTATAATGCATCCGTAGCCGCAGAATCGATTCTTAGCTAGTTCTTTGGATGAGCTTCCTGACCAATCATAAAGCCCTCGCCTTCGCCGCCGATAGGTCCGCGTGAAACGTACCGTACTTCGCACCATCCTGGTCGCGCTGCCCATCATGATGCGGCGTGCGGCCCGATCGTATCCCACATTTAGAGCCATGCTGCGGCAGCACGACTTGGTGGCGCAAATCCAGCTCAAGGACGGCTCCATCGGGCGGCATTTCGTCCTCCGGGCCGGCAGTATCAAATCCGTGGCCGGATTACACCATCGCCCCGATGTCGCCATGATCTTCAAGGACGTGAACACAGCGCTCGCAATGATGAGAGCGAATCCCGACATGGGCGAGGTGGTCCATGCAGCCAAAAACTTCAAGGTCATGGTGGTGGGGCCCGACGTGTTGTGCGTGTGGTTCATGCAGCTCCTCAATCGAATGAATACGGCGGGGCTGGAATTGGGCACCGCCATGCCCGATGGAAGCACTCGCTTCACCATGCTGACGAACGGCGGTCCGCTGTTCGTCTACTCACGGCAAGGCCGCATCCTGCGCTGCACGCCCATCGATTTCGACCACAAGGACGCGCCGAGCTGGACAATACGCGCCCGCGGCCATGCCTTTACGCCGCGGCGCCAAGCCACCGTCGCACCGCATGCGCTCGCCATGAAATCCGCGGTGTATTCGGACACGCGCATCCTGTATCCCATGAAGCGCGTCGATTTCGATCGGCACGGTGAACGGAATCCGCAAAATCGCGGAATTTCCGGATACGAGCGCATCAGCTGGGATGAGGCGCTCACCATCGTCTCCGACGAGATCAAGCGCCAGAAAAAAGTTTACGGCGCGGGGTCCGTGGTGCTGCCGATGTCATCGCATCATCAATGGGGCAACGTAGGTTACTATTTGAGTTCGCTGCTGCGATTCGGAAATCTCATCGGCTTTACGCGAATGGCCGCCAACCCGGACAGCTGGGAAGGCTGGTACTGGGGCGCCATGCATCATTGGGGCCATAGCCAGCGAGTCGGTATTGCCGCGAACTACGGCACGGTGGAGGATTGCCTGCAAGAAGCTGAGCTGATCGTGTTCTGGTCCAGCGATCCGGAAAGCACCAACGGGGCATACATGGGCTGCGAGGGCACGCAGCGGCGAATGTGGGCCAAACAACTCGGCATCGAATTCATTCACATCGACCCGCACTTCAATCCCACTGCACAACTGTTCGGCGGCCGCTGGATCCCCATCAAACCGACCACCGATCCGGCATTGGCGATGGCCATCATGTATGTATGGGCCACGGAGGGTCTGTACGACGCGGCCTACGTCGAACGGCGCACCACCGGTTTCGATGAATGGCGCCGCTACCTACTCGGCATGGATGACGGCATACCCAAGACGCCCGAGTGGCAGGAGCCCGAGACCGGCGTGGCGGCCAAGGATGTCAGAGCCCTGGCGCGACTCTGGGCGCGAAAGAAGACGTACTTGTCGGTGGGAGCGATCGGCAGTGGATTCGGCGGCGCGGCGCGCGGTGCCACCGGTTCGCAGTGGGCGCGCTGCATGGTATTGATGATGGCGATGCAAGGACTCGGCAAGCCCGGCGTCAACATGGGAAATCTCCAGGCCGGAACACCTCTCGACATCGAGTTCTACTTCCCGGGCTACGCCGACGGCGGTATTTCCGGAGAGCTGCAATGGAATGCAAACGCCGTCAACAATTACCAACGCATGCCGCATGTGCTGACGGTCAATCCCGTGCGTCAGCTCATTCCGCGCCAGCAGTTTCCGGAGGCCATCACGACCGGTCACGCAACGGGGTATCTGTGGGACGGCATGGCGACCGAGGCTCAATTCGCGCCGTTCACCTACCCCATGCCCGGTTACCCAAGAATACACATGATATACAAGTACGGGGGCTCGGCGTTCAGCACCTTGACCGAGTCGCACCGAATGCTCGCCGCCTATCGGCACGAGAGCATCGAATGCGTGGTCAATCAATCGATCTGGATGGAAGGCGAGGCGCCGTTCGCCGATGTAATTTTGCCTGCCTGTACGAATTTCGAGCGGTTCGACATCGGCGAATGGGGATCCGGAGGCGGCTACCTGCAGCACGGCTACAACGGCGTCAATCATCGCGTCATCGCGCTGCAACATCAATGCATCGAACCGCTGGGCGAGTCGAAATCCGACTATCGCATCTTCACCGAAATCCTCAACCGACTTGGCTTGGGCGCCATGTTCACCGAGGGATGCAGCGAGATCGACTGGTGCAAGCGCATTTTCGACTCATCCGACGTGTCGCAACACGTGTCGTGGAAGGAGTTCGTCAAAAAGGGATACTTCGTCGTGCCCGCCGAATCCGAGGCCCTGCGCACGCCGGTCAACATGCGCTGGTTTGCGGAAGACCGAGTAAAGGACATCGCCGAGCCCCAGCCGCTGCCGTCCCAATGGGCCGACGAATTCGGCAAGGGATTACAAACTCCCAGCGGCAAACTCGAGTTCATTCCCGAATCCCTCAAGCGCGGCGATCCAAGCAATGCTGAACGGCCGGTGCTCAACCGCTATATACCGGCATGGGAGGGTCCGCGCACTGCATCGCTGATCGACCGCTTCCCTCTGCAGATGATCGCGACGCACTCGCGCTTCAGTTTCCACACCAATGTGGACGGCAAGAACGGCTTCATCAACGACATCGAGGATCACCGGGCTTTGGTCGACGGCCACTACTACTGGCTGCTGCGGATCAACACGGCGGACGCCGCTGCGCGTGGGATAGAGGATCGTAGCCTCGTCAAGGTGTACAACGAACGCGGCGCCGTCATCTGTGCGGCCGATGTATCCGTGATGCTGGCGCCGGGAGTGGTCAAGTCGTTCGAATCGAGCGCCGTATACCGGACTATCGAAGTCGATGGCGAAAAATTGGAAATCGGCGGTTGCATGAACATTCTCACCCCCTCGCGCCCGCAGGTCAAAGGCACCAGCAGCATGTCGCCCAATTCCTGCTTGGTTGAAGTCGCGAGTTGGCGCGACACCCGCATGGCCCAGGCTCAAGACCATGGATAAGTGGAACCTCATCGTCGATGTGGCGCTGTGCGAGAACTGCAACAACTGCGTTCTCGCCGCCAAGGATGAATTCGTAGGCAACGAGTTCCCAGGCTACTCGGCGCCGCATGCTGCGCAAGGACCGGGTGTGATCCGTATTCGACGCAAAGTGCGGGGCCAAACGCCGATGGTGGACGCCGCCTATTTGCCGGTCATGTGCAATCACTGTGACGACGCGCCGTGCGTCAAGGCCGCGGCCGACGGCTCCATTGCAAAGCGTCCCGACGGTATCGTTATGATCGATCCCGTCAAAGCCAAGGGGCGCCGCGACCTGGTGGACGCATGTCCTTACGGGGCGTTGGTGTGGAACGAGACGCAGCAACTTCCCCAGAACTGGTTTTTCGATGCGCACCTGCTCGATTCTGGTTGGGCCGCGCCACGCTGCGTGGGAGTCTGTCCGACCGCGGCGCTGGAGGCGGCGAAGCTCAGTGACGCCGCCATGAGCGAGCGTGTCGAGCGAGATGGTTTGCGCACGCTGCACCCGCAGTGGGCGACACGCCCACGGGTCTATTACCGGCACCTCGAACGCTTCGATCGATGCTTCATCGGCGGCAGCGTCAGTGCCGGAACGGAATCCCGTAACGATTGCGTCGCGGGCGCCTCCGTAGAACTGCATCATCGGGGTGCCCTCATCGCCCACACGCTTAGCGATAGCTTCGGCGATTTTAAGTTTGATGCGCTGACGCCTGGCACCGGGCTGTATGAAATCGTGGTCCGCCATACCGGCCACGTCGAAGCCCGCTTGCAGACAATGCTGGAAGCGGAAAGCATTGTGCTGGATTGCTGGATGCAGCAATCGCCGGCATGAGCGGCGCGAAGGCCGCCAAGGTGTGCCCTGCTGTTCGCGTCTGTGAACAACGCGTCGCCGCCGTTCGACAATTGATCGCTTTGTTATGCTTCTACTCACGTCGGTTTAATAGATCATATCGACGCGCGTCAGCACACAGTTACGGTGGTGGAGAAACCCAGTGAAAGTTTCCGGGAAACATACGACAAGGGCGCACGAAACTTTCCAGTCGTTGCGAACCGGCATCTTATCCGGAACCATCCCCGCCGGCGCACGCATGCGCACCAATGATCTTTGTGCCCAATTCCATGTCAGCTTGGGCGCGGTTCGCGAGGCGCTGTCGCAATTGCTGGCTCAGGGACTGGTCGTGTCGGTGGCGCATCGCGGGTTTACAGTCTCGCCAGTGTCACCGGAAGATCTGCTCGATCTGACTCGGGTGCGGATCAATATTGAAAACCTATGCCTGACATGGGCGATTCAAGCCGGCACGGTTGAATGGGAATCGACCATCATCGCGTCCATGCACCGCCTGTCGCGGACTCAGCGTCTCGATGAGCGCGGCCGGGCGAGCGCGGAATGGACCGACGCTCACAACAAGTATCATCTTGCGCTGTTGAGCACCTGCGACAGCCCGCGCCTGATGCAAATGCGTCACCAACTGTACGAACAGAGCGAGCGCTACCGCAATCTCGAGCATTCCCTCCCGGTCAACCGCCATCCGGAGGGTGAGCACCAAAAACTCGCCGAAGCGGCGCTGGCGCGCGACATTGCGCTCGCGACGCGATGCATGGCCGAGCACCTGAACCTCACGGCGAACAATGTATTGAAGTCGATGCCAGGCCATTGCGCGCCGCGGCGCCCCAAGTCCATGCAGAAGCGAGACGGTTCGGTGCGCGCCTCACCCGCAGTGCCTCGCAGACCGGCCCGCCCCCCGGGAACCGGCCGCTCGGCCAAGTGATCTACCGTTAGAAGTTGATCCGCAGTCGTGCGCCGTAGGTACGCGGTGCACCGACGTTGGCGGCAACAAATCCGGCAACCACGCCCCCGAAGGCACCCGTGTAGATTGCCTTGTTCGACAGATTGCGTCCGAACAGCTCCACCGACCATTTGTCGCCGGCCGCATCCAATGTCAGGTACGCGTCTTCGGCGATGTATGCCGGTGCATTCTCGCTCGGCAGGAAGTCGATCGAGAGGTATCGCTTGCTCGCGAACTGCGCATCGACTGCGCCGATGAGACTGTAGCCCCCCACCAGCCCGAAGCGGTGCTCGTAGCCGACCGAGCCCGACCACTTCGGGGCGTGGGTCAGGGCAAAGCCGGAGCAATCCACATGCTCTCCGCCGGCGAATGAGCCGGTGGTGATCGGCGACACCGCGCACGCTGTCGTCGCCGACAGCGGCGAGCGCGGGTCGAAGCTGGTAAATCCATTGCCCGCTCCCTTCATGAACGGCGCTCCGGCGGGATTGAATGGAACATCGTAGGTAAAGGAGTCGTAACGGGAATGCAGGTACTCGACCGTCGCATGCAGTGTGTCGGCTTCGCTCGTCTTCCCGATGACGTCGAGATCGGCGCCGTACAGAGTTGCGTTGCCGGCGTTCTGATAGTCGAAAGAAAGCACGCCGAGGCCGTCGTTGTTCAGGCGCGGCTCTTGGTGATCCTTGTATTTCCAGTAAAAACCTTCCGCGTTGATTTGCAGACGATTGTCGAGAAAGCGGTTTCGCGAGCCCAACTCCAGTGCCCGCAGATTTTCCGGGTTGAAGGACAATGCCTCATGACCCCCAGGCGTAAAACCCGCGCTCTGGTCGAAGCCACCGGCTTTGAACCCCGTGCTGAGCGTAGCGAATAACATGCTCTGCGGGGTTAGATCCTGTTCGATACCCGCCTTCCAGGTGAATTTTGTGAAACTCGTGTCGCCGCCGTACGTCTCGAGCACACAGGGGTTCGGCAAACCGGCGAAACAGGCCGCGCCGGCGGCGTTCGCCGGCAGGAAAGCCACGCTCGGTGGAAGCGCGGTAATCGACCCGTCGATGCTCTTTTTGTCATCGGTGTAGCGCGCGCCGGCGATCAGCCGGGTGGCCTCGCTCACACTGAAGGTTACTTCGCCAAAGGCAGCCGCACTTCGCGTGGACTGATCCGTGACCGGTCTGTTGTTTTGCAGCAGTCCGCCGCTGACTATCTCAGTGGAGGTCTGCCGCTCGTCAAAATAGTACAGGCCGCCGACCCACTTGAGGCGGTCGCTGCTGTTCCCAAGCCGCGCTTCGATCGATTTCGCCTTCGAGTCCTCCGACGGGACCTGATAGTGCAGGCCGGCCGGAAAGGCATCGTAATGCATGATGGCCGATTGGTAGGAGGGCAGCAAGGTCAGCGTCGACCAGCCCAGATCGGCGGTGATTTCCGCATGGATTCGTGCGAACTTGTTGTCCTGTTGCGAACGGCCCTGCGGAAAGGTGAACAGCGAGGTAAAGGGCGCCGGACACTTGCCGGGATTGACGAATCCCGGAAAGAAAGCGCTCGGAATGCAATCGCCTTGCGCGGCGGTGGCGGCGTAATAGTATGGAGCGATGCTCGGATCGGAGATCGACGTCCAACGGGAGCCTGCGGCGCTCGAGGCCGGTCCGAGCGGCACATAGCTCGCGCCTGCCCCGCCGGTGTGGGTGTAGTCGCCCACCAGCAATGCCGACACCACGTCGTTTTTCCAGAGCGCCTGCAGACGGCCGGACTGATGGTGGTCGTCATCGCCGTTCTGAGTCAAGTAGCCGCGCCGGCTCACCACTTGGAAAGAGCCTCGCAACGCCACCTGATCACTGAGCGGAAGATTGATCGCCCCCTCGGTATGCACCTCGCCAAAGTTGCCCACTTCGAGTTCGCCGTAGCCATCGAAGGAGTTGAGCTTCGGGCGATTGGTGATGACATTGATGGCGCCGCCGCTTGCGTTCCTGCCATAGAGTGTGCCCTGCGGTCCTTTAAGCACCTCGACGCGCGCGACGTCGAACAGGTTGCCCTCGACCGCCTGCGAGCGCGCTATATAGATACCGTCGACGTTGAACGCTACTGCGGGGTTTGTAATGGGCGTCGAGCCGAAGTCCCCGACACCGCGAATGTAAATCTGCGTCGACGCACCGCCCTGCCCGATCTCCAGACCGGGAACCACGGTGGTCAGATCGCGGACCCGAGTAACGCCGGCATCCTCGAGCTGCTTGCTCGACACCACCTGCAGCGCGAGCGAGGTTTTCTGCAGGTTTTCTTCGCGGCGTTGTGCCGTGACGACGATTTCCGCGAGCGAGTCGGAGATCGTTTCAGCAGCCAGTACCACGGGCATCGGCACGGCGAGCGCAACGCCAAGCACAGCGAAAGATTTGACGACCGACTTAAGGATATTAGCCATTGATACTCCCCGCGTTTTACGCATTATTATTATTTGTTCGGATTAAATTGTACAGTTATAATACATCGGGCACAAGACAATCGATTCTGTGGAAGGGAAAAGATATATGATCGCAGTAGAAGATGTGGCCTATGTGCGCCTCGCCGCGCCGGACCTCGACCAGATGGAAAGCTGCCTCATCGATTTCGGTCTGCAACGTGCGGTGCGCACGGAAAACCATCTTTTCATGCGCGGTTACGGCCCCGACCCCGTCATTCACATCACGGAGAAGGGTGAGTTGCGTCATATCGGCCTGGCGTTCAAAGCGCAGAGCGGCGATGACTTGGCTCGGTTGGCAGCCGAGCACGGCAAGTGCGTCGAATCTCGCAAAGAGCCGGGAGGCGGCCTCGTCGTGAAATTGGTGGATCCCGACGGCAATCAGGTCGAGATCGTGCATGGGCTGCAGATGGCGCCCGCCGCGCCGCTTCGCGAGCCGATCAGATTCAATCCGGCGCATTCGCGGGTGCGTCGCAACGAGGCGATCCGGCTGGAACCACTGCCGTCGCATGTCATGAGGCTCGGCCATGTGGTGCTGCACGTGCGAGATCTTCCAAGTGCGCACGCCTTCTACGGCGGCGTTCTGGGACTGCGTCTGAGCGACAGCTACTATGCCGGCGAGCCCGGCAATATCATGGCCGCGTTCCTGCACTGCGGCCTTGGCGACCGGTTTACGGATCATCACAGCATTGCCTTGATCGCCGACAATCGGTCCGGCTTCGATCATCTCGGTTTCGAGGTGCTCGACATGGACGACCTCATGATGGGCAACCGGCATTTGCAGCGCACCGCCCGTTGGGAACATAGCTGGGGCGTCGGCCGCCACATCGACGGGAGCCAGATATTCGACTATTGGCGGGATCCGTTCGGCCTAAAGATCGAGCATTGGACGGATGGCGACCTGGTCAATGACACCTACAAGGCCGGAAGCACAGCCTTTTCCCCGGAGGGCGCCGCCGACGCATTAGCCCAGTGGGCCCCGCCGTTCAGCCTGGATTTCATGCGATGATACGCAAGAACACGCATGAAACGATGGTGAACACGCAAGCAACGATGGCAGTCGCCGCGCCGGTCTCATCGCACTCGCCTTTCATCGCGCCTTACTGAGGTGGATTCGCCCGTCGTGGGGTAACCTCAACCAGATCTTTCAGCGCTCCGTCCCAGTGCTCGGCGATCTTGCCGTCCTTGATCCGATAAAGGTCGAACCAAAAGGTGTCATAGGTCTTGCTCGGCGCGGCGGGATCGTGT
>JALYIW010000111.1 GCA_030775625.1 Pseudomonadota bacterium | reverse complement strand
TGCATGCTCAATCTTTCACCTCGTTGGTCAGCATTGAGCCGCCCAACGCGCTGCTGTTGGAAATAAAGGGCAGTCTGAAATTACTCGGTCCCCTCGAAACCTTGCATGCCGACATCGATGCCCGTTGGCATGATCTTGCGCTCCAGGCTCACAGCGCCACGGCGCCATCGACTTTAGGGGCGCTGTGGTTCGCCCGGGCCGGGCAATCGATACATATTCAAGATTTCGGTGCGTTGGCCGGGCACATGGCGAAGTTACCCATCGTCTGCACAGGCTGGAGTCTCGAGCGGTTGCAGACCTTACGCTCCATGGGAGTGATACGGATGGGTGAATTGCTGCGCCTGCCGCGAGCGGGTATCGCGCGGCGGTTCGGTACGGACGCGGTGCAAGATCTCGACATTGCGCTGGCGCGGCGGCCGGCACCGCGTAGAGCGTTCGTTCCGCGCCAGCGTTTTCGCGAGCGCTGCGATTTCGAATCGGAAATCGAGACGGTCGCTTATTTGGGAAAAGCGCTCGAACCCTTGATCGAGCGTTGTGCGCAGTTCTTGCGCGAGCGTCAAGCCGGTGTACAGACATTGCGCCTGAAGCTGCGGCATCGTGCGGATCCGGCCACCTACGTGCACTCGGGATTAGCCAGCGTCACCGGCGAATGCCATCGATTGATGGATGTGCTGACTCAAAAGCTGGAGCGGCTCGAATTGTCGGCGCCCGTCCGCAGCATGGAATTGATGTGCGGCTCCCTGCAAGCCTTGTCGGCGACTTCGCTCGATGTCTTCGCTGGATTGGCAGGCGCCGGGGTGGGCATTGGCGCAGGGCGCGACAGCATGCCGCAATTGGTGGAACGCTTGCGTGCACGGCTCGGCGAAGAGGCCGTGTATGGAGTGGTGGCCATCCCGGAGCACCGGCCCGAAGCCGCCTGGCGGCGCGTTCATGAATTGCGTCTTGGCAATGTTTTACGCGTTCGCGGCAAAATACCGGATCAAAGTGCCGATCATGGAATGCCGCGTCCCGTTTGGCTGCTCGATTTACCGGTACCCATGGAAAGCGGCTTGCTGCTGCAACAAGGTCCTGAGCGCATCGAAAGCGGTTGGTGGGACGGTAAAGGCGTGGCACGCGATTACTACGTGGCGCGTGAAGCTCAGGGTACGAAGATTTGGGTGTTTCAGGAGCGTCAATCCAAGCGGTGGTACTTGCACGGAGTGTTTGCTTGAGGTGTACGCCGAACTGCACACGCTGAGCAATTTTTCTTTTTTGCGCGGTGCTTCGCATCCTGAGGAATTGATCGAGCAGGCGAAGCGGTTTAATTATCGCGCGCTGGCACTGACCGATGAATGCTCGCTGGCGGGGGTGGTGCGCGCTCATGTCGCCGCCAAGCGATGTGCGCTGCCTCTGATAATCGGCACGGAACTGCGTTGTCTCGATGATTTAAAGCTCATCGCGCTCGCCACCAATCGGGCGAGCTATGGCGCCATGAGCCGCTTGATCAGCCGTGCGCGCCGCGCCACCGTCAAAGGCAGGTACGCCATCGCGCGCACCGACCTCGAGAACGCCCTCGACGGCTGCTTGATCATCTGGTTGCCGAATGCAGAGAGGGTGGGGTCGCGGCGCCAGGAGAAAGACGGCCGGTGGTTGCGCGAGCGATTCCACGGACGCCTATGGTTGGGCGTGGAATTGTTGACCGGCGGCTTCGACATGCGCCGTTTGGCAATGCTCGAAGCCTTGGGCAAGACCCTCGACGTGCAGCGAGTCGCCACGGGCGATGTGCACATGCATCGCCGCCGTCGTCGTGCCTTGCAAGATGTATTGACGGCGATTCGCCTGGGTACGCCGCTGCACGCGGCGGGCTATGCTCTATTTCCCAACGGAGAACGCTGTCTGCGTCCCTTGCAGCGGTTGCAGGAACTGTATCCCGCGGCATTGTTGGCGCAAACGCTGGAGATTGCCGAGCGCTGTACATTCTCGCTCGATGAACTGCGTTACGAGTACCCCGAGGAAATCGTTCCTGCCGGCGCCACTCCCACCAGTCATTTGCGTGCATTGACCGAGCAGGGATGCGCTTACCGGTGGCCGTCAGGCGTGCCGCAGGCCGTGCGCGAGAACATAGAACATGAATTGCTTTTGATCGCCGAACTCAAATTCGAACCCTTTTTTTTGACCGTGCACGATATCGTTCAATACGCGCGTGCTCAAAAAATACTGTGTCAGGGCCGAGGCTCGGCGGCCAATTCCGCCGTCTGCTATTGCCTGCGCATCACCGAGGTGGATCCCTCGCGCATGGCCATGCTATTCGAGCGTTTCATATCCAAGGAACGCAATGAACCGCCCGATATCGACGTGGACTTCGAGCACGAACGCCGCGAAGAGGTCATCCAATATATTTACGGGAAATATGGCCGCGAGCGTGCGGCATTGGCTGCGACCGTCATCTGTTACCGCCCCCGCAGCGCGCTGCGGGATGTGGGCAAGGCATTGGGCTTGGATCTGGCGCAAGTCGATCGGCTGGCGCGGCAGATGCAGTGGTGGGATGGCCAGTGCATCGACTCCGATCGTATTCGGGCCTCCGGTTTCGATCCCGATGATCCGCTGATTGCGCGCCTCATCGCGCTCGCGGCAGAAATCTTAGGTTTCCCGCGCCATCTCTCGCAGCATGTGGGCGGCTTCGTCATCGCGCGCGGCCGCTTGGACGAAGTCGTGCCCATCGAGAATGCCACCATGCCAGATCGGACGGTGATCGAGTGGGATAAGGAGGATCTCGATGCGCTGGGATTGCTCAAAGTGGATGTACTGGCCTTGGGGATGTTGAGCGCGATTCGTCGTGCGTTTCAGCTGATCAACGGCTTCGACGGTTCCGCGGGCGCGGGCGAACTCGACTTGGCCAGTGTGCCGAGTGAGGACCCGGCCGTGTACGACATGATTTGCCGCGCCGAAACCACGGGGGTTTTTCAAATCGAATCACGGGCTCAAATGTCCATGCTGCCGCGTTTGCGGCCGCGAAATTATTACGATCTGGTGATTGAAGTGGCGATCGTGCGGCCCGGCCCGATTCAAGGCGAAATGGTGCATCCGTATTTGCGCCGCCGCAGCGGCGAGGAAGCGGTGACTTATCCCAGCAAGCAGGTGGAGGCAGTGCTCAACCGCACATTGGGCGTACCGATTTTCCAGGAACAAGTCATGCAGCTCGCGATCGTTGCGGCCGGCTTTTCGGCGGGCGAGGCGGATCGGTTGCGCCGCGCGATGGCGGCGTGGAAGCGCAAGGGCGGCCTGGAGCCGTTTCAGCGGCAATTGATCGACGGCATGGCGCAGCGTGGGTACCCGGAGAGTTTCGCGCAGCAAATATTCAATCAGATACTGGGTTTTGGGGAATATGGATTTCCTGAGTCGCACGCCGCCAGTTTCGCTCTGCTCGTCTATACCTCTGCGTGGCTGAAACATCACGCGCCTGCGGCTTTTTGCGCGGCGCTCGTCAATAGTCAGCCGATGGGCTTTTATGCACCGGCGCAATTGGTGCGCGATGCGCGATCGAACGGCGTGGAGGTCCGTGCCGTCGATGTGGTCAAGAGCGACTGGGATTGCACACTGGAGAGGCGCATCGACGGGACTGCGGCGCTGCGCTTGGGCTTGCGTTTGGTGAAACAATTGTCGGGTGAAGGAGCGGCCCGGTTACTGGCTGCACGTGCCGTGCGCGCGTTCGCATCCATCGCGGATCTTGCTGAGCGGGCACAATTGGAGCGGCGTGATCTTAAGGCCCTCGCGGCTGCAGATGCCCTCGTCCCGCTCGCGGGCCACCGCCATCGAGCGGTGTGGCAAGTGACCGGGCTGGAGCGTAAGTTGCCTCTATTGCCGGCTGCTACGGCAATCGATGAAGGAATTCCGCTGCTGCGCGCGCCCCGCGAGGGTCAAGACATCGTCGCTGATTACGGCAGCACGGGTTTAACGCTGCGTCGGCATCCTCTTTCACTGTTGCGGGAGAAGTTGCAGCATCGCGGGATAGTTCCGGCGCAAGAACTTTGGGAACAGCCTAACGGCAAGCAGGTGATTACGGCCGGCCTGGTCATTACACGCCAGAGGCCGGGCAGCGCGGGCGGGGTCACCTTCGTCACCATGGAAGATGAAACAGGCTATGTGAATTTGATCATCTGGAAGCGCGTGGCCGTAGAGCAGCGCGCGGCCTTGCTCGAGTCGCGGCTGCTCGAGGTGCGCGGCAAGTTGCAGCGGGAGGGCGATGTACAGCACGTCATCGCGCAGCGGCTGGTCAATTTATCGGCGCTGTTGGGCGATCTGGTGGTTGCGTCGCGGAATTTTCACTAAGAATTTCCCGACAAGCGGGGCTCAACGGCCTTTCTTTTTCCTAGCGCTGACCTTGCGCGTATGCACCTCCTCGGGTTCCGCGCCGGCGCCCTGGTCGGCGTCCGCAATCTCGTAATCGTCGAAATCGCTCATCAGTTCGGCGGTGCGCCGTTCTTCCATGACGCGCTCCAGGCGACGCCACGCCGGTTCGGCACCTCCTTTGGGGGCGCGCCGGCGCTGCGACTCGACATCGCGCATGATGTGATCGACGTCGACGTCATCGCCGCCGGGCGGGGTGTCCTCCGCGTCCTCTTCCTCGAATTCGTCCGATTCTGGCTTTTCGCTCATGCTTCGACAGCTTAGGCTTCACCGGTGAACTGATACGCGCGCGTTATAAACGGAAACGCAGTGTGGGCGCAATACCCCGGCGCACAGTCTTTGATTTGTCGCCTAGCGCGCGGCTATTTGACGAGATCGTTGAGTTGAAATATCGGCAACAAAAGCGCAATGACGATGAACATCACGATGGCGCCCATGAATACGACCATGAACGGGCCGAGGAGATTGGTCATGGTCGATAGCAGGCCGTCCATCTCCCGTTCCTGGTTCGTCGCCGCGCGCTCCAGCATCTTTTCCAGCTCCCCGCTGCTTTCGCCGCTGCTGATCAAGTGAATCATCATCGGCGGGAAGAGCTTGCGCGCCGCCAGGGATTTGCCGATGGGCGCGCCTTCACGAACCCGCAACGCCGCATCTTCGACGGCCCTTTTCATGGGCAGGTTGGTCACTACTTCGGCGGAGATACGCAGCGCCTCGAGCACCGGCACCGCGCTCGCGGTGAGAATGCTGAAAGTTCGCGAAAAGCGCGCGGTATTCAGCCCGCGGAGGAGTTTTCCCACCAATGGCACGCGCAGCAGGAACCGATGGAACTTCAAGCGCGCTTCCGGCGCCTCGAGCCAGCGCAGAAAACCCCAAGTGCCGGCCGCGATCACCAGGAGGGCGTAGAACCAATAATGCCGGATCAGATCGCTCATACCGATCAGGATGCGCGTGGCAAGCGGCAGTTCTTGGTGACCGGATTCGAACACCGCCACCACCTGCGGGACGACATAGGCCAGCAAGAAAGACACTATGGCGAAGGAAAGGACGATCAAGACGATGGGATACACCAGGGCGTTGCTGACCTGCTGGCCCATGACCTGACGGGATTCGGTGTAATCCGAGAGCCGCTCCAATACCTGGTCGAGCTTGCCGGATTGCTCGCCCGCCGATACGGTCGCGCGATAGATCTCAGGGAATGCCTGCGGGAAATCCCGCAGGCCCTCGGCCAAGGGGTGGCCTTCGACCACTTTGCTGCGCACGCCAAGGATGATTCTCTGGATCCGCGGCTTTTCAGTTTGCTCGGCGACCGCCGCCAGCGTCTCCTCGAGCGGCAACCCGGAGCGCAACAGCGTCGCCAATTGGCGCGTCAACAAAGCGAGGTCAAGGGTTGATAGGCCGCGGCGCATGAAGCCGCGCGCACGGCTTTTTTTCAGTTCCTTCTGAGCCGTCTCCTGGATTTCCATGGGCAGCAGCTGCTTATCGCGCAGCAGCTGGCGCACGTGCTTGGGCGTATCACCCTCGATCAGACCCTTGCGTTCGCGCCCGTCGGCATCGAGCGCGGTATATTCGAACGCGCCCATCAGTCCTCGCGGGTGACGCGCAGCACTTCTTCGAGCGTGGTCTCACCGGCCATGACTTTGCGCCGGCCGTCGTCACGTATACCGGGGCTTGCGGAGCGCGCATAGCGCTCCAACTCCTGTTCGGACGAGCCGTCATGAATCATCGTTCGCATGTGATCATCGACCGCGATGAGTTCATAGATGCCGGTTCGCCCGCGATAACCGTTGCCGGGCTCGCTGCTCGGACGATACAACTGCACGGCGCCGCCCGAGGGTTCGAGGTTCAACAGACGGCGTTCGTATTCCCCGGCCACGAAGGGTTCGCGATTCACCGGATTGAGCACGCGCACCAAGCGTTGTGCGAGCACGCCGATCAAGCTCGAGGACAGCAGAAAAGGTTCGATGCCCATGTCCCGCAAGCGGGTCACCGCGCCGACGGCGGTATTGGTGTGCAGAGTCGATAGCACCAAGTGGCCCGTCAAGCTCGCTTGCACGGCGATCTGAGCGGTTTCCAGGTCGCGAATTTCGCCGACCATCACCACATCGGGGTCCTGGCGCAAAATAGCCCGCAAGCCCCGCGCGAAGGTCATTTCGACCTTGGTATTGACCTGGGTCTGGCCGATGCCGTCGATGTAGTACTCGATGGGGTCTTCGACCGTCATGACATTGCGGGTATTGTCGTTGATGCGCTCGAGAGCGGCGTAAAGCGTCGTCGTCTTTCCCGAGCCGGTGGGTCCCGTGACCAAAATAATGCCGTGGGGCTTGTGGATGATTTCATCCATGATCTCCTGGGTGCGCGGGTCCATCCCCAAGGAGGTCAGTTCGATGCGGCCGGCCTGTTTGTCCAGCAGGCGTAGAACCACCCGTTCACCATGACCGGAGGGTAGCGTGGAGACGCGCACGTCGACGGCGCGCCCGGCAATACGCAGTGAAATTCGGCCGTCTTGCGGCAGCCGTCGTTCCGCGATATCGAGCTTGGACATGACCTTGATGCGCGACACCACGAGCGGCGCGACGGCTCGCTTGGTCTGGAGTACCTCGCGCAAGACCCCATCGACGCGGAAGCGAATGACCAGACGGTTCTCGTAGGGCTCGATGTGAATGTCCGACGCGTTTTCCTTTACCGCCTGTGTGAGCAAGGCGTTGATCAAACGGATGATCGGGGCTTCATCGTCGCTTTCGAGCAGATCCGAGGATTCAGGAATGTCTTCAGCCAGATGCGCCAGATCGGTGTTGTCGTCGAGACCTTCGAGCATCTGCATTGCGGCGCCCGAGCCTGCTTCATAAGCCACGCGCAGCATGGAGTCGAAGGATTCCACGGAGACGCGCTCCAGTTTCAGCGGCACGCCGACGAAACGGCGCACTTCCGCCAGACATTGCGGCGTGACGCCAGGCCGGCACACCGTGTCTGCCACGCCATTGGCCACTC
>JALYIW010000110.1 GCA_030775625.1 Pseudomonadota bacterium | reverse complement strand
GGACCGATCTTGCTGAGGAAGCCCGTTGCCTTCGTGCAGCGAAGCGGCCGTGGAAGACGCAAATAATTCGGTACCCCTGTTAATTCCTGGAGGTACCGCACGTCTGGGGCTTGAGAGCGGCGGGCGCGGCTCTCGCACCAGTGAAGGAGACTGAAAATGCATATGCGATGCTGATCTCGAAGATGAGGCGATCTATGGACCGGACAAGACTGGTCCCGCCATGCAGGCGATCGTGGCCAAACATATGGCGTTTAGTCAAGAACTCGGCGCTGCCAGGATCGGCGACGCCGGCCTGAAGCGACCTCTGCCGCAACGACGGTACGAACGACCAACGGGTCGAAAACGGTGCACGATGGCCCCTTCGCCGAGGCGAAGGAACAGCTTGGTGGCTTCTACCTTATCGAAGCGCCCGACCTCGACGCGGCCGTTGGCATTGCCAAGCGGAGCCCCTTGCCAGGGAACAGCGCGATCGAGATCCGACCGCTCCTGGGTCCCGGTTGAAGACACCTCACGATTTAGCGTTTCGGCAGGCGGGCGCGCGCGTCATCGCGGTGCTCGCGGCCCGCTACCGTGACCTTGATATTGCCGAGGATGCCTTCGCCGAGGCTTGCGCGCGCGCGGCCGACGCCTGGTCGCGCGCACGCCCACCGGGGCGAGCTACACCGAACGGCCGACCGCTATTCGCTAGATGCGTTACGTCGCCGACAGGTTCGTCAACGTCTTAGCCCTGGGCCGCTAGACCCTGAGCAGACTGCCGAGGATGCGATGATGGACGATGCAAGCCTGATTCCAGATGAGCGGCTGCGGCTGATCTTTATTTGCTGCCATCCAGCCGTGGCGGCCGAGGCGCGCGCCGTGCTTACCCTGCGCCTGGTCTGTGGCCTCACAACGCCGGAAATCGCTCGAGCCTTTCTGCTGCCCGAGCCGAGTGCGGGCGAAGCGCAAGATCGCCTAGGCCGGCGTGCCCTTTGAAATCCCAAGACCCGAGGCGTGGCCTGACGGTTGGACGCGGTGCTCTCCACGATTGAGATCGCTTATTCCAAAGCGCACGAAGACGCGGCGGGAGCCGGGCCCCATGCGGGCTATGCGGCCGAGTTGTTAGAACTCACGCGCGTGTTGGCTGAACTTCTGCCCGATGAGCCGGAAGTACTCTGGCTTTGCGCCATTATTCGCGACGCCGAAGCCCGGCGTCCGGCACGGCTCAACGACTACGGCGCCATGGTTCCGCTTTCGGAGCAGGACCCCATGCTATGGCGGCGACGATTGATCGCGGATGGAGAATACTGTCTCCAGCGCGCAGCCGCACTCGATCCAGCGGGACCTCGTGCGTTGCAGGCCGCGATCCACACTGCGTGGTGCTCGCGCAAGAGTCTCGCCGAGCCACCGCTCTGGACGGTCGTGCTTCGCCTCTACGACGCATTGCTGATGTTGCGCGACGATCCCGTGGTGCGAGTCAACCGGCGGTTGCCTTGGCCGAGGTTGCCGGCGCAGCGACGGCATTGGATGAGATCGACGCGCTGGACGGCGATTTGCTCAAGGCGTTTCCACCTATCACGCCGTGCGGGCCGATCGATTGTGTCGGACGCAACGCTTCGATGAAGCGCGCGAAACTTATCAGCGCGTGCTGGCTTTGAGCCCGCCGCCGGCGGAAAGCTCTGGTTGGAGCGACGTCTGCGGGACTTGGACCAAGGCTGAAGGCTTGGACTGCGCTCAAGACGTTGGTGTTAGCGATAGGAATCCCCTTCATTCGTAATCCAAACACTGCCCTACCAGCTTGATCGGTATCATCGGCCGGCGTGCGTTAGTTCTACCTATGCTGGTGTTAGGCCACGTCATGGATGTGCCACGAGGTTACGATCGCAACGGTTCGATCAATGTTAACCAGATAGCCGCGATCTGGGCTCTCGAACTCGCCAAACGCGAAATCTTGAAGGCCGCCAAGCATCAGGCTGAGCGCGCAGAACTGATCGTGCTAAAGCCTCGGTCGATGGAGCAAGCGTAGCGATGAGATCGGAATAGGCCCAATCGCACGGCACCGACAGCGATGGCAGGAAGGCGTAGCGCGTTCGCGGCTTTGTCTCTGCCTGTCGCCGATGCATCCGCCCTGCGCCCAGCAGCAGCCCTCGACTCTTCTGACTGGTTATGCCCTGGGATAAAACTGCTCCCGAAGTCAGATATGGGCCGAGGCATGCTAATCGGCGTTCGAATTTTGGACGCCGATCCCAGGCTTAGCGTAGGGGGCAATCTTGTACACCGGCTGACAAGCGGGGCGATAGCACCCATTCTTAACCTTGCTGAGGTTCTCCCGAGGCTAATCCTTGCTGTTAACGCGTTTCGCACCAGCCGGACCTAGTGTTTCCGGGATGTCGACCATCGCGCGAATGACGTCGTGGGCGGTTCGCCTACGTACCGGCTTGCCAGCGAAGTCCGCGTTAGAGGGCGCTGCGTGCCCGACGCGCCGGGCCGCTTCGACGCGTCCAATTGTCGTCCTCGTGCTATGCGGCGCATTCCTGATCGCACTGGTGGTCTGTGTGATCGCCCTGATCCTGTCCAATCTGCGTCATCAGGCAATCGAACAAAGCAAACAACAGCTGTTGGCGACCGCAACCGTACTTGCCCGGCAGGCCGCGCGTGACTTCCAGTCGATCGACCTCATTGAGGCCAATCTGATCGAATATATGGAAACGCTCGCAATCGTCTCGGATGAGCTCTACGCCCGCGCCATGGTGGGACGCGGCATCCACCTGATGCTGAAGGACAAGATAAGTGGTTTCCCTCACATCGGAGCGGTTATGCTGGTCGGCGCGGATGGAGAGCTCATCAATTCGTCGCAGGTCTGGCCAACTCCACCACTTAATTTCGTAGGTCAGGACTATTTTGAGGCGCTGAAGGCGAATCCGCGATCGAGCTCGATGCTCGGCAGCCCGATGCGGGATCGCCAGACCGGCGCCTGGACCATAAACTTCGCCCGTAAATTCAGGGGATCAAACGGCGAATTCCTCGGTCTGGTCGTTTGCACGGTCGCATCGCAGTACTTCGAGGACTCCTTTAGAACTCTCGCGCGCGGGCCCGATGAGTCGACCGCGCTGCTTCGTGATGATGGCACAATGCTCGCGCGCTATCCGCATATCGATGCCATCATCGGAAAATCGTTTGTTCGCAGCTTGCCTGACGGGACGATGCAGCAGTCCGACAGCGGCGTGGCCCAGCAACAACGCGATGTGGCGGATGATTCCGAGCGGCTGATAGCAGAATCGCGCCTTCCCAATCTTCCGATCAATCTGACAACGAGTACGACCGTAGTTGCCGCGCTCGCCGACTGGCGGACCGAGGCCGGGTATCTGATCGGGCTCACCATTGTCCTTGTGGTAGCGATCGGCGGGACCGGCGCCATCGTCGTGCAGTTTTTCCGCAAGCAAAGCATCCAGCTCGACTCCACGCTGAACAATCTGTCGCAAGGCGTCTGCATGTACGACGAACACCGACGCCTCATTCTGTGCAACGATCGCTATACCGAGATGTTCCGCCTGCCGCATGAGCTGACGACGCCGGGAACACCGCTGCGCCATATCTTCGACCATCAGGTTTCGGTCGGCCTGCATCCGGGAAGTGATCCCGACGAGTATTTCCGCGGGCTGATGGCCATCATCACCGCCCGCGAGCCGGCGAGTACCGTGACGGAATTTGCCGACGGGCGGGCCATGGTGACGGTGTTCCGCCCGGCACCGGACGACGGCTTCGTCACCACCGTGGAGGATATCACCGAGCAAAAGCGCGCCGAGAAGCGGATCGCACACATTGCTCATCACGATTCACTGACCGGTCTGCGCAATCGTGCGGCGTTTTCCGATTTTCTGGCGGCGACCATCGATGAGACTCGGCGCGCGGCCGGGACGTTCGCGATCCTGTGCCTCGACCTGGATCGCTTCAAGGAGGTCAACGACCTTTACGGCCATCCGGTCGGCGATGCACTGCTGCGCGAAGTGGCTCGGCGTCTGCAAGCCGTTGCAGAAGGTGCCTTCCTGGCACGCGTCGGCGGGGACGAGTTCATCGTCGTCACCGTCGGCGACGTTCGGACCGCGGCCGTAGGCCAGCTGGCTCTGCAACTCAAGGCCGCGCTGTGCGATGACATCGAGATTGCCGGACGACAATTGCGCATTGGACTGAGCATCGGCATCGCGTCTTGTCCGGTTGATGGGACCGATCCGACGACCCTTCTCGCCAACGCGGATGTGGCACTCTACCGCGCCAAGGCCGAAGGGCGCGATACGATCCGATTTTTCGAGGCCGACATGGCTGCGCAATTGCGCGATCGGCGAGAATTGCAGCATGATCTTCAACATGCCCTAGCAAACGAGGAGCTGCAGCTCGATTATCAGCCACTCGCGAAGAGCGACGGCGAGATCGTGGGTTTTGAAGCGCTGGTCCGCTGGCGTCATCCGAAGCGCGGCGTGGTCGCACCGGGAATCTTCATCCCACTCGCGGAAGAGAACGGACTTATCGTTGCCATGGGTGAATGGATCCTGCGCGCCGCGTGCAGCGAAGCTGCGTCCTGGCCGAATCGGCTGCAGATTTCCGTCAATTTGTCGCCGGTGCAGTTCCGGAATGACGACATCGTGCGGACGGTCCACGAGACCCTGATCGAGACCGGATTGGACGCCGGCCGACTCGAACTGGAGGTCACCGAAGGCGTTCTGGTCGACGACTTCTCCCGCGCAGTGTCGATCCTGCGGCGGCTCAAATCGCTGGGCGTGCGCATCGCGCTCGACGATTTCGGTACCGGCTACTCGTCGATGTCGTATCTGCAGGCGTTTCCTTTTAACATGATCAAGATCGACCGCAGCTTCATATCGAATCTCGAACGCAGCGCGCAATCGAAGGCACTGTTGCGTGGAGTTATTGGACTGGCACGCGGGCTCGAGCTCCCCGTGACCGCCGAGGGCGTCGAGACGAGCGCGCAGTTGAATGTCCTCATCCACGCCGGCTGCGATCTTGTGCAAGGCTTCTTGATCGGGAGGCCGGCTCCGATCGATAGCTATGCAGAGGTCGTGGGCCGGCCAACCAGCGCGGAGCTGTGCGGCCTGCCGGCGAGCCGGGCGTCAAAGGCATGGGGCACCTGATGAACGTTGTGAAGATGAACCGGAAATCCCGGCGAGGAGGCGGAATGATACGTCTGAAGTTGATCCTGGCCGCAACTGCGCTGTGCATCGCTGGCCATCCGGCGATCGCGCAGGAGCCGATGGGCACGCTGGAGAAGATCCGGAGCACCGGAATCATCACGCTTGGACATCGTGAATCGTCGATCCCCTTTTCATATTACGACAAGAACGAGAAGGTCGTGGGCTATGCGGTAGACCTCTGCTACCTCATTGCCGACGCTGTGAAAGCCAACCTCGGGCTGGCAAAGTTGGAGGTCAAGCTGGTGCCAATCACACCGGCGCTTCGCATTCCCTCCATATTGAGCGAGAAGATCGATCTCGCATGCGACACGATGACCAACAACCTGGAGCGGCAAAAGGTCGTGGCTTTCTCGTCGACATATTTCGTCGCCGCCAATCGGTTCGTCTCCAAGGTAGCCGCCAATCTGCGGACTCTGGACGACCTCAAGGGCAAAACGGTGGTGTCGACCATCGCATCAACCAATCTCAAGCAAATCAGTGAGCTCAATGAGCAGCGCCATCTTGGCCTCACCATCCTCGCGGCCAAGGACAATTTCGAGGCATTCCGCATGCTGGAATCCGATCGCGCGGCCGCAGTCGTCATGGACGATATCCTGCTGTACGGCCTCGTGGCCAACTCGGCAGCGCCAGCCGACTACGTCGTGTCGGACGACGCGCTGTCGGTCGAGCCGTACGGAATCCTGCTGCGGCGCGACGATCCCGCTTTCAAGAAGGTGGCTGACGACGCGCTCGCGGCAACGTTTCGCAACGGCGATCTCAACAAGATCTATGCCAAATGGTTTCTCAACCCGATTCCTCCCAACGGAATCCGACTCAATGTCCCGATGAGTGCAGCGCTGAAGCTCGCGATCGCGAATCCGACCGATAGCGGTGACCCGGAAATGTATGCGATGCGAAATACCGCACAATGATCGGACAAGCTCGCGGCGCCGGGCGCTTTCCAAAAGATATGCAAGAGATAAGCCGACTGGGCCGCCCTGATCGATGACGGTGCTGCCATTGGTCAAATGACGCGCTCCTTGGTTCGGCGTCCGGAAGAGCCGGTTGCCGCGAGATCGATTGGAAGTCTGGAAGCTGTCCGAGCGGGCCTAGGGCCCCTTGGACCCCCACTTGAGCGTGGCCAGCCAAAGCGCGTGGCCGCGATGCATCCGGCCTTCGTCGGCCGTGCGGAAGGCCAGGCGCCGGAACCGGCGCCTGCCTCGTCCATGGTGGCCTGCCAGCCATTGCCGTCGGACTTCAGCAGCCAGCTATGGTAGAAGGCCAAGCGATCTTCGAGGTCTTGGCCAAGCTCGGTAAAGATTCCGTGGCTCTGTCGCTGGATTCTACATCGATCAAAGCTCATCGCTGTGCTTCCGGCGGAAAAGGGGGGAGTGCAGTCAGGCGATCGGTCGTTCGCGCGGCGGGCGTACAACCAAAATCCATGCGCTGAGCGATCCGCTTTGTCGACCCGTCGCGTTTCTTTTGACGCCAGGCCAGGACGCCGATATTGCCGCCGCATCAAGGCCGTCGATCTTCTGCTCTTTGCGATATCGATGTGGAACTGGGCATTCCTCCTACAAACTCAAGGAACGCGGCCTCAACAGGCTACTCACCAACCACGCGCGGGCTGCATCTATGCGCGCGGGTATCGCCTATGGTGCAAATGTCTGGCAGCCAAACCTGCGGTCGGGCCAATCGCTTGGTAGCCGCGCATATGTCGGGACCTTTAGCGGTTTCTTTCGTCAGCCTTATATCCCGGCAGTGCGTTGCGCGAAATGGGCTCAATCTGCTATGCATCGGACGGAAGATTGAGCAGGCCGCGATCGGGCCGGCCCATCCATCGATTTCCGGCTTCGTCGGGTGAGACGGCCGCGCCAAACGATGAAACCCGCGATTCCATGCGAACGACTGACGATTCCGATATTGCCTTCGTGCCGCGCGGCCTCACTAGTCAATGCCGTCGGCTGATTGAGAGCTATCACACTCTTATCGGATTTTCTTCGTTGCCGGACATTCTTTGGAAGGCGCAACTTGGGACTTTCATTGAACGACACGCCGAGCTTGCTCTTTTGCACAGGGGTGGCTCAAGGGCACGAAGCGCAAAGACATCGAGGGAATGCTACCTCAAGCTTGCGACCGCAATACTATCGCTGGAGGTCTTGGCAAGTGGCTTTGCCGGATGGAGTAAAATTTACCCCGAGGCGGGT
>JALYIW010000109.1 GCA_030775625.1 Pseudomonadota bacterium | reverse complement strand
GGACAGGACTTCACTGCGCTGGCAGCGGCTTTTCGCGGCAAAGTGCGCCACACGGTATTGATCGGCAAGGATGCGGCCGCGGTGGCCGCGGCGCTCGACGGTGTGTGTCCGACCGAGAGAGCCGCGTCGATGCAAGAGGCGGTCATCGCCGCGAGCCGCGCCGCTCGACCCGGCGACGTGGTGTTGCTGTCGCCCGCGTGCGCCAGTCTCGACATGTACGGCGATTACGGCGAGCGCGGCGATGCGTTTGCCGCCGCCGTGCGCGCGCTGGCGGGAGCGGGGCCATGAGCACCGCGACCACCATGGGCTATGGCGTGCGGGCGCGCGAGCGCATGCCCTTTGCCTGGGACTACATCACCTTGGCCTTGGTGACCAGTCTGTTGTTGGTGGGGCTGATCATGGTGACCTCGGCGTCGATGTCGATTGCCGCCAAAGATCTCGGCAATCCTTTTTATTTTCTGGAGCGCCAATTCGCGTTCGGACTCGGCGGGCTGGCGTTTGCCTGGGTCGTCACCCGCGTGCCCAGCGAGCTGTGGGATAAATATAGTCTGCCGCTGTTGTGCCTGGGCTTGCTGCTGCTGTTCTTGGTGCTGATCCCCGGGATCGGCGCGATGGTCAACGGCGCACGACGCTGGCTGCGCGTCGGACCGATCAATTTCCAAGTGTCCGAACTTGCCAAGGTGCTGGTGCTGACCTGGGTGTGCAGTTACTGCGTGCGCAAACGAACTGAGCTCGAAACCACGCTGGTGGGTTTGGTCAAGCCGGTGGGCTTGCTCGTGGTGGCCGCCGTCTTGTTGCTGTGTGAGCCCGATTTCGGCGCGACAACGGTGCTGTTTGCCACGGGCTTCGCGGTGCTGTTCGTCGCGGGCGCGCGGCTGCGCTACGTGATTCTGCTGGTGTCCGGCGCGGCGGCGGCATTTGCGGTACTGGCGCTGACCTCGGCCTACCGGCTCAAGCGTCTCACCGGCTTCCTGCATCCCTGGGACGATCCCTTCAACGGCGGTTTCCAATTGACGCAGTCATTGATCGCCATCGGTCGTGGCGCCTGGTTTGGCGTCGGCCTCGGCAGCAGCATTCAAAAATTATTTTATTTGCCTGAGGCGCACACCGATTTCGTATTCGCCGTGCTGGCGGAAGAATTGGGCTTGGTGGGCGTGCTCGGCGTCATCGCGCTGTTCATGGCGCTGGTATGGCGGGCATTCCAGATTTCACGGCTGGCCGCTCAAGCCGGCATGCGTTTCCAATCCTATGTGGCCCTGGCCTTCGGCGTGTGGTTGGGCTTGCAGGCGCTGGTGAACATCGGGGTCAACATGGGCGTACTCCCGACCAAGGGCCTGACGCTGCCGCTGTTGAGCTACGGCCGCAGCAGTTTGCTGGTGAGCCTCGCGTGGCTCGGGGTGTTGCTGCGAATCTTTCACGAAGTGAAGTGCAGTTCGCGTTCCGCGGTGATGCGCATGCCGGGCGGCGCTAAATGAGCGGCGGCGCGCCAAGCGATGGGCCCGTGCTCATTATGGCGGGAGGCACCGGCGGTCATGTTTTCCCGGCGCTGGCGGTGGCCAAGGTTTTGCGAGATCGGGGCGTGCCCGTGGTGTGGCTGGGGGTTCCGGACAGCATGGAAGCGCGGCTGGTGCCGGCGAACGGATTTCCCATGGAGTGGGTGCGGGTCGGCGGCATTCGCGGCAAGGGCCTCGTGGTTTTACTGCTGGCTCCATTGCGGATTGCCAAGGCCGTGACGCAGGCCATGGGCGTGTTGCGCCGCCTACGGCCGCGTTCGGTATTGGGCGCCGGCGGCTATGTGAGCGGGCCCGGTGGCATCGCCGCATGGCTGCTCGGCATTCCGCTGTTGATTCACGAACAGAATGCCATCGCCGGCATGACCAATCGTTGGCTGGCGCGGCTCGCGAGCCAGGTGCTGGAAGCGTTTCCCGGAAGTTTCGGGCCGAAGGTGCCCGCTCGAACCATTGGCAATCCAGTTCGCGCCGACATCGCGGCGCTCGCGGCGCCCGAGGCGCGCTTTGCCGGACGTGAACCAAAGCCGCGTTTGTTGGTGATCGGCGGCAGCCTGGGTGCGCAGCGTTTGAATTCTGTGGTGCCGCAGGCGCTGTCATTGGTGGCCGCGGAGATTCGTCCGCAGGTTCGTCATCAAGCCGGCGAGCATGGGCTGCAGGCGGCACGCGCCGCCTACATGCAAGCGCGAGTCGAGGCCGACGTGTCGCCCTTCATCAGCGACATGGCCGGCGCCTATGCATGGGCCGATCTTGCGGTGTGCCGCGCCGGCGCCATGACCGTT
Organism: Pseudomonadota bacterium; assembly: GCA_030775625.1. Lineage (GTDB taxonomy): Bacteria > Pseudomonadota > Gammaproteobacteria > Steroidobacterales > Steroidobacteraceae > Bog-1198. The sequence goes on along the minus strand of JALYIW010000109.1, from coordinate 5,217 downwards.
ACGGAACTGCAGGCGGTGGGGTTGGGAGCCGTCTTGGTGCCGTTTCCTTCGGCCGTCGACGATCACCAAACCAAGAACGCCGATGTGCTGCTGCGGGTGGGCGCCGCGCGCGTCATTCAAGAGCGCGATCTGACGGCGGAATATCTGGGCGCGACCGTCACTGAACTGCTCGCCGACAAGGCGCGCTTGCTCAAGATGGCCGAGGCGGCGCGCCGCACGCGGGTCATCGATGCGGCGGCGCGCCTGGCTGATCTGTGCATCGCGGCCGGAGCGCATCCGTGAACGATCGCATGGGAAGCAACGACCGCATGGGAAGCAACGACCGCACCCGCATGGATGACCGCATGCGCCGCATTCATTGCATTCACCTCGTCGGCATCGGCGGCAGCGGCATGGGCGGCATCGCCGAAGTGCTGCTGAATCTGGGTTATGAAGTACAGGGTTCCGATCTGAAGGCCAATGCGGTCACGCAGCGCCTGGCGCGCCTGGGGGCGAGGATATTCATCGGCCATGCGGCGGAGCAATTGGGGGAAGCCGACGTGGTCGTGGTATCGAGTGCGGTCAATCGAACCAATCCCGAATTGGCGGCGGCGCTCGCCAAGCGGATCCCGGTGGTGCCGCGCGCCGAGATGTTGGGCGAGTTGATGCGCTTTCGCTATTCCATCGCCGTCGCCGGCACGCATGGCAAGACCACGACCACGAGTTTGGTGGCAAGCGTGTTGGCCGAAGGCGGTCTCGATCCCACCTTCGTGATCGGCGGGCGCCTGAAGAGCGCCGACAGCAACGCCAAGCTCGGCGCGGGCCGCTATCTGGTGGCAGAGGCCGACGAAAGCGACGCATCGTTCGTGCACTTGCAGCCCATGATCTCCATCGTCACCAATATCGACAACGATCACCTAGCGACGCACGAAGGCGATTTTGCGCGGCTCAAACACAGCTTCGTGGATTTTTTGCACAACCTGCCCTTCTATGGACTGGCGGTGCTGTGTATCGACGACGTCCAAGTACACAGCATTCTGGAGACCGTGGCGCGTCCCTTCGTCACTTACGGATTCGCGGACGAGGCGGATATCCAGGCGGTGAATGTGGTGCGGGCCGGTTTGCAGTCCCGCTACGACGCCGTGCGCGAGGGCCGCGAGCCGCTGGCCATCACCATCAACCTACCGGGCCGGCACAATGTCCTGAATTCCCTCGCTGCGGTCGCGGTGGCGACCGAACTCGACATCCCCGATGCTGCGATTCAGCGAGCTCTCGCGAATTTCCAAGGCATTGACCGCAGACTGCAACAACTGGGCGAGATCGAGTGGCCGGGCGGCCGCGCGTTGATTGTCGATGACTATGGACACCATCCCACCGAGGTGGCTGCCACGTTGGATGCGGTGCGCCAGGGTTGGCCGAGTCGGCGCTTGGTGCTGGCGTTTCAGCCGCATCGCTTCAGCAGGACCCGCGATCTCCTCGATGACTTCGGCCGGTGTTTGAGCGAATGCGATGTGCTGCTGGTCACCGAGGTGTATGCGGCCGGCGAAACCCCCATCGCGGGTGCCGATGGACGCGCAATTTGCCGCGCGGTGCGCAGCCGCGGTCTGGTAGAGCCGGTATTCGTCGAACGCGTCGATGATCTCGCGGATTCATTGCGCGCCGTACTGCAAGACGGCGATGTGATCCTGACCATGGGTGCGGGCAACATCGGCGCGGTGGCTCACGAATTGAAGGGCCGTTTTGCTGCCGGAGCGGCGGCATGAACGCCCTGCGCTCCGCGGACGTCGCCCCCGAATTCAGCGCACGCGTGCTGCACGAGGTCTCCATGGCGAAGCACACCTCGTGGCACGTGGGAGGCCCCGCCGAACTGTTTTTTACGCCGCGCGACGTCATGGATCTAGCGTCTTTCCTGCGTCAACTGCCGCCGGACATGCCGCTGTTGTGGGTGGGACTCGGCAGCAATCTGCTGGTTCGCGACGGCGGCATTCGCGGCGCCGTGATTTCGACGCACGGCGCCTTGAGCAACTTCACGCGGCTCGGTGCAACGCGCATCCAAGCCGAAGCCGGCGTGCCCTGCGCCAGAATCGCCCGCCAGTGCGTGAAGTGGGGATTGGGACCCGCTGAATTCTTTGCCGGTATCCCCGGTACCCTGGGGGGAGCGCTGGCGATGAACGCGGGGGCTTGGGGCAACGAGACCTGGCGCCATGTGGTGCAGGTGGAGGTTCTCGATCGCCGCGGCGCCCGGCACACGCGGCTGCCGGCCGACTATGAGATCGGATACCGCCGGGTGAAAGGACCTGCGAACGAGTGGTTCATCGGCGCGCAACTTGAGTTCGAGCGCGCGCCGGGCACTCACACCGATGCCATTCGCGAACTGCTCGATAAACGCCGCGAGACCCAGCCGATCGGTGAATGGAGCTGCGGCTCGGTGTTCACTAATCCGCCGGCCAAGCACGCGGCGCGCTTGATCGAAAGCGCGGGACTCAAGGGCTTTCGCATCGGGGCGGCGTCGGTGTCGGAAAAGCATGCCAATTTCATCATCAATCACGGTGACGCGAGCGCGGCCGATGTCGAGTCCTTGATCGTGCATGTGCAGCGCACCGTGGCGAAGGTGCATGGCATCGAGTTGCATACCGAAGTGCGCATCGTGGGAGAGGCAGCATGAGTCTGCTCGTGACCAAACCAGGCCTGCGGCAGGTGCGCGCGGCGGCGGATTTCGGCAAGGTCGCGGTGTTGCTCGGCGGCGATTCCACCGAGCGTGAGATTTCCTTGCTGAGCGGCCATGCGGTGCTGGCGGCATTGCAGCGCCGCGGCGTGGACGCACACGCGTTCGATCCGCAGGCTCGTGCGGTGCAGGCGCTAGTCACCGATGGATTCGATCGGGCGTGGATCGCTTTGCACGGACCGGGGGGCGAGGATGGTTTGATGCAGGGGGCCCTCGAGTGGTTGGGTATCCCTTACACCGGCAGTGGCGTGCTCGCGTCGGCCCTGACCATGGACAAGCTCAAGACCAAACGCGTGGTGGTCGGCGCGGGTTACGCGGCGCCCGAGTATGCGGTGCTGTCGAGCCCGGCGGATCTGCCGCTGGCGCTGGAGAAGATCGGCCTGCCGATGATGGTCAAACCGGCCTCGCAAGGCTCGAGCGTAGGCATCACCAAGGTCAAAGCCGCCGCGGAGTTGGCCGGCGCTTATGCTGAGGCGCGCGCCATCGATCCCATCGTGTTCGCGGAGCGTTGCATCATCGGCGACGAGTTCACGGTGGGCGTGCTGCACGCCGGCGGCCTGCCATCGATACGCATCCAGCCGGCGACGGAATTCTATGACTATCAGGCGAAGTATTTCCGCAACGATACCGAGTACCACTGTCCGAGCGGGCTCGACGCGGACGCTGAAGCGCAGTTGCAGGAGGCGGCGCTCGCGGCCTTTCAGGTGACCGACTGTTTCGGCTGGGGCCGCGTCGACTTCATGCGCGATCGGCGCACCGGCGAATTCCATTTCATCGAGATCAACACCACTCCGGGCATGACGGATCACAGTTTGGTGCCCATGGCGGCGCGTCAATCGGGCATCGATTTCGATCAGCTGTCGTGGCGGATTTTGGAAACCAGCTTGGTGCGAGAACGCAAATGAACTTAAACCTATCGCTGCGGCGCAATCGGTTCAAGAACAAGCCCAAGGTGGCGAAGAGGTCTTTTCAGTGGCCGACGTTCGTCATCGAATGGCGCAAATACGCGCGCCGCGTTGCGCTGCTGGTGGTGTTGGCCGGCGGCTTGTCGGCGCTCACCTGGGCCCTGGATCGGCCGGTGAACGTCATTTCGATGGATGGCAGCTTTCAGCGCGTCTCGCCGGGGCAGATCGAAAAGGCCGTGGCGCCCTTCGCGCATGCCGGCTTCATGTCCGCGGACCTCGACGGCATTCAGAACGCGGTGGAAGCCTTGCCATGGGTGGAGCACGCGCGCATCGCGCGCAGCTGGCCGAACAGCCTGCACGTAACAGTGATCGAGCAGAGCGCTGCGGCGCGCTGGGGCGAGTCGGGACTGTTGAACACGCGCGGCGAGTTGTTCGTCAGGGAGGCTGCACATGTGCCGGCGGAACTGCCGCGCTTGAGCGGACCGGATGGCTCCGAATCGCAGGTCGCGCAGCGTTATCTCGCGGCGCAGGGCCGGATGCTGGAGGCGGGGATGCGCATTGCGGCACTGCGCCTCGACGAACGCGGGGCCTGGGAAATGGATTTGGACAGCGGCGTGACCGTGCGCTTGGGGCGCCGTGAAGTCGATGAACGCATCGACCGCTTCATTCGCACCGCATCGCAGGTGATTGCACATCGCCTGACTGAAATTACCTATGTCGACATGCGTTACTCCAATGGCTTTGCCATCGGCTGGCGCAACCCGGCGGTGCCGGCCGCGGTGCCGGCCAAGCCGATCGACGATACCGACGTTTAGAGGTGCAAAGGATTCATGGCCAAGCGTTCTGATCGAAATCTTTTGGTGGGCCTGGACATCGGCACCAGTAAGGTCGTCGCCATCGTCGGCGAACTCAAGGCTGACGGTCAGCTGGAGATCATCGGCATCGGCAGCCATCCTTCGCGCGGCTTGAAAAAGGGCGTGGTCGTCAACATCGAATCCACGGTGCAATCCATTCAGCGCGCGGTCGAAGAGGCCGAATTGATGGCCGGATGTGAGATCCACTCGGTGTACGCCGGCATCGCGGGCAGTCATGTGCGCTCCTTAAACTCGCATGGCATCGTCGCCATCAAGGACAAAGAGGTGGTGCAGGGCGACGTCGAGCGCGTCATCGACGCGGCCAAGGCGGTGGCCATCCCGGCGGATCAAAAGATCCTGCATGTGCTGCCGCAGGAATACATCATCGATTCGCAGGAAGGCATTCGCGATCCCATCGGCATGTCGGGCGTGCGGCTGGAAGCCAAAGTGCACATCGTCACGGGCGCGGACAGCGCGGCCCAGAACATCGTCAAATGCGTGCAGCGCTGCGGCTTGAGCGTGGATGACATCGTATTGGAGCAGCTTGCGTCGAGCTACGCCGTGCTCACCGAGGATGAAAAGGATCTCGGCGTGTGCGTGGTGGATATCGGCGGCGGCACCACCGATATCGCAGTGTTCGGCGGCGGTGCGATTCGGCATACGGCGGTGATTCCCATCGCCGGCGATCAGGTGACCAACGACATCGCCGTGTCCATGCGCACGCCCACCCAGTACGCCGAGGACATCAAGATCA
>JALYIW010000108.1 GCA_030775625.1 Pseudomonadota bacterium | reverse complement strand
ACCGGTTCGCGAGAGGCGGTGGAATTGCGCGACGGCGATGCGCGGCGCTTCGGCGGCAAGGGGGTGCTCAAAGCGGTGGCGAATATCAATGGAACGCTGCGCGAGCTGCTCATCGGTTGCGATGCGCAGGATCAAGGGGGGCTCGACGGCAGAATGCTCAAAGCCGACGGCACGGATTTCAAAGCGAATTTGGGCGCCAATGCGCTGCTCGCGGTTTCGTTGGCGGCGGCGCATGCGGCCGCGCGCGACAAGGGCGTGCCGTTGTATAGGCACTTGGCCGGCCCGGGAGATTTGACGCTGCCGGTGCCGATGATGAACATCATCAACGGTGGGGCGCATGCCGACAATAGCGTCGACATTCAAGAGTTCATGATTCTTCCCATCGGTGCGCCGTCATTTTCCGAAGCGGTGCGCTACGGCGCCGAAGTATTCCACGCCTTGAAAAAAGTGTTGCATGCCAAGGGGCTCAACACGGCGGTGGGCGACGAAGGCGGCTTTGCGCCCGACCTGCCCTCGAATGAGGCCGCTCTCACGACCATATTGGAAGCCATCGAGAAGGCCGGCTATAGGGCGGGCAAGGATATTTATTTGGGTCTCGATGTGGCGAGCACGGAGTTCTTCAAGAACGGCGTATACAATCTTGAATCGGAAGGACGAAAATTCAGTGCCACGGAGTTCGCCGACTATCTGGCGGGATTGGCCGGCAAATATCCGATCGTGACCATCGAGGATGGCATGAGCGAGGGCGATTGGGATGGCTGGGCGATTCTGACCCGCAAGTTGGGCGCCAAGGTGCAACTCGTGGGCGACGATTTGTTCGTCACCAACACCAAGATATTTGCCGAGGGCATCGCCAAGAAAATCGCCAATGCCATTCTCATCAAGCCGAATCAAATCGGCACGCTGACTGAAACGCTGGCTGCCATCGATATGGCGGAGGAGGCCAAGTACGCCGCCGTGGTTTCCCATCGCTCGGGCGAAACCGAAGATTCGACCATCGCCGATATCGCCGCGGCGACCACCGCGACCCAGATCAAGACCGGCTCCATGTCGCGTTCGGATCGCATTGCCAAGTACAACCAGTTGCTGCGCATCGAAGGGCAGCTCGGCAGCAAGGCGGGTTACGCGGGGGTACGCGCGTTATCGGTTCCAATTTCTTAAGAGTCCATGCTAAGCTCATGTCCGCATGAGGATTTTCGCGACCATTCTCTGTCTTGTACTGGTGCTGCTGCAGTACCGCTTGTGGGTGTCTGATCAAGGTTTGCGCGAAGTGTCCCGCTTGCAGGCGTCCCTGGATGCGCAGCGCTCGGCGAATCAGGAACAACGCGCGCGCAACCGTCAATTGGTGGCGGAAGTCACTGATCTAAAAGTGGGCTTGACCGCTCTGGAGGAAAGAGCGCGCAGCGAACTTGGCATGGTTGGCGACAGCGAAACCTTTTATCAAATAGTCACTGCGGCGACTCCCGCTCCGGCCGCACCAGCGACCCCCATCACCGCCCGCGCGGAATGAGCGTCACCCCGGCAGCGAGCCGCGTCTGGGCCATCGTGCCCGCCGCCGGCAGCGGCCGACGATTCAACTCCACCGCTGCTGAAATCAAGCCCAAGCAATACGCAGCGCTGTCCGGTGCCACCGTGCTCGAGTGGTCGCTGCGCGCGCTTCTCGACGAGCCCAAAATTCACGCCGTCGTGGTGGTGCTTGCCAATGGCGATGCCCATTGGCCGGCGCTTGCCGCCAAGCTGAATCACCCGAAGCTTCGCACCGCGACCGGCGGCGCGAATCGCCAAGAGTCGGTGATGAACGGTCTGGAGTCGCTCTCGGCGCAAGCGGCGCCTACCGACTGGGCATTGGTGCATGATGCGGCGCGCCCGTGTTTTAACGCGGCGGATTTGCGCAGCTTGCTCGACGCGCTCGAACCGCGGGCGGGAACCGGCCACGCCGCATCGGCCGACGTTGTGCTCGCAGGTGCCGTGCTTGCCGTGCCCGTGGTAGACACCGTCAAACGCGAACTTGGCGGTCATGTTTCCACCGTGGACAGACAGGGTCTGTGGCGTGCATTGACGCCGCAGGTTTTTGGTTTTGAACAATTGCGTCATGCTCTGCGGGAGGCAAGATCGGCCGGCATCACCGTCACCGACGAGTCGCAGGCCATGGAACGCATGGGTATGCGGCCGGTTATGGTTGTGGGCTCGCCCTTCAACGTCAAGGTTACCGGGGCCGAAGATTTGGCCGTCGCAGAAAGGATATTGAAAATGACGCAGGATAGTGCCATGAGGGTAGGCCAGGGTTTTGACGCGCATGCTTTCGGCGCGGGCGATCACGTGGTGTTGGCCGGGGTCAGCATTGCGTATCCAAAAGGAATCGTCGCGCATTCGGACGGCGACGTGATCATTCACGCGCTTTGTGATGCGGTATTGGGTGCGCTGGGCGACGGCGATATCGGGCAGCATTTTCCCGACACGGACGCACGCTATCGCGGTGCGGATAGCCGGGTATTTTTGCGGGTTGTGGCCGAGCGCATGCGAGCGGCGGGATATCATCTCGTGAATGCCGATGTCACAGTGCTTGCGGAGGCGCCGCGCATCAACGTACATCGCGCCGCGATGGCGGCGAACCTCGCCGCCGATCTGGGTGTGCCGGCTAAGTTGATCAATATCAAGGCGACGACCACCGAACGCATGGGATTCATCGGACGCGGTGAGGGTTTGGCCGCCATGGCCTGTGTGCTGCTCCGCAGTTGACCGCCTCGCGTCTGATTGGGCGACCCTCGGCGAGGAGTTCAAAATGATGGAAAAGTTACCAGACTTTTGCGCGATGCTCACAGCGGTGCTGTTGCCGCTTTTTATTGCGGTCGGGTCGGCATTTGCCGCGCCGGTGCTCATGATTTCGGTGGATGGACTCAAGCCGGAATATGTCCTCGAAGCCGAGACGAGAGGGCTGCAAATCCCGTATCTTCGCGGCCTCATTGCCAAAGGCTCGTACGCCCAAGGCGTGGTCGGCGTTTGGCCTACCATCACCTACCCCAGTCATACCACGCTGGTCACCGGCGTATCGCCGTCCGAGCATGGAATCTTTGCCAATATCGAGTTCGATCCCGGACATCAGTTTGCGGAATCTTGGTTTTGGTATGCCTCCCAGGTTCGCGTCCCGACCTTGTGGCAAGTGGCGCACGCCGCCGGAATCACAACCGCAAGTGTCGGGTGGCCGGTTACGGTGGGCGCCGCCAGCGTCGACTATTTGATACCGGAATATTGGCGAATTTCCGGTCCGACGAACAGCCTGAATCCCTCGGATCGATTCATGGTCGCCGCGCTGTCTCGCCCCGCAGGTTTACTGGAGGGGATGCGGGATTCCGTGGGTGCGTATCTGATGGGCAATGACATCAGTCTCGAGGGCGACGAAATCAAGACGCGTTTTTCAATCGAAATACTCAAGAGACACAAGCCCGGGTTCATGACTTTGCATCTGAGTTCACTGGATGAAGCCGAACATTCTTACGGACCTTTCAGTGACCAAGCGAACCGAGATTTGGTAGCCATCGACGCGATGCTCGCGAGGCTGGCGGCCGCCGCGCATTCAGCCAACGCTGCGGCCATCGTCGCCATTGTCTCCGATCATGGGTTTACTTCCCTGACGCACAGAACGAACTTATACATTCCCTTCCTGAAGGCTGGATTGATGCAGGTCGCCGCACAGGGGGATGACAAAGGCGCGAAGATTATTTCTTGGAAAGCGCAACCCTGGCTTGCCGGCGGTGTTGCCGCCGTCATGCTGCGTGATGCCGGCGACCACCAGACCGAAAAGATCGTCGGCAAACTTTTGTCGACTCTCGCCGCAGACGCGAACAACGGCATTGCGCAAATTGTGCCCCACGCAGACATCGAGCGCCTTGGAGGATTTCCGGATGCTGCATTTCTTATCGTCATGAAGTCAGGATATTACGCCGGGGGAAACCTCACGGGCGACATCGTCACGTCGATGAGCGGTCGCGGCGGGCACGGATTTTCTCCTGACAATGCCGACATGCGGGCCGCGTTTTTTGTTTCCGGCCGCGGCATTGCCGCACATCGTGATCTCGGCGAGATCGATATGCGGCAGATTGCCCCGACCGTGGCAGGACTTCTCGGCGTGTCTCTTGCTTCGTCCCACGCAGCCCCCTTGCCGGTCCGCGAGTGAAGAGCCTTATGATTTATCGGACACCGTTCATTCCACTACGCCGAGGCGCGCAAGGTTTGCAAAACTTCCTTCACGTGACGGCGGGTGAGTAGGGGTATATAGGTTTTGATGCGAGCGGTTTGCTCGAGTTTGGCGTGTTCGATGTCGTATATTTCATTAACTGTTTCGATGGGCATGGCGGTTTCACGCGCCAGCAATTCGACATCAGCTTCCCGGCTGGTGACATCGTTTGGGCGAATTGCGTCGTCGCTCATATTTCAGTCTCCGCACTGGCGTATACCCAAATGCTACCTCAAGTGGAAGGCCGAACCCAAGCAGTCTCGTAATCTGCGTATCGAGGGCGCGGCAGACGGAATTCGGCCGAGTTTCACCGCTACCTTCGTAGCAAAACATACAGTGCGCCCGTACCGCCGTCGACGGGGCGGGCAGAGACGAAGGCGGCGACATCCATATGCCGCCGCAACCACAAGTTCACGGCGGTCTTGAGCACCGGGCCGCGCGCGCCTGAACGGTAGCCCTTGCCATGAATGATTCTCACGCAGCGAGTGCCGGCGCCGCGGTTCAGCTGGAGGAATTCGGCGAGGCTGTCGCGCGCGGCCGTTTGGCTGAGCCCGTGCAAATCCAATTCGGCTTCGACGGGGTACAAGCCGCGGCGCAGACGGCGGAGCTCTCGAGTGCGAACTCCGGCGCGTTGAAAGGACAAGGCGCCCTCGCCGGTGACCATATCGGACAGCGAACCCGTCTCATCCGCGGCTAGCGAGGACAGCAAGGGCATGGACTCGTCGAGAAGTTCACTTGTCGAGCCGACGTGTGTCCGTGGACGGGATCGGGCTTTGGGCTTTGCCAGACCGGCAGCCAACGGCACATGAACCAAAGGTTTGACGTCGCGTACGGCGGCGCGAAATGCCTGAGCATCGGTGGGGGCGGTTGGCTCGTCGGCGCGATCGGGGGAAGGTTGTTTAGCCATGACTTGACGTCTGATCCGCTATCCGGGTTTCCAGCGTTACAGTATAGTCCGCACGGCGACACCCGCCAGCGTTGGGCAAGCTGTTAATTCTTGTGAAAATCCTTCTTTCGAATGACGACGGCTATCGCGCCGAGGGTCTGACTGCGCTCGGGGCGGCCATTAGGCCCTTGGGTGATGTGACCGTCGTGGCGCCCGACCGCAATCGCAGCGGCGCCAGTAATTCCCTCACCCTCGATGTGCCGGTGCGCGCGGCGCGCTATGACACCGATGCTTATTATGTGAATGGGACGCCCACCGATTGCGTGCATTTGGCGATTTCCGGCCTGTTCGACTTCGAGCACGACATCGTCGTATCGGGCGTGAATGACGGTGCCAACCTCGGCGACGACACTTTGTATTCAGGCACCGTTGCGGCCGCGGTCGAAGGCCGATTCCTCGGTCTGCCCGCGATCGCGGTTTCACTATGCGTGGAACCGGGCAGTCCGCGCAATTTTACCGCTGCTGCGCAAGTAGCCGCAGAGCTGGTCAGGCGCATGATCCAAAGCCCGCTGCTGGGACCGGAGGTCGGCCCCGTCATCCTCAATGTCAACGTGCCGGATCTGCCCGACGGCAAGCTGCTCGGGACCAAGGTGACCCGCCTCGGCAGCCGCCATCGCAGCAAACCCATCGTGCGCGCCAAGGACCCTCGAGGCCGCAATGTGTATTGGGTGGGAAATGCGGGGGCCGGTCAGGACGCGGGACCCGGCACTGATTTTCATGCCATTGCCGAAGGCTATGCTTCCATTACGCCCTTGCAGGTCGATTTGACGCGCCATATGGCGCTGCCTGAGTTACAGCGATGGCTGAAGCTTGAGTAGTTTCATGGAGGGCCCGCGGCTCAGCGGAATCGGCATGACCTCGGCGCGGACCCGAGAGCGTCTCGTGCAGCGTCTCGAGGAACAGGGCATTACCGACCGGCGCGTACTCGACCGCATTCGCAATGTGCCCCGGCATTTGTTCATGGACGAAGCATTGGCGAGCCGTGCCTATGAAGACAATGCCCTACCCATCGGCTTTGGGCAGACCATCTCCCAGCCTTTCGTGGTGGCGCGAATGACCGAGGCACTGCTAGCGGCCGGTGAAACGTCCAAAGTCTTGGAAATCGGCACCGGCTGCGGCTATCAGTCGGCGGTGTTGTCTCCCTTGGTGGAAAAGATCTATACCATCGAGAGGATCGAGAGCCTGTCGGGACGCGCGCGGCGCACACTTCGGGAACTCAAAATCCGCAACGTCAATTTTCGCCACGATGACGGCAACGTGGGCTGGGCGGCGCGCGCGCCGTTCGACGGCATATTGTTGACGGCCGCCCCGCACGCTGTGCCGCCGGTACTGTTTGAGCAACTGCGCGTCGGCGGCCGCCTGATCGCGCCGGTAGGCCCGGAAGGTCGGCAAGAATTATTCCGATATACGAAGCACGAGACGCGAATCGAACGCGAGTCTCTCGGAGCAGTGAGCTTCGTGCCGCTGTTGTCAGGATTGCAGCGCTAGCGTTGCGCTTTCCGCGCTCGATTTCCACCGCTGTGCTGTGCAGCCTGTTGCTGGGGGGCTGCGCCGAGTCGGCGGGGGAAGATGTCGAGGGATATGTGGTGCGGTCCCAGGACACGCTCTACAGCATCGCCTGGCGCCACAACCTGGATTTCCGCGACCTGGCTCGCTGGAATAACCTCGGTGCGGACTTTCGGATTTCCATTGGACAGGTGCTGAATTTGCGGCCGGCTGCGAGTTCAGCGGGAGCGAGACTCCCAGCGCATGCGGCGCCGCGCGCGCTGCCGCCGCGATCAGGGTCGCCGGCGCCGGTACTTGGAGCAGTGCGGCCGCCTGCGCAATTCAGCGGCGCCCAAAAATGGGTTTGGCCTACTGCCCGCGGTGCACAACCCATCGTCTCGGGCGGCGGGATTCTGCTGTCCGGAGTGTTGGGTGAGGACGTGCGCGCCGCGAGCGGGGGGCGCGTGGTCTACACCGGCAACGGAATTCGCGGCTACGGCAATCTGATCATCATCAAGCACGACAATAGTTTGCTGTCCGCTTACGCACACAATCGCGAAGTGCTGGTGCGGGAAGGACAAGACGTTGCGGTGTCGCAGATCATCGCCCACATGGGCGAGGGCCCTCATCAGACGCCGTCGCTTTATTTTGAAATCCGCCAGAACGGCCGACCTATCAACCCGTTACCCCTCATTTCTGGCCCAAAGTAATTTCGAGTAAATACTTTTAATCGTATGAAAACAATGTTATTTCTTTCAAAATGCCTGCGCGCTTGCGAGGCTGGAATTAAGTGTGCTTAACTAGCGCCGCCCGAAAAGTCTATTTGCGGGGCGCTGGGGTTTAAGTGGTATCGAACAATAAAACAGTAATAAGATCAAGAAGAAGAGCAATACATCTCGACACCATCTTGGTAACGTAGTTCGTCAGCGCCCTGCCATTTTAATTCTGGATTTCACACCAGCAACATCGCCACGACTCGCCGCTGCTCTGCTGCGAGTACGTTGAAAGTGCGGCACGCGGCGCCAGTGTCCATGACCTCGAATCCTATTCCGTCTCGCAAGAACTGGGCGCCAAAAGAGACTGCGGGAAATATTTGCCGCGACCCCGTCCCCAGCAAAATGAGTTCGGGATTAAGTGCCATGATGCGCATCCGGTCGATGGCCAGGAGTTGCGCCAGCTGATGAGTCTCGGGCTCATGCACCACGCTGGATACGCTGACGATGACGGCGCCCCTGTAGAGGGTGTCGTTGATGCGCAGCTGTCCATCCCCGTAGGCGCGGATGAGATTGGTCCCTGAGATGGAGTCCTGGCTGAAGCGCATGTCTTTAAGATACTAAAAGCGTGTCCGGAACGTTCGTGTCTACGCATTATTTCCGATTTGCGGCCCGCCGCTTGGAGGATTCGCCGCGTTGTGCTCCCCTGGAGCGATTGCTGGCGCGTTCCGCGGGGTCTACCGCGGTGCTTGATTGGCGAACCGATGCCTTTCGCGTGATTGCGCCACAGGCGCAAGTCATGCCGGGCTTAGGTGCCGTGGCCCTACATGCCGCCGGCGGCGTCTTGCCCGGAGCGTGGGTATGGTTCGCGACGCCGGTGCACTATGTGGCTGAAACCAACAATGTGCGCATGGCTGCCGACGGTATACTTTCGCTGACCGCGGATGAAGCGAAGACTCTCGCGAGCGACTTCAACCGAGTATGGCGCGGTGCCGGCATACGTTTGCGGGCGATAGATTCGGGCCGATTGTTTGTCGTTCTCGACGAATCCCTGCCGGGGACGAGCAAAGATCCCGAGGAGGTGCTCGATCGTCCTATCGGCGACTATTTGCCGACAGGCACCGGCGCGGCCGGGTTGCGCCGGCTCATGAGCGAGATCGAGATGTGGCTGTTTGATCATGAGGTGAATCGAAGACGCATCGCCGCCGGTGTGGCCCCGGTGTCCGGTCTTTGGCTGTGGGGCGGCGGCCCGATGCCGGCGGCGCTGCCCGCCGTGCGGGGTTGGTCAGTGGGAAATGATCCGTTCTTCGCGGCGCTCTGCGGGGCGAGTTCCGAGTTGAGCGGGACGAGCTCGGGCGTGATAGTGACTGCGGATGCACCGGGAACCCATGCCTGGCAGGAAATAGGGGGGCGCTGGTTGCCTCCGGCCGTCGAACAATTGCGATCGGGTCGACTGTCACGCATCATTCTGTCCGCGGGTGAACGCAGCTTCGCAGTGACGGCGCGGCGCAGCTGGCGGATTTGGCGCCGTCCTCGGCCTTGGTGGGAATACTTCGCATGAGGACGACGCAGATACGCCGCCGCGCAGCCGCTCCCGACCGCGACTTCGCTCCGAACGTGCATCCCGTAC
>JALYIW010000107.1 GCA_030775625.1 Pseudomonadota bacterium | reverse complement strand
CTCTGGGGTCGGCTTGCCGTCCAAGGTGACCATGTCAGAAAGCAGATGGCTGCCGACATTGCGCACCAACATGAGACTGCGCCCCGGCAACACTAGATCCTTGCCCGTCAAGGTCTTGTATTGGCGGTCCGGGTTCAGGCGGCGCATCAGCGTCTTGCCGCCTTTGGCTACCTGTGCTTCCAAGCTGCCCTTCATCAGACCGAGCCAGTTTCCATAGACCTGTACTTTGTCTGCGGCGTCAACCGCGGCGACGGAGTCTTCGCAGTCTTGAATCGTGGTGATGGCGGACTCCAGCACCACATCGCTGATGCCGGCGGCATCGTCACGGCCGATCACATGCCCGCGGTCGAAGTGCAACTCGACATGCAAGCCATGGTGGACCAGCAATAGCAGGGAGGGAGAGGCGCTTTGCCCCTGATAGCCGCGCACAGCGGCAGGCTCCTGCAACCGTGTGACGCTGCCGTTCTTCAAAGTAACGTCGAGTCCCTGCGCAGTGAGGCGGTAGCCCACCGCGTCATGATGCGAGCCCGCATTCAGAGCAAAGTGATGGTCGAGAAAATCGCGGGCGAACGCAATTACCTTGGCGCCACGCAACGTATCGTAGCCCGCGGCGCGCGGCGTGCCGCCTTCAGGGATGGCGTCTGTGCCGTACAGCGCGTCATACAGGCTGCCCCAGCGAGCGTTGGCGGCGTTCAAGGCGTATCGCGCATTGTTGACTGGAACCACCAATTGGGGTCCGGCGACCGCGGCGATCTCCGCATCGACATTGACGGTCTCGATCGAAAATGCCGCCTGTTCAGGCACCCAGTAGCCGATTTCGCGCAGGTACGCCTGATAGCTAGCGCGATCGAAGGCCGGCCCCGGATGTTGGCGGTGCCAGGCATCTATTTTCGACTGCAGTTCGTCACGACGGCGCAGCAGCGCGGAGTTGCGCGGGGTCAGAGTGCGCAGCAGGAGGGCAAAACCACTCCAGAATCTCTTCTCGTCGATGCCGGTGCCGGGCAGCGCCTCGCGATTCACGAACTCGTACAGAGCCTCGTGCACCAAAACATTCTCCGCACCGACGATTGCTTGCATTCCGGATCCGAGGTTGGTGTAAAGACGCCCTAGTATATTTGTAACGCGGGGTGCTCTGCGAACTTCAGCGTGAATTTATTCCCCGGCGGCGGAATATCGCCGAACCGGCCAGGATCATCAGGCCAAGCATTTGCCACGCCGCAATGCGCGCGATCGCGAATGTGCCCATGCTCACGAGCAGGAAGAGGCAGGAGGCGATGCCAAGCGAGGCGGTGAGCCGCCAATGAGGCACACGAAATGGCCGGTGGCGCTGCGGCTGAGTGAGCCGCACCCGAATGACTGCCGCACAAACGGCGCCGAAGGCCAGCAAGGTGCCCGTCGAGATCAGTTCCCCAAGAAGTTTGATCGGCAGCACTCCTGCAACCGTCATTCCGAGAACTCCGCTCAAAATCACCGCATTCTGAGGAACATGGCGATCGGTGGATACGGCACTCAAGTTTCGCGGTAGAAATCCATCACGGCTAAGACTGTAGAACAACCGAGACGCAGCAAATACTGCCGGCCACAGCCCTGCCCACAAGCCGATCGTCACTGCCACTCCAACGTACATCTTGAGCCAGCCAAGGCTTGGGCCCGCTGCGCCGATCGCAGTCGTGATCGGCGCATCGCCGCTGAGCTCGCGAAAACCGACGAGGCCTGTCATGACCAAGGAAACCAAAATATACAAGAGCGTCGAGACGGCGAGTGTTGCAAGAATGGCGATGGGCACGTTGCGCTGCGGTTGACGCGTTTCCTGGGCTGCCGTACCGAGCGCATCGAATCCTAAGTAGGCGAAAAAAACGATGCCGGCCGCCTGCAATACGCCTGCGACGCCAAATGCGGTACTGCCGTCGGGATGGATTTCCGTCGGCGGCAAAAACGGTGTCCAGTGGGCGAGTTGCACATGCGCGAATCCAAAAATGATGAACAACATCACCGCAGATAGCTTGAGCACCACCGTCAATGCATTGAAACGGCCGGACTCGCGCAGTCCCGCCAAATGCGAAAGCATGACGCAAAATAGGATCAAAACGGCCGGAAGGTTGATCACCGACCCGGTGGCTACGAGCCTTTGTCCCTGCAAGGTCAACGGCGAGCTGGCCCAGCGAACCGGTAGGTGTAGTCCAAATTCGGCTATCACCCCCTGCATGTAGGCCGACCAGCCGATCGCGATAGCCGCCATCGCGAAGAGGTACTCCGCGAGGAGTGCCCAACCGACTACCCACCCGGCTTTAGGTCCGAACGCTTCGCTGGTATAGCTGTAGGCGGATCCTGCCAACGGCACCATGGCGGCCATTTCCGCATAACACAATGCACTGAAGACACATACCAGCCCGGCGAGCACAAAGCTGAAGACGATGGCCGGTCCCGCGTAGGCCGCGGCGGCCTGTCCGGTAATCACGAAAATGCCCGCGCCTACCACCATCCCAACACCGGTTAGTGTCAGCGTGCCGGCACCAAAGCTGCGTTCCAGATGATGTTCGCTCATTCCCATCCCCCATTTTCACTTCACCGGTTCCGCCTTCGCGACAGTGGTTGCACTGCCCGCGCCGGCGTTGACGGTAACCGGAATGCTTAAGACATTCACGAAATCGGGAGACACCGGTAAGTCGATTCATCGCCGCTTCTGCCCGGAATG
>JALYIW010000106.1 GCA_030775625.1 Pseudomonadota bacterium | reverse complement strand
ATAAACAAGGAGCTTCACCCATGGCCCGTGGCCAGTCACTGCAGGACCCATTCTTAAATGCCCTGCGCAAAGAAAGAGTGCCCGTCTCAATTTATCTTGTGAACGGCATCAAGTTACAGGGACAGATTGATTCATTCGACCAGTTCGTGGTCTTGCTCCGCAATAGCGTGAGTCAGATGGTCTACAAACATGCCATTTCAACCGTCGTGCCTGCGCGCAATGTGCGGTTGCCGACCGGCGAGGATGGGGAAGTGACGGAACCTGCGATCGTCGAGTGACGCCATCGATGTGCGCATGCGGCTTGCGACTGGGTTGCCCATTGACGTGACAAGGTGGCCCTCTGCAGCTATTTGAGCGCCCCGGCGGCGGTGAGCGCGCCATACTCGTGGGCGTGGGTATTGGGCATCCCGTAGATCCGAACGATTCGGCGGAATTCGCTGCGCTCGCCGCCTCGGCTGGGACTATTCGCGTCGGCGTCGTGCTCGCTTCGCGCCCCCGTCCCGATCCTAAATATTTCGTCGGCTCCGGCAAGGCTGAGGCAATCCGCGCCTGCGCCGAGGAGAATGGAGCGGATCTGATTTTGGTCGATCAAACCTTGAGTCCAAGCCAGGAACGTAATTTGGAGAAGCTCACTGGACGTCGAGTATTAGATCGTAACGGATTGATTTTAGATATTTTTGCCCAGCGAGCACGCAGCTTTGAAGGCAAGCTTCAAGTAGAGCTTGCGCAGCTGTCGCATCTCGCAACGCGACTGGTTCGCGGCTGGACCCATCTCGAGCGGCAGAAGGGCGGCATCGGACTGCGCGGACCCGGTGAGACTCAATTGGAAACCGATCGCCGCTTGATCGCCAAGCGCATCAAAACCTTGCGCACCCGCTTGGAGAAGCTGGCCCGCCAACGCGACACCAGCCGGCACGTCAGGCGCGAGGTTCCGGTTCCCACCGTGGCGCTGGTGGGGTACACGAACGCGGGCAAGTCGACGCTGTTCAACTCACTAACGGGTTCGACTACCCTGGTGGCGAATCAGCTGTTTGCGACGCTCGATCCGACCGTTCGCAAAGTCGAATTGGACGGCATTGGCGAAGTCGTACTGGCCGACACCGTGGGATTCGTGCGCGCCTTACCGCATGAACTGGTGGCGGCATTTCGTTCCACGCTTCAGGAAGCTCGCGACGCCGACTTGTTGCTGCACGTCGTCGATGCCAGCGACCCGCTGCGCGATGAACGAATGGAACAGGTGCGCGATGTCTTGCGCGGCATTGGCACCGGTGGCATCCGCGAGTTGGTGGTATTCAACAAGATCGATTTGGCGGGCGAAAAACCCCGAACGTTGCTCGGCGCCGATGGTGTGGCGAGTCAAGTCTGGGCCTCGGCGGTCACCGGAGAGGGGCTCGCGGCCTTGCGGGACGCCTTGGCGCACGCCGTTCGCGCCCATCAGGTCAAGCGCACCCTGCACGTGGAATTGCTTGCGGCGGCGGTCCGCTCCGATTTATATCGTCGCAATGCCGTGCGTGCCGAGCGCCAATGCGAGGACGGCAGCTGGGATATCGACGTTGAGCTCGATCCGGCCGAAGTTGCCAAGTTATTGGGCAGCAAGGGCGTCGAGCGACGCATGACTTAAGCGCTCGTGCGAGCACCCGGCCGACTGCTAGAATATGCGGCTGTTCAAATATGAATCCCACATTCCGCTCACCCTATTAGGCATTACGATGGCTTGGAACGAACCCGGCGGCGAGAAGCGCAATCCATGGAATCGTCCGCAACAAGCGCAGAACGATTTGGACGATGTGCTGCGAAATTTTCAGCGCCGCCTGTCGGCCTTGTTCGGACGTGGTGGAGGCGGCGGTGGCACACCGGGTTCCGCCGGTTTCGGCAAGGGCTTGAGCAGCATCCTGGTGTTGATCGCCGCGGTGTGGGTCGGCAGCGGCATCTATCGAGTCGACGCGCAGGAGCGCGCTGTGGTGTTGCGATTCGGCAAGTATTTGCAAACCACCGGTCCAGGCTACAACTGGCACCTGCCATGGCCGATCGAGCGCCGCATCATCGTCAATGTCTCGCACCAGTACAGCGTCGTCGACGACGCCAGCATGCTGACCGCGGATACCAATCTGGTGGAGGTCAAATCCGCTGTCCAGTACATCCAACCCGATGCGCTCAAGCTGCTGTTCAAAGTGCGTGACGTGGAGGAAACGTTGACGCAGGTGAGCGAAAGTGCGATGCGCGAAGCTGTCGGTCAGGCATCCCTCGACAAGGCATTGGCCTTCGATCCTTCGATCACGGAGCGCGCGAAATTTCTATTGCAGCGCACGCTCGATAGCTACGACATGGGCATTCACATTTTGAGCGTGAATCTGACGGGAGTGAACGTGCCGGACGCGGTTCAGGATGCGCAGCGCGACGCGATCAAAGCCGACAAGGACCGGCAACGCTATCAGCAGGACGCAGAGCGGTATCGCAGCGACGTGCTGCCGCGGGCGCGCGGTGCGGCCGCCAAAGAAGTGCTGGACGCGCAGGCATATCGCTTGCAGGTTCTGGCGTTGGCGCAAGGGGACACGGCGCGCTTCGATCAAGTGCTCAGCCAGTATGAACGCGCGCCCGCGGTGACGCGCGAGCGCATGTACCTCGAGGCGATGGAGAACGTCTATAAGAATTCGCGCAAGGTCGTCGTCGACACCAAAAACGGCAACAGCATGATGTATTTGCCGCTGGATAAGCTGATTTCGCCGAGCCCGCAGTCGATCGCCATGCCGAATGACACGATGACGGTGCCTGCGGCTCGCATACCCGAAATTCAAGTCACGCCGATCGAGGATCCGGCGCGCGCGCGCGGGGTACGTTGATGCAAAACAAGATTCTGTATGCGCTCTTGGCGTTGGTTGCGGCCATTCTCATCGTGCGAGCCAGCGTGTTCACCGTGGGCGAAGGTCAGCTCGCCATCAAGTCGGTCGGCGGAGAAATCATCGACTCGGATTATCAACCCGGCCTGTATTTTCGCGTTCCCCTGGTTCAAGAGGTTGCGCGTTTCGACAAACGCATCATGACGCAGCTCTACAGGCAGGAGCCGTTTCTGACGCGCGAGCAGGAACAACTCAAGGTCGATTTCTACGTGAAATGGCGCATCAACAATTTGCGACGTTTTTATGAGTCGACGGGCGGCGCCGAAGAGGCCGCGAACGATCGGCTCGGTGAAACCATCAAGGACAGCATCAAGTCTGTGGTGACCCAGCGCACCTTGCAGCAGGTGGTGACCGCCGATCGCGGCGAATTCACCGAGGCTATGATGAAAAATGCCCGGCCTGCCGCCGAGCAATTGGGCGTGGATCTGGTCGACGTGCGCATCACCAAGATCGACTTGCCGCAACAGGTTCAGGATTCGGTTTTCGATCGCATGCGCGCGAGCTTCCAGACGCAAGCCGCGAAGCTGCGCGCCGAGGGCGTGGAGTCCGCGGAGCGCATACGCGCCGATGCCAACAAACAGCAGACCGAGATACTTGCCGACGCGGCGCGCCAAGCCGGTCAGATCCGCGGGCAGGGCGATGCTTCCGCCAGCGAGGTATACGCCCGTTCGTATTCGAAGAATTCGGAGTTCTACAGCTTTTACCGCAGTATGCAGTCGTATCGAGAGGCCGTGGGGACCCAGGGCGATGTGCTGGTCATCGCTCCGGACAATGCCTACTTCAAATACTTCAACAAATCGCTGCCGCAGCCGCAGCCGCAGCCGCCGCGGCGTTAGCCCGCCGATGATGATGGATATCGGATGGGCAGAGCTTGCGCGTTATCTGGGCGGCGCGTTTGCGTTATACCTCGTGCTGGAAGGCATTCTGCCCTTCGTCAATCCAAGCGCGGCCCGGCGGCTGATGGCAAAGCTTGCGAATACCGAACCCACGCAATTGCGCTGGGGCGGGTTGATCAGCATGGTGGCGGGGTTGGCACTTCTGTGGATGGTGCGCAATGGGTAAAAACCTCGTCGTAATCGGCTTGCAATGGGGCGACGAGGGCAAGGGCAAAGTCGTCGACCTGTTGACCGATCAGGTCAAGGCGGTGGTGCGCTTTCAGGGCGGCCACAACGCCGGCCATACGCTGGTCATCGGCGGCAAGAAAACCATTCTGTCGCTGATACCGTCGGGAATTTTGCATGCCCAGGCGCAGTGTTTGATCGGCAACGGCGTGGTGCTGTCGCTCGAAGCGTTGTTCAAAGAGGCTGAGATGCTCATGGCTCAGGGTGTCCCGGTGTTCGAGCGCCTACGCGTGAGCCCGGCATGTCCCCTGATTCTGGCCTCGCACGTCGCACTCGATCGAGCGCGTGAAAAAGCACAAGGCGCGAATGCCATCGGCACGACCGGCCGCGGCATCGGCCCGGCGTATGAGGACAAGGTTGCGCGACGGGCGCTTCGCGTGTCGGACCTGTTTCACGGCAAGCGCTTCGCCGCGAAACTGGCCGAACTCCTCGACTATCACAACTTCATTTTGCAACGCTATTTCGAAGTTCCCGCCATCGATTTTCAACAGATGTTGGAATCGAATTTGGAATTCGGGGAACGCCTCAAACCGCTGGTGGCCGACGTGACCGGCATTCTCGAACAATTGAGCGTCGATGGGCACAATGTCCTGTTCGAAGGCGCACAGGGCGCCATGTTGGATGTCGATCTCGGCACCTACCCCTACGTGACATCGTCAACGACGACCGCGGGGGGCGCTGCCGCCGGCACGGGGGTCGGGCCTCGGCGATTGCACGAGGTACTCGGCATCGTCAAAGCCTATGCCACTCGCGTGGGAGCGGGTCCTTTCCCGACGGAGTTATTCGACGAGTTCGGCGAGCATTTGTCGAGGGTGGGGCACGAATTCGGGTCCGTTACCGGCCGGCGTCGGCGCTGCGGTTGGTTCGATGCGGTCGCATTGCGGCGTTCCGTGGTTCACAGCAGCTGTTCTCTATTGTGCGTCACCAAACTCGATGTGCTCGATGGGCTGGATACCATTCGCATTTGCGTCGGCTACAGAGTGGGCGGCGAGGTCATGTCGACCCCGCCTTTACTGTCCGGCCATTTCGGCGAATGCGAAGCCGTTTACGAGGACATGCCGGGCTGGCAGGACAGCACGGTCGGCATCACCCGTTACGAGGAGTTGCCGGTCAATGCGCGCAATTACCTCGAGCGCCTGCAATCCGAGGTGGGAGTGCCGATCACCATCATTTCTACGGGTCCCGATAGAAAGCAGACCATCATTCGCGAAAATCCTTTCGGCTGATGCAGTCAAAAAACCATGACATTCGAATCCGCTGCCTCGACGCCCGCTGACCGCAACCCGGAGGGCACGGATATCGGCGCCACTTACTCCACCGATTTGCAGGCGTTTATGTTCGTGCTGTTCTTTGCCTTCGGCGGAATCACCAGCCTCAATGATGTGGTCATTCCGAAGCTGAAGGCGTTGTTCACGCTGTCTTATGGACAGGCAATGTTGGTTCAGTCGGCCTTCTTTGCAGCTTACTTCATCGTTTCCATTCCGGCGGCGGCGCTGGTGCGGCGAATTGGCTACATGCGCTCCGCGGTGGTCGGGCTTTTGACCATGACTGCCGGCTGCCTGATGTTCATCCCAGCATCATCGTTTGGAATATTCGGGCTATTTCTGCTGGCGCTGTTCGTGCTCGCCTCCGGAATCACCACCGTGCAAGTGGTGGCAAATCCGCTGATTTCGATGTTGGGGCCTTCGCGCACCGCAAGCAGCAGACTTACCTTCGCGCAGGCCTTCAACTCGCTGGGCACGACGATTTTCCCGTATGTAGGATCCATTCTGATTCTGGGTACGCTGGCGAGCATCGATCCGGCCGCACTATCGGGAACGGCTCTCGATACTTTTCGCGCCGTGGAGACTCGCGTGATCGCGCACACGTATTTGGGACTCGCCGTCGCTCTGGTGTTGCTGGCCGCCGCGGTTTGGTGGCGGCGCAAGGGCCTGGTCGAGACGCCGGTACCCGCCACGCCGATCTTGCGCGCCTTCAATCTGTTGGCGCGGCCGCGTTTTTCCTTCGGCACGCTGTGCATTTTTCTTTACGTGGGCGGTGAAGTGGCGATCGGCTCCGTCATCGTCAACTATTTGATGCAAGGGAACGTGCTGGGGATGACGGCCGAAGCAGCCGGAAAGCACGTGCCGTATTATTGGGGCGGGGCGATGCTGGGACGATTCATCGGCGCGTATCTGCTGCGGATTTTCGCACCGGGGAAGGTGCTGGCCTTCGCAGCCGGGACCGTCACCCTTCTGTTGGCGGTGTCGGCGAATACGGTGGGAATCCTCTCCGGCTGCTCGCTGCTCGCCATCGGCCTGTTCAATTCCATCATGTTCCCCACGATCTTCACTCTGGCCAGTGAAGGTTTGGGCAAGCGTGCCGCCGAAGGATCCGGCGTCATATGCATGGCGATCGTCGGCGGCGCCATCGTGCCGCGGTTGACGGGGGATGCCGCGGATTTGTGGAGCCTAAAGCAGGCGCTGATCGTGCCGGCCATATGCTATGTCGGTATTCTGGCCTACGGTTGGTTTGCGCACCGTGAGAGTCGCGCAGCGGCGCCGCGCAGCGGATCCGGGCCGCAGCTGGAGCCGTGAGGAAGCCTTCGCAACGTCAGTGGAGGTGCATCGTTGCGCCGCCGCCGAATAAACCGAGAAGCCCGGTGACGATCAAATAAATGGCGACGATGTAGTTGAGCAAGCGCGGCATCACGAGGATGAAGACGCCGGCAAGCAGGGCGACCAAGGGAGCAAGGCTCAGATTCAAGTGCATGTTCATGTGATGTTTCGGTTTGTAGTCTCGGCTATTTGAACAAGTGCAACGCGTTCTCGAGCGTTTTCGCAACGCCCCACACCAACGGAAGTCCGACCAGCAACCATAAAAATATGAGTCGTCCTTTCATGAGGGGGTACCCCGAAAGAAGTGTTTCTCGTTGACCGGGCGCATCGCCAAATTGCACAAGAATCCGATCAGCAGCAGGCCACACATGATGTACATGGTGACGGAGTAGGCTTGAGCCTTGGGTACGCCGCTGTCGATTTGGAACTGCCTTATATAATTTACCAGCACCGGACCCAGGACCCCGGCCACCGACCAAGCGGTCAGCAGCCGGCCGTGGATGGCGCCGATATGCAAGGTGCCGAACATGTCTCTCAGGTAAGCGGGGATGGTGGCGAAGCCGCCGCCGTACATGGAGAGAATGATACAGAACGCGGCGACAAAAAGCGGTCTGGAGCCGAGATGGCCCAGGGTCGGCACCGCCGCGTAGAGAAGCATGCCCAACACAAAGAACAGCAGGTAGGTATTGCGGCGGCCGATGTAGTCGGACGTCGTCGCCCAGAAAAATCGCCCCCCCATGTTGAATAAACTCAGGAGTCCGACGAAGCCTGCCGCGGCCGCGGGCGACACACGGCCGCTGAAGATTTCCTGGATCATGGGTGAGGCCTGACCGAGAACGCCGATGCCGGCGGTCACATTCATGCACAACACGCCCCAGAGCAGCCAGAATTGCGGCGTGCGCCACGCCAGGTCCACCGCAACATTTGCCTGCGTTACCAACTGCTTGGGCTGTACAGGGCTGGTCCAGCCGTCGGGCTTCCAATCGGGGGCCGGCACCCGCACCGCATAGACGCCGATCATCATGAACATGAAATAAATCACGCCCATGGTGACGAAGGTTTCGAGCACGCCATTGGAGTTAGCCGACTTGAAATGTTCCATCAGCAGCAGCGACAAAGGCGCGGCGACCAAAGCGCCGCCACCGAATCCCATGATGGCCAGCCCCGTGGCCATGCCCGGACGATCCGGGAACCATTTGATCAACGTCGAGACGGGCGAGATATAGCCGATGCCGAGTCCGCAGCCTCCCAGTACGCCGTATCCCAGATAAAGCAGCCACAACTGGTGGACGTGTATTCCGTAGGCCGACACCATGAAACCGCCAGCGAAAGACAGCGCCGCCGTGAACATGGACTTGCGTGGACCGACACGCTCCACCCAGCGGCCGAACACGGCAGCCGACGAACCCAAAACCGCGATGGCGATGGAGAATATCCAACCGACTTCTTTCAGATCCCAATCGCCGGGCGCGGATGCCCTGAGTCCGATGAGTCTGGTCAGCGGCAGATTGAAGGTGGAAAAGGCGTAGGCCTGACCGATGGAAAGATGCACCGCCAGGGCGGCAGGAGGCACCAAGAAGCGGTTGTAGCCCGGCGGCGCGACGGTGCCTTGGCGGTCCAAAAATGAGGATGCCATAAGTGGCCCTGTGGGTTGTTCGCTGTTGGGGCAACAGGCTTCAATATGACCCCTCTGGGTGAAGTTGTCACTACAATGGCGATGCCAAGCTGGCCGGCGCCCCCGGTTGCATCCGCTGCCCCGAGCGAGCGCCAGTGCAGCGTATAACGTTGATTTAATTGGTGCCCAGGAGAGGACTCGAACCTCCACGAATTACTCCACTGGTACCTGAAACCAGCGCGTCTACCAGTTCCGCCACCTGGGCAAGATGGGTGCCATCGCGAGGCGCAGAAATGTACGCACTGGCTGCGGGGTTGTCAATTTTTCTCTCGGCGCATCAAGGGCGCGCCG
>JALYIW010000105.1 GCA_030775625.1 Pseudomonadota bacterium | reverse complement strand
AAGGCGTCGAGTAGGGTATGACCCAGGAACCGGCGGCGGGTCAGCACCCAGGCGAGCAACAAAGCCAGCGGCAGGCTCAGTATCACGCTGCGCGAAGCCACGCTCAGGCTGAGTCGCAGCGCCTCGGTTTCAGCGGGGCTCAGCCACATTGTGACTGGCGGAGGGCAATGCGGGGCTTCATGCGGCAGGCAGTATACTGTGCATGCCGCCCATCTTCAGGGATCTCATCAATGGCCTATTACCGCGCCGTGGCGTCGGCGGCTGCCTCCACGCCGGAGCGAATCGGGGTGCTGCTGGTCAACCTTGGCACACCGGATGCTCCGTCCTATTTTGCCGTGCAACGCTATTTGCGGGAATTCCTCGCCGACCGGCGAGTCATCGACACCGCGCGTTTGATCTGGCTACCGTTGCTCTACGGCATCATCCTGCCGTTTCGCCCCGTCAGAACCCTGCGAAATTACCGCAAAGTATGGCTGCAGGCAGGTTCGCCGCTGGCCGTGTATTCGCAGCGGCTGGCGCTGAAAATAGATGCGAAATTGCAGACGGCCTATGGCGATCGGTTGCGTGTCGACCTGGCTATGACCTACGGAAATCCGAGCATTGCGCGGGCCATCGGCGCCTTGGCGGAGAATAATGTCAAAAGGCTCCTGGTACTTCCCCTGTACCCGCAGTATTGTGCATCGACGACGGGCTCGGTGTTCGATCGGGTGAGCCGCGAATTGCAGCGGTGGCGGTGGCTGCCGGAAACGCGTTTAATCAACGGCTACTACAACGATCCGGGATATCTCGATGCCTTGACGGCGCGAATCCGCGATCACTGGGCGCAGCTCGGGGAACGCTCGCACCTGCTGCTCTCTTACCACGGCATTCCCGCCGACTATGTGGCGCAGGGAGATCCCTACCAAGCGCAAGCCGAAGCGACCACTCGGCAAGTCGTGTCGCGCCTCGGACTCAAACCCGATGAGTATTCACATTGCTATCAGTCGCGCTTCGGATCAGTGGTTTGGCTGCAGCCTTACACCGAAGCCACGCTCGAAGAACTGCTGGCGCGCGGTGTGCGCAAGGTGACGGTGGCCTCGCCGTCCTTCGCCGTGGATTGCCTGGAGACTCTGCAGGAGGTCGCAATCGAATATCGGGATAAGTTTTTGGCGATGGGGGGTGAGCGATTGACGCTGGTTCCCGCACTGAACGATGACGATCGGCATGCAGACGTACTCGCATCCCTCGCAACGCAGCATCTACAGGGCTGGATTTAGGACAGTAGCCGAAATTCGTGCAGCTTCGCTGCTTTGCGGTCGAATGTGGCGGTGTATTCGCATCCCGCACCCACGTTGTTCACTCCAAGCAAGCAATCGGCAAAGTCCGCAGTGCTGGTGTTGAATCGCAGCAAAGCGGCGCTGATGCCGGCAGCGTTGACCGCTCGAAGTTGCGCTGTTGCGAGCAGGCCCTCCAGCGCTTCTGCAATCTGAACCCGCGAATATGCGTAAACGTCCTCCAACACCCAGGCACACTCGACCAGCACGATGTCGGATAGCAACGCCGGGTCGTCGTTGGAGCAGTGGGTTTTCACGTAGCGTGTAGCGGCGTCCACCTGCTTTTCGTCGTCGGCGACGAGCAAGCGCACGATCACATTGGTATGCAGGCCGATCATGGACGGGCCCGCTTTGCCGCGCGCTTGCGGATGGCAGCCTGCATCTCATTCACATTTGCCCGCCGATTGGGACTCGGCAATATGTCTCTTAGCGTGGAGATATCGCGGGTAGCTGCCGCCAGCCGTACCGATCCGTCCGCCTCCACGACGAAGCGCAGGCGATCACCGACTTTCAGCCGCATGCGAGTTCGAATGGCCTTGGGGATGGTTACCTGACCCTTACTGGAAATGGTCGATTCGCTCATGCGGTTCTTACCATACCCGTGATTCTTTACTGCGGGTAAAGAATCATAGCACTCGCACGTCGCAACCCGCACCCCCATTGTTGCGTCCGGTACGGCAGCAATGCTAGATTCCCCGCTATGTGTGCTATTGCCCGCAAGTCTTTCAGCTTGTATCGCCGCGCCCAGCACTTGGGTGCGCTTGCGCTGCCGCTGCGCCGCTAGGCGCCAATTCACCGCGCTATCGGTCGGCGCTTACAAGACCGGAATAGCCCTACGTCGCCACCCGGCAAGCGACGCCGACCATTGACCGCCCTCGAGCGTGAGTGAGAAAACAGCATGTTGAGCAATCCGTCGATCAAATATCGTCCCTTCGCCCCCGTCAATCTCAGCAATCGAACGTGGCCAAGCCGCGTCATCGAGGCGCCGCCGGCGTGGTGCAGCGTCGATCTGCGGGATGGCAATCAAGCATTGATCGAACCCATGGACGCGGCCCGCAAGCGCCGCATGTTCGACATGCTGGTCAAAATAGGCTTCAAAGAAATCGAAGTGGGATTTCCCGCCGCCTCGCAAACCGACTTCGATTTCGTCAGAGAGATTATCGAACAAGGTCTGGTTCCGGACGACGTCACCATTCAGGTGCTCACCCAGGCTCGCCCCGAACTCATCGCGCGTACGTATGAGTCGTTGAAGGGCGCGCGCCGCGCCATCGTGCACGTGTACAACTCGACGTCCGTCGCGCAGCGCCTGGTGGTCTTTCGGCTGGACCGCGCCGGCATCATCGACATCGCCGTGCGCGGCGCGGAAGCGGTGCGCGAGCATGCGATGCGTGACCGCGGAACGGAATGGATATTTCAATACAGTCCCGAGAGTTTTACGGGAACTGAACTCGATTTTGCGGTCGAGATTTGCGATGCCGTCAACGCAGTGTGGGAACCCACGCCGCAAGCCAAGTCCATCCTCAATTTGCCGGCCACGGTCGAAATGGCCACGCCGAATGTGTATGCCGATCAGATCGAGTGGTTTTTGCGCCATATCGGCAAGCGCGATTCGCTGATCTTGAGCGTGCACCCGCACAATGATCGCGGAACGGCGGTGGCGGCGGCGGAATTGGCGGTCATGGCCGGCGCGCAGCGGGTGGAGGGCACTCTGTTCGGCAACGGCGAACGCACCGGCAATGTGGATATGGTCACGTTAGCTCTGAACCTTTATTCGCAAGGCGTTGATCCTCAATTGGATTTTTCGAATATTAACGAGGTTGCACGCTGCGCCGAGGGCTGCAATCAATTGCCCATTCACCCGCGGCACCCCTATGTGGGGGATCTGGTGTTCACCGCGTTTTCCGGCTCTCACCAGGACGCGATCAAGAAAGGGCTTGCGGCCCGTACCGAGACTGACATGTGGGATGTGCCTTATTTACCCATCGATCCGTCGGATCTGGGCCGCTCCTACGACTCCATCATTCGCGTCAACAGCCAGTCGGGCAAAGGTGGCGTGGCCTATTTATTGGAACGCGATTACCAGCTCCTGATGCCGCGACGCCTGCAAATTGAATTCAGCCAGGTGGTGCAAGCGCGGGCGGATATCACCGGTAAGGAACTGACTTCGCAAGAGCTGTGGGATTTATTCAACAGCGAATATTTGACGGCGCGGGCACCGTACGTGTAC
>JALYIW010000104.1 GCA_030775625.1 Pseudomonadota bacterium | reverse complement strand
TCCTTACCCAGTACAAATCGCAATCGCTGATTCAGCACATTCAACGCGGCTGGAGCTACTTGCGAGGCGAACTCGGCGAATTCATCGAACTGATTCCGGCGCAGCAGCAAGTCGGGCCGCATTGGTATCGCGGCACGGCCGACTCGGTGTTTCAGAATCTCGAATTCATCCGCTCGCACCACCCGACGCATGTGCTGATCTTGGCGGGCGACCATATTTACAAGATGGACTATGGCCCGATGATCGCCTACCACGAGCAATGCGAAGCCGACATTACCGTCGGAGTGGTGGACGTGCCGATCGAGCGCGCCAACGAATTCGGCATCATGACCACCGATAACACCAATCGCATCACCAAGTTCGCGGAAAAGCCCAAGGACCCGGATCCCATCATCGGCAACGAGAATCTGGCGCGTGCATCCATGGGCATCTACGTCATCACCCTAGATCGGTTGGAACAGCTGTTGACCGACAACGCGGCCAATCAATTCACCAATCACGACTTCGGCAGGAACATCATTCCTCCCGCGATCGAACGCCTGCGTGTGTTCGCCTATCCTTTCCAAGACGTCGAAACCCGCGCCCAGAATTATTGGCGTGACGTCGGCAACGTGGACGCGCTGTATGAAGCCAACATGGAATTGGTGGCGCTCAATCCAGAACTTAACATCTACGATCGTCAGTGGCCCATTTGGACCTATCAGGCACAACAGCCGCCAGCCAAATTCGTGTTGGACGACGAGGGCCGGCGCGGCATGGCGGTCGACTCCATGGTCGCCGGCGGCTGCATCGTTTCCGGCGCCTATGTCAAGGAGTCGCTGCTGTCGAGCGATGTACGCATCGAGGAAGGCAGCATCGTCCAAAGTTCTGTTCTACTGCCCAGCGTATCGGTAGGCCGTCGCTGCAAAATCACGCGCGCCATTCTGGATGAGAACTGCGTGGTTCCGGATGGCATGCAAATAGGCCAGGATCCGGGGCTCGATGAGAAGCGCTTTTTCATCACCAAGCGGGGGGTCGTGCTGGTGACGCAAGACATGCTGCGCGCGCCCGGCATCCGCTAAACGCTGCGCAATCTAAGCGCAGACCATGCCTGCGTTACTTGGCGGGTCTCGATTCCGAGCATGGCGGGCTGTCCGCCAAGTTCGCCGCAAAGAACCTTAACGTCCGCTCCCGCCGTGCCCCACGGCCGATACAGCGACGGCAACGCCTTGCCGAACAGCACCACCAACGGACACCCCACCGCAGCGGCGGCATGAGCCGGTCCTGAGTCGACGGTGATCAAACCGGCGGCGCGCGCGAGCAACGCCACCAGCCGCGGAATCGGCAGATCGTCAGCCACATTGTACAGCTGCGGTATATTCGCCAGCGTCGCCACTTCAGCATTGAGGGCGTACTCAGGCCCGGTGCCCAACAATGCAACCGTGTGCTCTGGACGCTCCCGGCGCACGTGGCGCAGCACCTCGGCCCAGCGCGCATTCGGCCAGTACTTGTTGTTGGGCGCCAAGCGGCGCAATCCGCGTCGCATGGTTCGCTTGTTGCCGATCTGCATCAGGATCAAGGGCGCATCGTTGAGACCACGTCGATGCAGCCACATCTCGAGATCGCGATGCTGTTCAACACTTACCTCGAGATGCGCGCCGGCCCCGGATCGCGGCGGCGATGGCGCGCCTGGGTGTGCCGTCGTGCCGACCGTCGCGTTTGCGCGGGGCCACGCCGCCGCATAATCGACAGGCAGGACTTGCGCCAGGCGCAGCCACTGTTCCGTGGCATGCTCGCCGGGCAACAAAGGATGATTTTTCACGTCCACGATGCACTGCTCGGGAATCCCGGCGCGCGCGAGCAGGGAGCGCGCCGCATCATTGGCATCGCAATACCAGGTGGGACCGAGGCCGCGTGCCCGCAATTGCCGCACCACCCGCTGCTGGTCCACGCTCAACCAATAGGGAGTCTTGCGGCTGTGTACACTCCATACTTGGCCGACGCCAGGTTGTCCCTGCAGCAGTGGCTCGCTCCAAGGACCCGAGCTGAGTATATCCACCGGGCTCTGAAACCGAGCGTGCAGCTCGCGAATCATGGCTGTGAACAGCACCATGTCGCCGAAGGCCCCGCATCTCACTGCCAGAGGCCGGCTCAAACGGTCGGCACCAGTGCTGCGCGCGCGTTCACGAGACCCATGCGCACCTTGCGCCAACCGCCGAATCGATAGTAACCGGCAGCCATACCCAGGGATGCAATCGAAGCCAGCGGGAAACTCCACCAGATGGCGTCGGCCTGCAACCTGTTCAACATCAAATAAGCAAAGGGCAGACGGATCAGCCACAGAGAAATTATCAACATCACCAAAGGCGGCACCACCGCACCCGTGGCCCGCACCACTCCGAACAACACCATGGACGCGCCGAAGAAGAGGTAAGACCAAAGGACGATCCCATTGAGGTGCGAGGACACCTCGAGCGCGCCGCCGCTACTCGGCAAGAACAATCCTAGCGCATGCTTGTCGAGTGCGTAAACGATCGAGATCAACGCACCGCCCATCAAGAAATTGAACAAAATGCCGCTCGCGGCAACCTTCCCCACTCGATCCCATTTTCCGGCGCCGACGTTCTGCGCCGCCATTGAGGAGACGGCGGCTCCGACGGCCAACGCCGGCATTTGCACATAGTTCCACAATTGCATCGCGGCATTGAAGGCTGCGGTTTCTTGGGATCCGAATCGGTTCACCAAGGAAGTCAAGGCAATCATGCTGGAGGAAATCACGAACATCTGCAGGCCCATGGGAATGCCCCGGGAGAGCAGCAGCCGCACTAGCGGCCTATCGAGCTTGAAAAGCCGCAGCTCGTTGCGATGAATGCACAAGAAGTGTTTGGTTCGATACAGATGCACCACCAATGCGAAAAAGCTCAGTCCCTGCGCGATCAGAGTGGCGGTTGCCGAACCTGCGATTCCCATCCGTGGAACGGGTCCCCAACCGAAAATAAGCAGAGGGTTCAGCGCGATGTCAAGAACCACCGACATGACCAGATAGGTGAAGGGCGTCTTCGAGTCGCCCGCACCCCGCAAAACCGCCATGAGGAAAAACAACCCACCCATGAAAGGCAGTGCCAGGAAAATGATGCGCATGTACGCCAGCGCCAGTGGCAAGGCATCCGGCGGTGTGTGCAGCCAAGTCAGCAGCGGCTTGGTCAACGCAAAACCCAACAAGCTCAGCGCCAGCGACAGCCCCAGAAAGAACACCGCGCTGGTGCCGACGACGCGCTTTGCTTCGCCGACGTTCTGGGCTCCGACACACTGCGCCACCATGACGGTCGATGCCATGGAAAATCCGAACATGAGGCCGAACAGAAGGAACATGACTACGTTGGAATTGCCTGCCGCGGCCAGGGCCGCTTCCCCCAAATACTTGCCCACCCAGATGGAATTGACCGAGCCGTTCACGGATTGCAGGACATTGCCAAATAAAATGGGGAGCGAAAACCTCAGCAAGGCGCGGGGAATCGACCCTTCGGTCAAGGAAAACTTTGGCTGCACGAACTCTCCGAAAAGCGGGATTGACGAACCGGAAGTATAATTGATCGGGGAAACGCTCGTTTCATCTGCGCGCGGTTGCGCACCGCAGGGAACCCTGACTCCCCCAGCACCCATCGAGGCGGTCTAATATTCGATGGCTGCTCGCAGACGCAGATTTCGCCAAGAATAGTTCGAATTAATACGCAGGTCGATCAACACGGCCAGCGCCTGAACTTGGTAACCGGCGCGTTCACAAAGATTCGACGCGGCGGTCATCGTGCCGCCGGTCGCCAATACATCGTCGATCAATGCCAATCGACCCTCACCCGGCTGCATTTCGAGCGTGCCGGATCCATATTCGAGATCGTAGGCCTCATCGACAACGGGCGGCGGCAGCTTGCCTTGCTTACGCACCAGCACGAATCCCTTTCCACGGCGTAGCGCCAGGGCGGCGCCGAGAATGAAGCCGCGAGATTCGATTCCCGCCAGCACATCGATGGTATTCCACTCGGCTTCGGTCAGCAGAGCGCTCAATGCCTGCACAGTCGCGTCGAAGTGATCGCGCAGCAGCGGCGAGATATCCCGGAACAAGACGCCGGGACGCGGAAAGTCCGGCACATCGTTAATCGTCTTTTTTAAATCGAGCATGGTCGTGGCAGCCTCGTAAAACATTCCGCAGTTTACCGTCAGATGATGCCCGGTAAGTCCCAAACCGGCGGGACGGGTGCTATTCTTGCGCGCGTGCGCGTTGGCGGCAGATTCAGGATGTTACAATAAGCATGATTTTGGTTATCGATGTGGGCAACACGCGCCTGAAGTGGGCCTGGCTCACCAGCACGGGATTGTCCGATCAACAAGCGGTCATCCATCGAGACGCCAAGCCCGGCATCTGGACTACCGCCCTATTCGAGTCCGGTCAAAAGCCGAGCCGCGTCCTGGTCGCAAACGTCGCAGGGCCGGTCATGGCCAA
Source organism: Pseudomonadota bacterium (assembly GCA_030775625.1). Taxonomy (GTDB): domain Bacteria; phylum Pseudomonadota; class Gammaproteobacteria; order Steroidobacterales; family Steroidobacteraceae; genus Bog-1198. The sequence continues at coordinate 2,068 of JALYIW010000104.1, read as the reverse complement.
GACGCTGACCAGGCTTGCCAAGAAAGTGTTTCGCGTCGATATCGAGTTCATCACCGCTGCTCAGGAGTTTCACGGGCTCACGAACGGCTACCTCGATCCTTCGCTGCTGGGGGCCGATCGGTGGTTGGCGTTGATCGGCGCTTGGACCAGGGCTCGATCAGCTCTTTGCGTGGTGGACGCAGGCACCGCGGTCAAGGTCGACAGTGTCGATGCTAGCGGTCAGCATCTCGGGGGATTGATCGTTCCAGGCATCCATATGATGCGCGAGGCTCTGATGAGCAAGACCAGTGACATTGCCACAGCGGTTGAGCACAGCACACCGTCCTTGGCCGGCGTGCTCGCCAACAACACCATTGGCGCGGTGTCGCGCGGCGCCGTGTTCGCTTTGGCCGGCATGGCCGACCGCGCCGCCGAAGTCATCGCACAAAGCACCGGTGCCAAGCCCAAATTATTCATCACCGGCGGCGACGCCGGCATGATCACGGGCACCATGCGCTCGCATGGCGAGATCGTGCCGGATCTCGTGCTTCAGGGGTTGGCTGTCATCGCAGCGCAGCCTCGATAGGCCCGCGTGTTTCGGCCCGGCCGCAAAAACCTCATCACCGATATCGCAGGACTGCGGGTCGGTCATGCGACCGATGAAAACATTAGATCAGGAGTCACCACGCTGGTATGCGATGCTGCTTGGTCCGCCGGTGTCGACGTACGGGGAGGCGGCCCTGGAGGACGCGAGACGGATACGCTCTCCCCCGAAAACCTGGTCGGCCGCGCGCACGCATTGGTGCTCGCCGGTGGCTCAGTCTTCGGGCTGGCGGCCGCCGATGGCGTCGCGGCGGCGCTGTCGATGCAAGGCATCGGTTTGAATTTACGTCCGGGTTCTCCGGCCATTCCCATCGTGCCCTCTGCGGTGCTTCACGATCTGGGCAACGGCGGTGACAAGCAGTGGGGACTGAACCCGCCATATCGCGACTTGGGCGTGCGGGCGCTCGCCGCTGCCGGAGCCGATTTTGCACTGGGATCCGTAGGAGCGGGACGCGGAGCGATGGCGGGGTTGATCAAGGGCGGCATTGGATCCGCCTCCTTGGATCTGGGCGACGGACTGCTGGTCGGCGCACTGGTGGCCCTGAATTCGGTCGGCTCTGTCTTGATGCCGGACGGCAAGACGTATTGGGCATGGGCCTTCGAACTCGGTCAAGAGTTCGGCGGCATCGGCCCACCGCGGCCAGGCCTGGACATGAGTGATCCCGCACCCGACGAATCTCGGCTATTGGCGCTGGGTCGTCTGCAAGCCGGCGCCAATACGACCCTCGGGGTGGTGGCGTGCAGCGCGAATTTGACCACGGCCGAATGCAAGCGCATTGCCATGATGGCGCAGGACGGAATCGCCCGCGCAGTGCGCCCCGCGCATACGCCTTTCGATGGTGACACCATTTTTGCCCTCGGCGGCGGTGGGCTGGAACTCGACGAGAATCGACATCGAGCAGCTCACGTCGGACGCATCGGTTCGGCCGCCGCGGATTGTATGGCGCGAGCCATCCCCCGCGCCGTGCATTTCAGCACTCCTTAGTGACACATTCCCGCGTGTGGCGCCGTCAAGCCGAATGGCGCAATAGGGTGGCCCCGGCCCGTGCCTCTGACTGGGAAGCAAGCGACGATAGGCCCAACCTGGAGTAAACGTCTGCCAGTGCGGCATTGACGGGCACGCCGTTCGGATCGCGCATACGCCGCAACTCCAGCATCTGCTGGGCGGCACTCAATCGGCCGCTCTTGATGGTCGCGTCGAGCAAGAGCTGTTCGAATAGATCGCGCTGCGCATGGCTGCCACCGGTTTCCGCCATACGCGCCCGCGTCGCGCTCAGACCTCGCCAGGCGCTGTCGAAATCTCCACGAGCATAGGCGTGAAGTCCCTCGCATGCAGGCAGCGCCACGCTTCGCCATACCTCGCGCACGAACGGGGGCGCGGTTTGCGCGTAAACGCGCACGCATTCCAACAGCGTATCCGCCTCCGGGCGTCTTGCCCGCGCCAATCCGTACAGATATTGCAGGGTCAGAAACGGCAGCACGGTAT
>JALYIW010000103.1 GCA_030775625.1 Pseudomonadota bacterium | reverse complement strand
CCGAGGAGGCGCGCGGGCTCAACCCGGGATTCTTCTCGCGCTTCGAACGGGGCCGTCCTTGGGTGCGCCTGAGGCTCGCCATGAGCCTCGATGCGCGTACGGCCCCGGCATCGGGAGGTCAGACCTGGGTCAGCGGCGAGGCGTCGCGCGCCGACGTGCAGAGCTGGCGCGCCCGCAGTTCCGCGATACTGACGGGCGCAGGTACCGTGCGCATAGACGATCCACGGCTGGATGTGCGTTTGGAATACGGTCCTTGGATCAGGCAGCCGCTGCGCGTGGTGTTGGACCCGATGCTGTCGTGCTCCTCCAGCGCGCAGATTTTCCAAGGCGATGGGGCATTGATATTTGCGGCGCCGGACGCGCCGCCGCGATCCGCAAACGGTCCGACAGTCGAGCGTCTGCGGCGGGCAGCGGGCGGATTGGACCTGCATGCAGTGGTCGAACGTCTGACCGAGCTTGCGGTCAATGAGTTGCTGATCGAGTGTGGACCGCGTTTGGCAGGAGCGTTCGTGCTCGCGGGACTGGTGGATGAGTTGGTGCTATACGTCGCGCCGACCCTGCTCGGCGCCGATGCCGCGCCTCTGCTTCACCTCAGTGGTATAGGGGCACCCGGATCCCTGCCTGCATTCGAGTTCCGCGACGTGATGCGCATCGGTGCCGACCTGCGTCTACTGCTCACGCCGAAGAGGTCCTGATTCATGTTTACCGGAATTATCGTAGCGACGGGCCGCGTGAGCTCCTCGAGGGAGAGAGGAGGAGATTTGGAACTGGGAATCGATGCCGCGGCGCTCGCTTTCGATCGCATCGCAATCGGCGACAGCATCAGTGTGCAGGGTGCCTGCCTGACGGTGACGCGCACGCAGGACACGTGCTTCTATGCGGATGTGTCGCGAGAAACAATGGCGAAAACGACGCTCGGTGCCTTGAGCTCCGGGTCTAGGGTGAATTTGGAACTGAGCCTTCGCGCCGGCGATGCCTTGGGCGGCCACTGGGTAAGCGGTCATGTCGATGAGGTAGGTAGGCTTCGAGAAGTCGTTCAAGATGCTCGTTCGTGGCGCCTGGAGTTCGAGCTGCCGGCGTCTTTGATGCGCTTTGTGGCATCCAAAGGTTCGATTTGCGTCAACGGCGTGAGTTTGACCGTCAACAAGGTCGAGGGCCGGCGCTTCGACGTCAATATTATTCCGCACACCTATCAGGTGACTACTCTGGGCGAACTCGCGGTAGGTGACGGCGTCAACATCGAAATCGATGTCGTGGCGCGATATCTTGATCGGCTTGCGCAGCCTTTCACTGACTTGCAAAAATAGTGAAGAATCCTCGGTAAAGTAGTCGGCTATCGCACGCCGGGCGATGCCGGGAGCTACCCGGTCGAGGATCTGGCGGCTACGAAAGGCGTCCAAATGGTGCATGCAGCAGCATCATTTTAGTGCAGAAAATGGCTCTCCTGCAAAAGAATCGAGTCAGTTTCCAATTTCGTGATCGAGCGCTGACTTGGGCGGCGGGCCGCTTTGTTAGATTGGGCCACCATCATGAAAGCAGCTCTAGAATTCAAGCCCGGCGATGCGGGTACGGACCCCAGTGCGCCAGCCTCAACCGGGGAGACAGGCATTGCATTGCGCGCGTTGTGCGAACATCTGGACGGCATCGTCTTTCGCGGACACGGCGATATCGAATGGTGTTTCGATTACTTGAGCGGCGGTTGCCGATCTCTGACCGGTTTCGCCCCCGAGGATCTGCTGCACAATCGTCGCCTGAGTTTCGAATCCCTCATCCATGCGGATGACCGCTATGCAGTACGTGAGCAGCGCGCTGCGGCCATCGAGCGCGGCAACAACTACGAAATTGAGTACCGCATCCATCATGCGGATGGCCCATTGCGCTGGGTCATCGAACGGGGCGCGAGACAGCGTGGCAGCCAGAGCAAGGGTTATGCGCAATTGGAAGGCGTCATTCTGGACATTACCGCGCTCAAGCTCGCCGATCTGGCCGCGGGAGAATCCGAGCGCCGCTATCGCGGACTGTTCGACCATGCCATCGAAGGCATCTTTCGCACCACCACCGATGGCCGATATCTGGCGGCGAATCCGGCGCTCGCACGCATCTACGGCTTCGATTCGCCCGAGGATTTGATTCGGTCACTGCAGGACATCCGCCAGCAGCTGTATGTAGATCCGATGCAGCGTGAGGAATTCATGCGCGTGATACGAGCACGCGGGTCGGTGACGGGCTTCGAGTCGCAAGTGTTCCGCCGCGACGGTTCCATCATCTGGATCTCCGAGAACGCGCGCGCCGTCGAGGATGCGGAGGGTGGTCTGCTCTATTACGAGGGTACGGTAGAGGATGTCACTGAGCGCAAGCTCTATGAAGCGCGGCTGGAGCGCCAGGCAAATTACGATGCGTTGACCGGGCTCGCCAATCGTGCGCTGTTTAATGACCGGTTGGAGCAATCCATCCTGACGGCCGAGCGCAGCGGCGGCGCACCCGCCGTGGTTTTCATCGATCTGGATAGGTTCAAATTCATCAACGACAGCCTGGGGCATCAAATCGGCGATGCGCTGCTGTGCACAGTGGCCAAGAGATTGCGTACTTGCGTGCGCGACTGCGACACGGTGGCGCGGCTGGGCGGCGATGAGTTCGTGGTGCTGGTCAACGGTCACGGCGGGGCGCAATCGGTCAAGGAACTGGTGGATCGGTTGATCGCCCAGATCGCCAAGCCGTGGGTGGTCGAGGAGAGCACCATCAATATTACCTGCAGCGTGGGCGCCGCACTGTACCCCACTCACGGTAAGAGCGCGGCAGTGCTGCTCAAACATGCCGACTCGGCAATGTATCGTGCCAAGGAGCTTGGCCGCAACGGCTACCAGTTGTTTACGGCCGAACTAAATGAGCGCCTGACGGAGAAGCTCGCATTGCAGCGCGGCTTGTCGCAGGCACTGGAACAACAACAGTTTGAATTGCATTATCAGCCGCGCATAGATCTCCTCAGCGGCCGTATCGTGGGCGCCGAAGCGCTGTTGCGATGGAATTTGCCCGGCCAGGCTCGCCTGTTGCCCGATCGCTTTATTCCCATCGCCGAGGAGACCGGACTGATCCTGCCGATCGGCCGTTGGGTGCTTGAACAGGCTTGCCGCCAAAATCGGGCATGGCAGCGTCAAGGACTGCAGCCGCTGTCGATTTCGGTCAACGTCTCCGCCGTACAGTTTCAGCAACAGGATTTTGCACGCATCGTATCCACGGCGCTCGCGGATACCGGGCTCGCGGCGCAATATCTGGAGCTCGAACTCACCGAATCGTTGGTGATGCACGGGGCCTCCCAGCTGCTCGAAGCGCTGCGCGAGCTCAAGGCGCTCGGCATAGCCTTGTCGATCGATGACTTCGGTACGGGCTACTCCAGCCTCAGTTACCTCAAGCGATTTGCCGTGGATAGTCTCAAGATCGATCGCTCCTTCATTCTCGAGCTGCGTGAGAACTCCGACGACGCGGCCATCGTGCGGACCATAGTCGCTCTGGGTCACAACTTGGGACTTCGCGTGGTGGCCGAAGGGGTGGAGACTGCGGCACAGGCCGCATTTCTGCGTGCCATTGGCTGCGATTCGGCCCAGGGGTATTGGTACAGCCGCCCGGTAGCGGCGGCGCAATTCGAGCAACTGCTGCGCGAACAGGGCTCCTGAGTCCCTACGCTGTCTGCGGAGCAATGCTCTCGCAATCCGTCAGTTACAATGGGCCGGCGACGCTCAGAAGAACCCGTCCGGCAAGGCGGATTTGACAGTGCATGCCGGTATTAGCACCAAAAAACGCAGAGTGACCATGCCCTCGTTCAACACCATCGATGAGATTCTCGAGGACCTGCGCCACGGCAAGATGGCCGTGATCATGGACGATGAGGATCGCGAAAATGAAGGCGATTTGATCATGGCTGCCGAGCGGGTACGGGCGGAAGATGTGAATTTCATGGCGCGCTACGGCCGTGGGCTCATTTGTCTGACGCTGACTCGGGATCGCTGCCGTCAGCTGCGTCTGCCGCTCATGGTGAGCGACACCGATAGTTCCCATCGCACGAATTTTACGCTGTCAATCGAGGCGGCTGAAGGGGTAACCACAGGGATTTCCGCGCATGATCGCGCCCACACGGTGAAGACTGCGGTGGCGCCCAATGCCAGGCCGCAAGACTTGCGGCAGCCCGGACATATATTTCCGCTGATGGCGCAACCGGGTGGAGTATTGACCCGCGCCGGACATACGGAAGCGGGTTGCGATCTGGCGCGTCTGGCCGGATTCTCGGCGGCTGCCATGATCGTGGAGATTCTGAACGATGACGGCAGCATGGCGCGCCGGCCCGATCTGGAACTGTTCGCGAAAACCCATGGATTGAAGATTGGCACCATCGCCGACCTGATTCGCTATCGTTTGAAGAACGAGCGTTCAGTGGAACGCATCTATGAAGAAACCGTCGACACCGAGTATGGCGTCTTCCGACTCTTCTGCTACGAAGACCACGTGCACAAGACCGTGCACATCGCATTGGTGAAAGGCGACTTGAATTCCTTGGTGCCGCCGCTGGTGCGCGTGCACATCAAAGACACGTTGAGGGATGTAGTGGGCGTGCACAACGAGCGGCTGGGCTGGCCACTGCGTGCGGCCATGCGCCAGGTGGCCCGTGAGTCCTCGGGCGTAGTCGTGATTTTGCGACCGGAAGAAACTCCGCGAGCGTTCATGGACAGCATCCAGCTCCTGGATCCCAAACTCACGACGGGACGCCATCCCGGCGCCACCGTGGTGCGCAATTACGGCATTGGGGCGCAAATTCTCAAGGATCTGGGCCTCACACGCATGCGGGTGCTGAGCGCCCCCAAGCAACTGCAGGGCCTCGCTGCCTTCGATCTGGAAGTGACTAGCTACATCGATGGCGGCGAATGAACAGCCCGGCCGTATACTTCACGCCGTCCGAAGACAGAGGAAAGACTCGTGCCTAGCGATCAGCCGAAGATAGTCGAAGGGGAGTTGACGGCTCGCGATCTGCGCTTTGCGGTGGTCGCGGCTCGCTTCAATGATTTCGTGGTAGAACCGCTGCTGCGGGGTGCGCTCGATGCGCTGCGGCGTCACGGGGTGAATGAAAAGCAGATCGAAATCGTCAGAGTCCCCGGGGCTTTCGACATTCCCATCGTGGTGCGCAAGCTGGCCCTGTCGCGGCGCTACGAAGCCATCATTGCGCTCGGCGCCGTGATCCGTGGACAGACACCGCATTTTGATTACGTGGCGGGCGAGTGCGCCGGCGGCATATCGCGGATTGCGCTGGAGACGGGCGTGCCTGTCGCATTCGGCGTGTTGACGACCGATACGGTGGAGCAAGCGGTGGATCGCGCCGGCGGCAAAGCCGGAAACAAAGGTGCGGACTGCGCCATGGTTGCGATCGAGATGGCGAATCTTTTGCGTCGACTGGAACCCTAGATGCCCGTCAACGGCTCGACCGGGCATCGGGCGCGCAGCCTGGCGCGGCGCCTGGCGGTGCAGGCTTTGTATCAAATCCAGATCAACCCACGCACTTGGCAGCACTTACACCAACAATTTGCCGCCGAGCCCGGTGCCGATCGAGTGGATCTGGATTATTTTCGGCAATTGCTCGCGGCAATCGCGCCGGGGCGCGCGGCACTGGATGCGCGTTTGACGCGGCTATGCGCGATTCCGCCGGCTGAACTCGATCCCATCGAGCATGCCGTGTTGTGGCTGGGCATTCATGAGCTGGAGGCGAATCTCGAATTGCCGTATCGAGTTGCGCTGGCCGAGGCGATTCAACTCGCCAAGCAATTTGGCGCGACGGATGGACATAAATTCGTCAATGCCGTGCTGGACCGAGCCGCCAAAGAATTGCGGCCGCACGAGTATGGACAGACGATAGAGTAGGGCAATATGAGCCCGAACGACAGCGATCTCGGCGAGTTCGAATTGATTCACCGCTACTTTACGCGTCGTGCGGCGGCGCCGACCGGCAAGTCCGGCGTCATTCTCGGGATCGGCGACGACGCCGCTTTGCTCGAATTGCCGCGGGACGCTGAGTTGGCGGCGGCCGTAGACACGATCGTGGCCGGCCGGCATTTTCCCGAGGACGCAGACGCGCGCTCGATAGGACACCGGGCGCTGGCCGTCAACTTGAGCGACCTCGCCGCCATGGGGGCGACGCCCGCTTGGGCAACCCTGGCGTTGACCCTGCCGAGTATAAACACCCATTGGTTAGCGAGTTTTTCCGCAGGACTTTTCGATCTCGCGGACGCGAACGGTGTCGTCTTGGTCGGCGGCGACACGACTCGCGGCCCTCTGAGCGTGAGCATTCAGATACTGGGCCATGTGCCGCGAGGCACGGCCTTGCGCCGCAGCGGCGCCAGTGCCGGCGATGTATTGATGGTGACGGGGACGCTGGGGGATGCCGGGGCGGGACTCAAGTTCGTCACCGCACCGCCCATGGGTGCGGACACTGCCTTGGGACAACGGGGAGACGCAATGCGGGAGCTCATACGCCGCTTTGAGTACCCGACCGCGCGAGTACAGTTCGGCTCGGCGGCGCGAGGTATTGCGTCGGCGGCCATGGACTTATCGGATGGACTCGCGGGGGATTTACCGAAACTGGCGCACGCGAGCGGCCTCGCTGCGCGAGTCGCCGTGGAGAGGTTGCCCTTATCGGATTCCATGCGTGCAGTGGCGAACTCGAACGAAGCCCGTGACTGGGCGCTCGGGGCGGGCGATGACTACGAATTGCTCCTCGCCGTGCCGCCGCAGCGATTGCCGGCACTGCAAGCGGTGGCCTTGGGATTGGACTTAAGGCTCACGGAAATCGGCCATATGAGCACTGGCAGCGGTGTGACGTGGTCGCTAAACGGCAAGGACTACCACCCGGCGTCCGCAGGATATGACCACTTTGGCCGAGCCTCGACCCAAATCACAGTTTAGCTGCGGGTCCATCAGTATCCTTGAGCTTCACTTACTTGAATAGAGGCTGCGTGGCGCACGATCACCCTTGATGACAACTCGCTCAAATTCACTGCCGAAACCGCAGAACCGGCGCGGCTCTTTGCCCGAGAAGATCGGCAAGTACGTGATCATCAATGAGGTCGGGCGCGGCAGTACCGGCATCGTCTATCTCTCGCATGATCCTTACTACGGCCGAGATGTCGCCATCAAGGTGTACAACGTCGACGCCAGCAGCGATGAAGATCGCAAACGAATCGCCCGCAAGATGTTCCTTTCCGAAGCGCACATGGTCGGCATGTTGCAACACCCCAACATCCTGCCGATTTACGATGCGGGTGAAGAGAACGGCCATTGCTACATCGTCACCGAGCATGTGCACGGCGCGCGGACGCTGGCGGCGTATTGCCGACCCGACAATTTGCTGCGCATCGATGACGTCGTCGAGCTGGTGTACAAGGCTGCGCGGGCGTTGCACTACGCGCATAGCCGCGGTGTCATTCATCGCGACATCAAACCCAGCAATATCATGCTCACCCTCGACAGCGACGTGCGAATCATAGATTTTGGCATCGCCTTGGTGGCCGATTCGGAGATTTCTCGAATCGAGGGCATCGCGGGCAGCCCCTCGTACATGTCTCCCGAACAGATCCAATCGATTGAGCTCACGAATCGTTCCGATTTGTACTCACTTGGCGCTGTGATGTACGAGCTATTGACGGGCACCCGGCCGTTCCGCGCCGGCAACCTGCAGAAGCTGCTGCACCAAATCGTGTTCGCGACTCCGCCGCCCATCCACACGTTGCGTCCCGAGATCCCCGAGGAACTCGAGAATGTGACCGCCATGGCGCTGCAAAAAGAGCCGGAAAAGCGTTACAAAACAGGCTTGGATTTCGCAGCCGAATTGACGCGAGTGCATCAGAAATTACGCGCGCAATACAATCGCATCGACCAACAGGAGCAGTTCAGCCTGCTGCGCAAACTGAAATTCTTCCACGAATTCTCCCACGGCGAGATTTGGGAAGTGCTGCGCGCCAGCAGTTGGCAGGACTACGCCGACGCGGAGCAAATCGTCAAGGAAGGCGAAATGGACGATCGTTTCTACATCATCGTGCAGGGACGGGTTGGCGTCGCGCGACTGGGCAAAGGGTTGGGATATCTGGACAGCGGCGATTGCTTCGGTGAAACCAGCTATGTGCGGGGAGCGAAACGCACCGCTACCATCGTGGCATCGGGACCGGTGACCGTCATGAAGGTCAGTTCCACGCTGCTGGAACAGGTGTCTGCCGAGTGCCAGCTGCGCTTCAACCAAGTATTCCTGCGCACCATGATCGGACGCCTGCAAAGCGCGGAGCGCGGCAACCCTTAAACGGACTGTTGCGCTTCCTTGTCGTGCTCAATCATGGCGTAAGCGGAATGATTGTGGATCGACTCGAAATTCTCCGATTCCACCACATAGGCTCTGACTCGCTTGTCCTCATTGAGCGCGACCGCGACGTCGCGGACGGTGTCCTCGACGAACTTTGGATTGTCGTACGCGCGTTCGGTCACGTATTTCTCGTCCGGCCGCTTCAAGATTCCATAGACTTCGCATGAAGCCTCCCGCTCCGCGATGTCGATCAGTTCTTCCAGCCACATATGCTCGGCCAGCTTGGCAGTCAGTGTGACGTGCGAGCGCTGATTGTGCGCGCCATAGTCCGAAATCTTTTTCGAGCATGGACATAGGCTGGTGGTGGGAACGATGACTTTGAGCCACACGTCGGTCTTGCCGTTCCGATGCTCCCCAAATATGGCGGCTTGATAATTCATCAAGCTCTCGACGCCGGTAACAGGCGCCTTTTTCATGACGAAATACGGAAAGCTCATTTCGATGTGCCCGGCGCTGGCAGCCAAATGCTCGGTCATTTCCTCGAGCATTTTGCCGAAGGAGTCGACGGAAATCTCGCGTTCATGCCTATGCAATATCTCGACGAAACGGGACATGTGCGTGCCTTTGAAATTGTGCGGCAGATTCACGTACATGTTGAAATTCGCCACAGTATGCTGCTCGCCGCGCGCGCGATCCTTCACCTTCACGGGGTGATAGATGTCCTTGATGCCGACCTTGTTGATCGGTATCTGGCGCGTGTCGGCGTGCCCCTGAACGTCCTCCACGGGCTTGGCTTTGGGCTTCTCGACGGGGACAACAGCGTTCATATTCTAAGATTCCTGCTGGAGCGATCCAAAGCTTAGGTGGTGCCGAAAACGCGAATTCCAAGAATTTTAGACGATTCGGCCGGTCTTGGCAGGCGGCATAGCATGAGGAGGCCGCCGGGCGCTCATCGGGCGCAATTTTGCCTGCCGGGCCCCCGAATCGAACGCGAATCCGCCAGGCGGCCTAAACGCGCCGATCGACGACGTACAAGGCGAGCCACTTCAATACTTGCGCGCGGTCGCCAAACAAAGCCAGCCGCTGATACGCACGCTGCTTAAGTTCGCGTGCGCGCGTCTTGGCGGCCTCGATTCCGAGCACGCTAGGATAGGTAGGCTTGTCACGAGCCGCGTCGGCGCCGACGCTCTTGCCGAGTTCGTCTCGGTGGCCTTCGACGTCGAGGATGTCGTCCTGAATTTGAAAAGCGAGCCCGATGTCTTGGGCGTAGCCGTCCAGAGCATCCCATTCGGCGAGGGTCAAGTCGGGCGCGCACGCGGCGGCGAGCAACACGCTCGCCCGGATCAGCGCTCCGGTCTTGCGCCTATGCATGGCTTCGAGTTCCTCGAGATCAAGATTGCGACCCACGGCGGACAGGTCTATTGCCTGGCCGCCGGCCATGCCTGCGGTGCCGCTGGCATCCGCCAGGAGCTGAACCATCTTAAGCTGTGCCGGCAGACTCACGCCGGCAGAACGGTCACGCGCGAGTAGCGAGAAAGCAAGCACCTGGAGTGCGTCGCCCGCCAGTATGGCAGTGGCTTCATCGAAGGCACGATGGGTCGTCGGTCGACCGCGACGCAGGTCATCGTCGTCCATGGCCGGCAGGTCGTCGTGAACCAAGGAGTAGGAGTGGATGAGTTCCACCGCGGCAGCGGGCGCGTCCAAAGCGCTTGCGGGAACACCCAGCGCCTCTCCAGTGCAGTACACGAGCAAAGGACGCAGGCGTTTTCCGCCCCCGAGTACCGCGTAGCGCTGCGCGGCGTGTAAACGCTGCGGAATTAAATTCGCGGCCGGTAGCACGGTGTCCAAAAAAGCTTGCACGCGTACTCGGTATTCACGCAGCCGCGCCTCCAGCGCATCCGCGCTCACGGCGGGCCCTCAGCTGGCTTTGGATTCGTCAGGAGTAAAATTTTCAACCGCGGGTTCGCCGGCTTTTTTCAGCAGGAGTTCGACTTTCTGCTCCGCATCCTTCAGTGCCGTTTGGCATGCGCGGGTGAGCCTCACGCCGCGCTCGAACGCGGCCAGGGACTCCTCGAGCGGCAGGTCGCCTTGCTCCAAGCGTTCCACCAGTTGTTCGAGGTCCCGCATGGCGGTCTCAAAATCCGGCGGCGGGTCCGGTACGGCTTTGAAGGTGGGCATGAGCGGAACGGTACACATGCCTCGCTGCGGGGTCAAACAGGGGCGCGCGCATCCTGCCGCGCAACGAATTGCCCGCGTCACAGATTTGCCTTAAATACATTGGCAAGTCGTGAGACGCGTCACAGCCGACGCGTCGCGCAGTGGCTGCTTTTAGGTACCATGGGTGATAGGAAACCCATGCCAATTGCCAACTCTTCAATCATTGTCGGCGGGGGTCTGTGCGCAGCAATTCTGCTCACGGCCGCCTGCAGTCCGCGGCGTATTCCCCCGATGACGGTCGCCGATCTCATGGAGGACCGCGTGACTCTGGATGGCGTGCTGTTAAAGTGCAATCAAAATCCGGGGCAGGCACGCAACGCCACGGAGTGCCTGAACGCGCGGATTGCCGTCGATCGTCTCGCGAGTCAAGCCGATCAGGCAATCGAGGCCAAGAGGATTGAGGATTTCGAGCGAAGTCGCGAGCAGCTTCGCGTGGCTCAAGACAAACTGCGGCGGGAGCAGGAAGCGAAGACCAAAGTTGATGCGTATCACTTGCCGCTGGTGCCCGTCGACCCGGCGCCTGCGCCCACTCCCGATGAGGCCAAGCAGCCTCCGCTTGGACGTACGAGTCCTTAGCCGACTCGGGCGAGTGTGAGTGGCGGATTGTCCCGCCTATTTATGCTCCTCCAACGGGTAAGTGCGCGGCCCCTCCGCCGTGGGAGCGGAGGTCGGCGCGCCCGCCGGCACCTCAGCTTGGGGCGCCGGCGAGGTGCGCACGCTGGTATGCGTGGCCTGCGCGAGGCGTTCCAGAAATCGTTGTGCGGTCGCCGGGGC
>JALYIW010000102.1 GCA_030775625.1 Pseudomonadota bacterium | reverse complement strand
ATCGAAAATGCGTTTCGTTGGCTGGTTTCCGAGGCGGATGAACGCGAGAAGCTCGCCATGTGCTCGATCAACCTGTCGGGGCAGAGCCTGGGAGACGACAAGTTCCTGCCGTACGTCATCGATCAATTCCACCGCAGCGGCCTGGACGCCAGCAAGATTTGCTTCGAAATCACCGAGACCGCGGCGATCGCGAGCTTCTCGCAGGCGAATCGCTTCATTCAGGCATTGAAGGAATTGGGCTGCAAATTCGCACTCGACGACTTCGGCACGGGCTTGTCGTCATTCGGCTATTTGAAACATTTCCCGGTCGATTACCTTAAGATCGACGGCAGTTTCGTAAAAGAGATTTTGCACGATCCGATCGATCGCGAGATGGTTCGTTCGATCAACGAGATCGGGCATTTGACCGGCAAACAGACCATTGCAGAGTTCGCCGAGAATCAAGAAATCATCAATATGTTGCAGAGCTTGGGGGTGGACTACGCCCAGGGTTACGGAGTGTCGCAGCCGCAGCGGGTGTTGAAGGCGTCGAACAGCGTCTAGTACCGCCTCCACGGCGGCACCGGCCCATGTCACCTCGAGAGGGGGAAGAGTTCGGGGCGGCGAATCAGCTGCCAAACTCGAAGCGCATCGACAGATCCACGGCGCGCACATTCTTGGTGATGCTGCCTACGGAAATGAAATCTACTCCCGTCTCGGCGATCTGCCGAATGTTCGCGGCATCGATGCCGCCCGAAGCTTCCAGCTTTACGGATTTCTTCTCCCCCGCGTTGCCGGCCGCGGTATTCACCGCCACCGCCTCGCGCATGGCCTTCAGCGAGAAATTGTCGAGCATGACGATGTCGGCGCCTGCCTCGATGGCTTGGCGCAGTTGCGCGAGGTTCTCCACCTCGACCTCGATGGGTATCGCATCGCGTACCGATCCGCCGCTGCGCTTGGCCTGCGAGACGGCCTGGGCGATCGAGCCCGCGGCCGCGATGTGATTTTCTTTGATGAGAATTCCATCGAACAGTCCCATGCGATGGTTGTGACCGCCGCCGACCCGCACCGCGTATTTCTGCGCGGTGCGCAGTCCCGGGAGCGTTTTACGGGTATCGAGCAGACGACAATCCGTGCCGATGAGAAGGGCGGCATAGGAGCGGGCGGCGGTAGCGGTGGCCGACAGCAGCTGTAGAAAGTTCAGGGCCGTACGCTCACCCGTCAGCAGCGCCCGTGCGGGCCCTGCAGCGGTGAACAACAGTTCGTTGGCCAATACGGATGCGCCTTCGCCGATCCGCCAGTCAACGCGAACGCCCGCATCGAGCTGCGCGAAACTGGCATCGACATAAGGAATTCCGCATATCACCGCGGGCTCGCGGCTGATGGCGGAAGCGCGGCCGTGGCGATCTTGCGGGATGAGTTCGGCCGTCAAATCACCGGCGCCGATGTCCTCGGCCAGCGCGCGTGCGACCTGCTGCGGCAGGTCGGAGGGAACCGGCACCGACTGCGCCGCCGCGGGTTCCCCTTCGGTCAGAATGGCAACCCGTGCGACGGGCCGATCATGCACATCAGCATGGGAATCGACAGCAAGAAGTTTGTGCGCGAGGCATACAGGGCGACCTTGCGCGCCGTTGCCTTCTGCTCATCGGTGGCGGCAACGATGCCGAGAATTTTCTTCTGGTTCGGCCAAATCAAGCCCCACACATTGAACAGCATGATGGTGCCAAGCCAGGCGCCGATGCCCATGATGATATTGGAGTCGGCGGGTGGCGTTTGCAGCAGGCCGAAGGTGAAGGTGTCGATGAAGCGACCGTGGGTCTGCGACAAGAGCCACGCGCCGAGCAGCCAGGTGGCAAGGGCCGACCAACGGAACCAGAGCAGCGCCCGGGGCGCGACGTATTTGTTGATGCCGGCTCCGCCGGGCCCACCCTTATCCGCGGCGGCAACCGCCATTGCCGGGGTCTGCACGGCGTTGAAGTAATACAAAAGACCGATCCAAAACACTCCGGCCACGATGTGCAGCCAGCGGGCGAGGCTCGCGATGTTTACGGCAAAGCCGCCGATTAGCCCGGCGATCAGAACAGCAAGTGCAAAACCGATGATCAGCGGCCATTTGACCGTAGTTAATGGATTCACGCGATTCCCCTCCGTAATGATTTTCGGGCGCCCTCGGCACTTCCTGCAGTGCGTCGGGCTGGAAGAATAGGCGCATAGGGCGAATAATTCAACGAGGACTGAGGTTGAAACATTGTCCCCGTGCATCAATATACTGCGTGGGCTGTTATCGTAGAGCCAGGAGCCAATTTGGAGATTGTCGAAATGAACGCTATTGAACGCATCAAAGAACAGCTTTCTGCGGCCCCGGTGGTCCTTTACATGAAGGGTACACCGGATTTTCCGCAATGCGGCTTTTCGGCTCAGACGGTGGGGGCGCTGCGCGCCTGCAAGGCAACATTCGTCCATGTGAACATTTTCGAGGATCCGGAAGTGCGCGACGCCCTGAAGTCTTACTCGAATTGGCCGACCTTCCCGCAACTTTATGTCAATGGTGAGCTCATCGGCGGTTGCGACATCACCGTCGAGATGTACAAGAGCGGCGAACTGCAGCAGTTGCTCGCCGAAGCCGGCGCCGTGGTCGCCTAGATCGCAGGCGCGGGGCCCGGTTCTGCGGAGTCCGCCGAGGGCTCGACTTGCAGGGGTCCCATAGACGCCAGTCGTCTGCGGCTGCCGTCGTATATTCCCTGAAATTGATTGCATACCATGCAGAAGAGGTCTGCCGTGCGCTCGGCGTCATAGGCCGCGGAATGCGCAGATGCCGTGTCCCACTCGAGGCCGGCCGCGAGAGTGGCTCGCATCAACACCGTTTGACCGAACGCAACGCCCCCCAAGGTGGCAGTGTCAAAACTCGAGAAAGGGTGGAAGGGGTTGCGCTTGACCTGGGTACGCGCCACGGCGGCGTTCAAGAAATTAAGATCGAAGAATGCGTTGTGTCCCACCAATACGGCGCGCGTGCAATCCGCAGCCCGTATGGCATTGCGCACTTCGCGGAAAATACGTTGCAGCGCATCTTCCTCGGCAATGGCGGGGCGCAGCGGATGATGGGGGTCGATGCCCGTCACGGCCATCGAGGCAGGTTCTAGGTTGGCCCCCGGAAACGGCGCCACGTGGTAGCGAATGGTCTCGCCGCGCGCCAGAGTGCCGTCACTGCGCATCTCGAGAAATACCGCGGCGATTTCCAGCAGCGCGTCGGTCTGATGATTGAAACCGCCGGTTTCGACATCGATTACGACCGGTAGAAAACCACGAAAGCGCGTGGCAAGGGTGATCGGAGGAATCCCTGTCATGCGGTGGCCGCCACGGCGAGGCGCCACGCAATCGACTCGCCGCCGCGATAGGGCACCAATGCGCCGTTGCCGAAATCGTAAACTGTCGGGGGCACCCAGGGCTCCTTGATCAAGGTAATGGTGTCTGCGTGATGCGGCAGACCATAGAAATCGGCGCCGAAATGGCTGGCGAAGGCTTCCAGGCGATCGAGGCGGCCGACCGACTCGAAAGCTTCAGCGTACAACTCGATCGCCGCGTGTGCGGTGAACATGCCTGCGCAGCCGCAGGCGCTCTCCTTGGTCGCGCGCTCGTGCGGCGCGCTGTCGGTCCCGAGGAAAAACCGTGGGTTGCCGCCGGTCGCGGCGCCAAGCAAGGCTTGCCGGTCGCTTTCACGCTTCAAAATCGGCAGGCAATAGTAGTGGGGCCGGATGCCGCCGTTAAAAATTGCGTTACGATTGTGCAGCAAATGTTGGGGCGTGATGGTCGCCGCAACGCCGGCCCGCGCGCCGGCGACGAATTCCACCGCACGTGCGGTGGTAATGTGTTCGAGCACCACCTTGAGCTTGGGGAAGCGTTCGATCACGGGCAGCAGCACGCTATCGATGTAGTGCGATTCGCGGTCGAACACATCGACGTCGGCCTGCGCTGTTTCGCCGTGCACCAGCAATCGCAGGCCGATCTCTTCCATGCGGGCGAGCACGCGGTAAACCCTGGCTATATCGGTCACTCCCGCATCCGAATGCGTGGTAACCCCGGCCGGGTATAGCTTGACGCCATGTACGAATCCGGCGGCTTGCGCGCGCTCGATTTCCGCGGGCGTGGTCGTGTCGGTCAAATAGATCGTGAGCAGCGGCTCGAAATGCGAGCCGCTCGGCACTGCGGCGAGAATCCTGTGGCGATAGGCGCGCGCCAATTCAGTGGTGGTGACGGCAGGCTTGAGATTAGGCATTACGATGGCCCGCCCGAATCGCTGCGCCGTGAATTTCACCACCGATTCCAGAGCGGTGCCGTCGCGCAGATGCACGTGCCAATCGTCGGGCTTTTGCAGCGTGAGTTTGTTCATTTATGCGCGCGAGCAGGCGGTTTGCGCGCCGGCGGCCAGCCGCGGTTCAGCAGATCCAGCGTGTAGCGAACGCCGAACCCGGTGATTTCCGTCGCAATGTGGGCAAGACCGCCGTGGCGCGAACCGGCGGCCAAATCCAAATGCAACCACGCAATCTCCTTTGGCACGAAGCGATTCAAAAAGCGCGCGGCCAAAATATGATCGCCTTTGCCGTCGGTGGCACATTGCAGCACGTCCGCGACACTGCTTTCCAAATCCGTGTCGTAGTCCGCGTCCATCGGAAAGCACCACACGCGCTCGCCGCTGCTGGCGCCGGCGGCCTCGATGTGGTCGCGCGCCTCGGGGCGATTGGTGAACGCGCCGCTGTAGCGTTCGGTGAGGGCGTATACGCACGCTCCGGTCAAGGTGGCGTAATCGATGATGGCGCGCGGTTTTTTTGCCGCTGCGAGGCTCAGCGTGTCCGCCAAGACCATGCGTCCTTCGGCGTCGGTGTGAATGATTTGAATGCTCGTGCCATTGTGGGCGCGCACCACGTCTTGCGGCTCGTAGGCGAGTGGTCCGATGAGATTTTCGGTGATGGCCAACCAGCAATCCACCGCCAACGGCGAGTGCATCGCGTGCAGCGCATAGAGGCTGCCGACGGCGACCGCGCTGCCCTCCATGTCAGTGTGCATGTCCAACATGCTCTTGTGCGGCTTCAAGTTCGTTCCGCCCGTGTCGAAACAAATGCCCTTGCCCACCAGGCTGACGGCCGGGGGCGCGCGGCCGCGTGGACGGTAGGACAGGTAGGCGATGCCGGCGTCGCGAGTGCCGTTGGCGCGCGACACCGCGAGAAACGCGCCTGCACCCCTGCGCTTGAGTTCGGATTCCCCATAGAACTTGAAGCGTAGGCCAAGCCGCCGCGACAGCTCTTCGAGCATTCTGCGATAGCCGCGCGCGTCCAGAGTGCTGGGCGGCAGTGCCGTCAGCCAGCGCGCCAGATTATTGCCGGCGGCCGTCGCCAGGGTCAGAGCGAGTTCGGGCAATTTAGCGTCCGACGCCATGTCGATGCCGGCCAGGCGTTGGCGCGCTTTCGGTTTGCTCTTGAACGTGGCGAAACGAAACGCCGCCGCCTCGAGGGCCGCAATAGCCGCGCCCAAGCTCGCTTGGGCCGATCGCGCTTCGCATCCCTGTTGCCAGAGCAAAAGCGACGCCGGGTCGCCATCCAATGCACTGCGCGCCAACTTGCCCGCGGCATGCAATCGCTCGAAAGTCGTCACCTCGCCGGCGCAGCACGCCACGATCAAAAGGGTTTCGGCGTGCGCGCCCACCCGCAAATGAAACCAGTCGCCCGCCTTGCGCACTTTGCGCGAGTACAAAGCGCGCAGCACCGCGCCGTGAGGCAAAGCCCGCCAATCCGCCGCGGTTGGCGCCAGCGGCAAGAACAGCAGCGCGCTGTCGTAACGGGCGAGCCGCGATGCCGTAATGCGTGCGCCGATTTGGCGCACGGGCACCAGCAGGCGGTCGAGGGGCAAGCGAGTGGGCATATCAGTGAAACCGCAAGCGCAGGGCGAGCCTCCGAGGGCCCGGCCTACCGGTTGCTTGACCGTGAAAAACCAAACCCCGAAGATAGCTTAGTCGATAACGTAGTGGCAGTTAGCGCAACGGCGCTGTAACGTGCCCGCCATCTTAACAGGACACGTGGGCGTGTGCATTTATGACTCAACAATCGCCGTTCGAAGACATTGATCCCGCGGAAACGCAGGAGTGGCTCGAATCCATCGATTCCGTGCTGCGGGCCCAAGGCCCGCAGCGTGCGCATTTTTTGCTCGAAAAGTTAGTGGACTTCACACGGCGTTCGGGTACTTACCTGCCTTTCAAGCCGAACACTGCGTACCTCAACACCATTTCCAAGGCGCAACAGCCGGACTATCCGGGCGATCGCTCCCTGGAACGACGCAACGAAGCCTATATTCGCTGGAACGCGCTCGCCATGGTGGTCCAAGCAAACCGCTTGAATTCCGAATATGGCGGCCATATAGCCACCTATGCATCGGCCGCGACGCTGTATGAAGTGGGCTTCAACCATTTTTGGCGCGCGAAAAGCGCGGCGCATCCCGGCGACATGATCTTCGTGCAAGGACATTCCAGTCCCGGGATCTATGCGCGCGCCTATTTGGAGGGCCGGTTGGATGAGAGCCAACTCCAGCGCTTTCGGCAGGAAGTCAAAGGCGGTGGTCTCTCCTCATATCCGCACCCATGGTTGATGCCGGACTTCTGGCAATTTCCGACGGTGTCGATGGGTTTGGGTCCGATGACGGCGATTTTTCAGGCGCGGTTCGTGCGCTATCTGGAAGATCGCGGAATCGTTCCTCCCTCGGATCGCAAAGTGTGGGCTTTCTTGGGCGACGGTGAGATGGACGAGCCGGAGTCGATGGGCGCTTTGACCATGCCGGTTCGTGAGAAACTCGACAATTTGATCTTCGTCATCAATTGCAATCTGCAGCGGCTGGACGGGCCGGTGCGGGGCAACGGCAAGATCATTCAAGAACTCGAAGCCGCATTCCTCGGCGCGGGCTGGAACGTCATCAAAGTGATCTGGGGTTCGCGCTGGGATCCATTGTTGGAACGCGATCAGAAGGGTTTGCTCAAGCGCTTGATGGAAGAGTGCGTAGACGGCGAATATCAAAATTTCAAATCAAAAGGCGGCGCGTACACACGCGAGCATTTCTTCGGCAAGTATCCTGAGCTGAAGGAATTGGTCGCCAATATGTCGGACGAGGAAATTTGGCGCTTGAATCGCGGCGGTCATGACCCGGAAAAAGTCTATGCGGCGTATGCCTCTGCCGTCGCGCACAAGGGCGCCCCCACGGTGATCCTGGCAAAGACCGTCAAGGGCTTCGGCATGGGCAAGGCGGGAGAGGGCTTGAACTCCTCGCACCAACAGAAAAAACTTGGGCACGACGCGCTGAAGGAAGTCCGCGATCGCTTCAATATCCAAATCACCGACGAGGAGATTGCCGGGCTGTCGTTCAGGAAGCCGACGGAGGACAGTGAAGAACTGAGCTACCTGCAGGAGCGGCGCGCCACTCTGGGCGGCTATTTGCCGTCGCGAAGTTCCGCCTCGCCGCCGCTCTTGATCCCGCCCCTCGAAGCTTTCAGCGCCCTGTTGGAGGGTACCGGAGACCGCGAGATTTCCACCACCATGGCGCTGGTGCGAATGCTCACCACCCTGGTGAAAGACAAGAACATCGGCAGGCACATCGTGCCAATCGTGCCCGATGAGGCGCGCACCTTCGGTATGGAGGGCATGTTTCGCCAGGTCGGGATCTATTCTTCGGTGGGTCAGTTGTACACACCGCAAGATGCCGATCAGCTGATGTTCTATCGCGAGGACAAGCAAGGGCAGATTCTCGAGGAAGGCATCAACGAGGCGGGCAGCCTTTGTTCCTGGCTGGCTGCCGCGACGGCATATGCGAATCATGGCGTGAGCATGGTGCCGTTTTATATTTACTACTCCATGTTCGGTTTTCAGCGAGTCGGTGATTTCATTTGGGCGGCGGGCGACAGCCAGGCGCGAGGCTTCCTGGTGGGCGGCACCGCCGGCCGCACCACGCTGGCCGGCGAGGGTTTGCAGCACCAGGACGGGCACAGTCAATTGGTCGCGACCACCGTGCCGAACTGTGTGTCTTACGATCCCACATACGCCTACGAACTGGCAGTGATCGTCCAAGATGGCCTGCGGCGTATGTATCAGGAACAGGAAAACATTTTTTACTACATCACCTGCATGAACGAGAACTACTCCCATCCGGCCATGCCGGCGGGCGCAGCGCAGGGCATTTTGAATGGCATGTATTTGCTGCGGACCGGCGGCGGCGGCAAGGTTCGCGTGACGCTGTTCGGTTCCGGAACGATTTTGCGCGAGGTGCTCGCGGCGGCCGAACTTCTGGAAAAGGACTACGGCATGCCAGCTGACGTCTACTCCGTCACCAGCTACGGTGAACTGCGTAAAAACGCGCTCGACGTCGAGCGGTGGAATTTGCTGCATCCTACCGATACGCCGCGGCGGCCTTACGTCGAACTGACGTTGGCGGATCGCGCGGGACCGTTCATCGCGGCCTCCGACTATATGAAGACCGTCGCCGATCAGATTAGACAATGGGTCCCGGGCCGCTACGCGGTGCTCGGTACCGATGGCTACGGGCGTAGCGATTCGCGGGCGGAACTGCGGCGCTTTTTCGAGGTGGATCGACACTATGTGGTGGTCGCGGCGCTGAAGGCGCTGGCAGACGAAGGCAAGGTCGAGCAAAAGACCGTGAGTCAGGCCATGCATGCTTTCGGTATCGACGCGGAAAAACCCAACCCCTTGTCCGTTTAGGCAACTACTGTGGCAACTCCTATTGAAGTTCTGGTTCCGGATATCGGTGGTTTCAAAGACGTCGGCGTGATCGACGTCTTGGTCAAGGACGGCCAACAAATCGACAAAGAAACGCCTCTGATAACAATTGAAACCGAGAAGGCCGCCATGGATGTTCCGGCGCCCGCCGCCGGTCGCGTCACGCAGGTAAAACTCAAACAGGGTGACAAGGTATCCGAGGGCTCTCTGATCTTATTGTTCGAGCCGGCTGCGGCGGCCGTTGCCGCGGTCGCGCCCGCCAGCGCCCCGCCC
>JALYIW010000101.1 GCA_030775625.1 Pseudomonadota bacterium | reverse complement strand
GTAGACGCGCCGGACTCAAAATCCGGTGGTGGTGACACCGTGTGGGTTCGATTCCCTCTCCGGGCATCAGATTTTCCTAGAGTGGTACCTTTGAATTTCTGCAGTAACTGCGGTTCAACCGTCGAAACAAAAATTCCCGCCGGGGACCATCTGCCGCGCTTCGTGTGTACCAGCTGCGGCATGGTGCATTACAAGAATCCCCTGCTGGTCTTAGGCTGCGTGCCGGAGTGGCAGAACAAGATTTTGTTATGCCGCCGCGCCATCGAACCGCGGCTCGGATTTTGGACGGTACCCGCCGGCTTCATGGAGAACGGCGAGACCTTGCAGGCGGCAGCGGCGCGCGAGTGCTACGAAGAAGCACTGGCGAGGGTCGAGGTCGGCTCCCTGTTGGCGGTGGCGAGCCTCACCGGCGCGGGCCAGGTGCACGTGATGTTTCGGGCCAAACTATTGGCGCCTGAATTTGCCCCCGGCCCTGAGAGCTTGGAGGTCGGGCTGCACGAAGAAGCGGAAATTCCATGGTCGGAATTGGCTTTTCCGAGCGGCGAATTTACCTTGCGTAAGTATTTTTCGGATCGCAGCGCGGGGCGCGAGGACCATCATTTCGTGGAACTGAGCCGGCGGTTGAAATCTTAAATTTCCGGCCCTGTGGCAGAATAGCCGCGGCGTATCGATCGGCTCTGAAATCTAATTGTTCAATAGAAGGGTAAGTCATGGCATTCGTGGTCACCGAAAGCTGCATCAAATGCAAATATATGGATTGCGTCGAGGTTTGCCCCGTGGACTGCTTCCATGAAGGTCCGAATTTTCTGGTGATCGATCCCGACGAGTGCATCGATTGCACGCTATGCGAGCCCGAATGCCCGGTCGAAGCGATCTACTCCGAAGAAGAGATACCCGACGGTCAGGAGAGCTTTGCGAAACTCAATGCCGATCTCGCCAAGAAATGGCCTGTGATCAGCGAAAAGAAGGCCGCGCCGGCGGATGCAAAACAGTGGGAAGGCATCAAGGATAAAATCAAACTGCTGGAGCAGTGATTGGCTAGCGTTTCGCCAATTGTAAATTCTTGATTTCCTGCACGAGTTCGCGCGGCGGCATGTAACCGGCGATGTAGTCGCCGGCATCCGTGAGTATGGCCGGCGTGCCGCGCACGCCGATACTCTGGCCCAAGGCGTATTCACGGGCGACCGGCGTCGCATCGCAACCCTTGCTCAAGTTCATGTCCAGCTGCGCGCCGGTTTTGGCGCGTGTCAGCGCTTCATTGCGATCCGCGGAACACCACACCACTTCGGCTTTTTTCCAACTTTCGGTGTTGGGGCCGGTGCGAGGGTAGAACATGTAGCGCACGCGCACACCCAACTTGTTCAGCTCCGCCATCTCGCTGTGCAGCTTGCGGCAGTACTGGCAGTCGACATCGGTGAACACGGTGATGGTGTACTGCGGATTTTTCGGCGAGAAGATCAGCATCTGCGATTCGGGAATGCTGCCGATCATCGCGAGGCGGGCATGTGAACGGCGCTCTTCAGTCAGGTTCTGGCGCGAACTCATGTCGTAGATGTTGCCGTCGAGAAAATACTTGCCGTCGGCGGTAAGATAGCTGACATCGCCGCCCTGCACGAATTCGTACATGCCCGGGATGGGCGAGGGGCGCAGATCGTCGAGTTTCGAACCGGCCGGAAGGACTTTCACCAACGCGACGCGGGGATCGTTCGGATCCACCGGCGCCGCGCGATCCGCTGCCGACGATGCCGATGTCGGGTGCGCCGCCGCCGGCTGCGCTGCCTGGCCATCGAGGCCCACGCCGCAAAGCATCAAAGCCAGGACGGCAAGCCTCGCCCGCGGTTTTTGTACCAGAGCCAGGGCCAGGGCCAGCGCCAATCTCAACGGTGAACGGCCATTTCTCGACATGCTTTCTAAGGCTCCGGCGGAACTCAACGGTTGGACCTCGCCACCTGCCCAAGGTTCAGCCATTCTAGCAGACGCTGCGGAGCGCTTGGGCTAGCCCCGCGGATGGTGTTGAGAATGCAGCTCTTTCAATCGCTCGCGGGCCACGTGAGTGTAGATTTGCGTGGTCGACAAATCGCTGTGCCCCAAGAGCATCTGCACCACACGCAGATCCGCGCCGTGATTCAGCAAATGCGTCGCGAAGGCGTGGCGCAAGGTGTGCGGAGACAGCTCCTTCTCGACGCCCGCCTTCTTCGAATAACGCTTGATGATGTGCCAAAACGCCTGACGCGTCATGCGATCACCGCGGCGCGTCGGAAATAAATAATCCGTCTGCCGTTCCAACAATATTTCGGCTCGCGGTCCCTGCATGAATTGCTGCAGCCATTTCACCGCTTCGTCGCCCAATGGGATCAATCGTTCGCGGTTCCCTTTGCCCATGACGCGCATCACGCCCTGGATGAGATTGACTTGGTTGTGCTTCAGGCTGACGAGTTCAGAGACCCGCAACCCCGTGGCATATAAGACTTCGAGCATGGTGCGATCGCGATGGCCCAATGGGTCCGCCACGGTCGGCGCCTCGAGCAATGAATCGACCTCCGCTTCGGTCAAGGATTTGGGCAGTGAGCGCCCGATCTTCGGCATGGCGATCTGGGCGGTGGGATCGACCTCGATCGAACCCTCGCGCACCATGAAGCGGAAGAAACGTCGGAAGCTCGATAATTGACGCGCCGTCGAGCGGGGGCGAGATCCGCCCTCCACGCGCGCCGCGATGAAACCCAGCAGTTCGATGCGCGTGGCTTTGAGCAACGCGCTGTCGCGTGCCTCCAGCCAACGTGCGAGTGCAGTCAAGTCGGCGCGGTACGCGGCGAGCGTATTCGCGGACAGCCCGCGTTCCAACCACACCGCATCCAGGAAGCGCTGCAGGGCTGGGTCCGCAGCCTCGCGTGCAGCCTGTTCCGTTGCGCCCGAGCTGCGTGTATAAACCGTCCGTTTGAGAGCCGTCGCCATATTTTCCCGCGTAAAGTGCTCGCACGAAATTGTGCTGTACGCGTTATCGATCCTCAGTATGCGAGGCGTGCGTGCAGGTCGGAGTGACCAGAATCACAGTACAGTCAAGTATTAACATAAGGAGAACCAGATCACAGAAGTCGCGCGAATAAGACCGTTGGCGGGGCTGCAGCCGCTCTATCTCGGCTACTGCTTGGTGGCGTTCATCGTACTGGGAATGACCGTGCTGGTGGTCAATATGTTCCTCCCCGGTTTGCGTGCCCGCCGCGCGGTGGCCGGCGCGTTCTCGCGAACTTTCCTGCATGTGGCCGGCATTTCGTTGCAGGTCGACGGATTGACGCGACTGCCGCGGCTTGCCTGCGTGGTGGTAGCCAATCATGCCAGCTACCTCGATGGCCTGGTCGCCGCCGCGGCGCTGCCCCCCGATTTTGCCTTCGTAATCAAGAAGGAAATGGCCCGCGTACCGCTCGCCGGCATGTTGCTGCGGCGTCTGGGATCGCAATTCGTCGAGCGCTTCGATCGGCACAAAAGCGGCGTCGATGCGCGCCGCGTCTTGAAGCTAGCCGCCACCGGACAGTCCTTGGTCTTCTTTCCAGAGGGCACGATCGATGAAGTTCGCCAGATCGGCAAATTTCACGGCGGGGCGTTCGCCACGGCGGCACGCTTCGAAATGCCCGTGGTCGCCGTCGCCATACACGGTACGCGAGATGTCATGCCGCCGGGAAGATTCGCCTTGCATCGACGGCCGATTCGCGTCGAAATCCTCGGCGTTCTCGACGCCGATGACGCCAGACAGCGCAGCCGCGAGCTGATTGCATGCGCTCTGGGTGAGGCACTCGCGCCGTAGCTCTGGTCGGTAGCGGTTATAATGCGCGGAACATGCCAACCCACGGAAGTGCTGTATGAATTCTGACCCTCTCGTCATTTTGGGCGCGCGTCGTACGCCGGTCGGCGCCTTCCAGGGCGTTTTCGCCGGCGTGACCGCCCCACAACTCGGGTCCGTCGCCATCAAGGCTGCGCTTGCGGACTCGGGAGTCCCAGCCTCGCAGGTGGATGAAGTCATCATGGGCTGCGTGTTGTCGGCCGGATTGGGGCAAGCGCCGGCCCGCCAAGCCGCCCTGGGCGCCGGCATCCCGACGAGCACTCCATCGACCACGGTCAACAAAATGTGCGGCTCCGCGATGCGCGCCGTCATGTCCGCTGCCGACCAGATTCTCGCAGGCTCTGCGCAGGTGGTCGTCGCCGGAGGCCTCGAATCCATGACCAATGCGCCCTACCTTCTCCCCAAGGCTCGCGCCGGCTACCGCATGGGTAACCAAGAAGTCCTGGACCACATGTTCTACGACGGCCTGCAAAGTCCTTGGGACGGTCAGCTGATGGGTTGTTTCGCTGAGGCGACGTCACAGAAGTATGATTTCAGCCGCAAGGATCAAGACGATTTTGCCGCCGAATCCGTGCGGCGAGCACTTGCCGCCATCAATAAGGGCGATTTCGCGGCAGAGATTGCTGCGGTGACCGCCAAGAGCCGCAAGGGGGAAGTCGTGGTCGATAAAGACGAAACTCCTTTAACCCTGGACATTGCAAAAATCCCGACGCTCAAGGCCGCGTTCAAAAAGGACGGTACGGTGACGGCGGCGAGTTCCGCGAGCATTTCCGACGGCGCAGCGGCTATGGTCCTGGCGCGCGAGTCCTTCGCCGTCGCGCATGGTTTGCAACCAATGGCGCGCATTCTCGGCTACTCGAGTTACGCGCGCGATCCGGAATGGTTCCCATTGGCTCCCATTGGGGCAATGCAGAAACTCCTGACCCGGCTGAATTGGCAGGCGCATGACGTTGATTTATACGAGATCAACGAAGCTTTCGCCGCTGTGCCCATGGCGGCAATAAAGGACCTCGGCCTAGATCCCCGGAAGGTGAATGTGAATGGCGGGGCCTGCGCGCTCGGGCATCCTATCGGCGCCACCGGCGCTCGCATCATGACTACCCTGCTTTACGCATTGCGAACGCGCGGCAAGAAACGCGGTATCGCCAGCCTTTGTATCGGCGGCGGCGAAGCCACGGCGATCGCCATCGAGATCGTGTGATTGGGGGAGAGCTCGTGAGTGATCTGGTTGCAACGCGCATCGCCGGGGGCGTCGCCCACGTCACGCTCAATCGACCGGCAAAACGCAACGCTCTTAACCGGGCCACCATCACTGCGATGATCGCGGCGCTGCGGGAATGCAAAAGCAATCCGGCGGTTCGCGTAGTGCAAATCACCGGCGCTGGCACGACGTTTTGCGCCGGGGCAGACCTCGATGAGATGCAAGCCCAGGCCGAGGCCCCCGAGTCGGCCAACCTTGCGGACGCGCGGCAGCTAGCGGCGCTCCTGGCGGAGCTCGAATTCCTGCCGAAGCCAACCCTGGCACGCGTCAACGGCGATGGCTACGGCGGCGCTCTTGGTGTGCTCGGCGCTTGCGACATCGTGGTGGCGGCGGATCACGCCAAGTTTGCCTTTACCGAGGTGCGTCTCGGAATAATTCCCGCCGTCATCTCGCCTTTCGTTCTGGCGAAGATCGGCGAGCGCGCCGCCCGACGGTATTTTTTGACGGCAGAGATGCTGAGCGCGGCAACCCTTCGGGAGATCGGGCTGGCGCACCAGGTCGTCCCCACCGGAATGTTGGATGCCGCCTGCTTGGGCGTGACGGATTCACTGATGCAAGCAGCACCCGGCGCTCTAGCCGAGGCCAAAGCGCTGATACGCGACGTGTCCGCGTTGATGGGCCGGGACAAAGCGGCGACCTCACGGGATATGGGCGAGCGGTTGGCGCTGCTGCGCATTCAAGCAGAAGCCCAAGAGGGGTTCAGCGCGTTCTTTGCCAAACGCAAAGCGAGCTGGCAACCGTAAAATATGGGCGGGCGTCCTTGCCCTAACCCAGCCCAAATCCCTTGGCCATCCTGGAAATCGGCGTCCATGGCCTGTCAACGTGGGTGCCCCACATGGTTAAGCGACGCCGGATGGCAGATCCCCTCAACAATCCGCGGTTTTCAATGAGATAGTTGTCCGCCTGGCGGACGGCTGCCGCGCACGGCGTGTTTGTGATCTACTAGCGCCCGTTGAAAATCACCCCTGTTTCAGCGAGTTATTGATATTTAGGTGCCCTTCGATGAGCGAAAGCCAACGCGATGTCATGGAGTACGCTGTAGCAATCGTCGGCGCGGGTCCGGCGGGCCTCGCCTGCGCGATTCGATTAAAGCAACTCAACCCGGACTTGAGCATTTGCGTGCTGGAAAAGGCCGCAAGCTTGGGTGCGCATTCCTTGTCGGGGGCCGTCATGGAACCCGGACCGCTGGACGAGTTACTGCCCGACTGGCGGGTGCACGCGCCGGCCATTTGCGTACCGGCCGCGCGCGACGAATTCCTATTCATGACCCGCCGCAGGCACTATCGGTTGCCGACTCCGCCGCAAATGGCGAATCACGGCAATTTCATCATTTCCTTGGGAGAATTGCTGCCGCTGCTGGGCGCAGCGGCTGAGAAGCTCGGCGTCGATGTATTTCCCGGCTTTGCCGCCGCCGATGCATTGTTCGATGCAGGCGGCGCTGTCAAAGGCGTACGAATCGGCGATATGGGCGTCGACAAGCAGGGTCGGCCGGGAGCTAACTTCGCCTTGGGTCCTGACATCCACGCCACGATCACCATGTTCTGCGAGGGGTGCCGCGGCAGCACCTCCAAGCAATTGATCAAGCGCTTCAAGCTGGACGCCGGGAAGTCGCCGCAAACCTACGGACTAGGATTCAAGGAAATGTGGCAATTGCCGCCCGGCCGCGTGCAACCGGGACTCATTCAACACACCTTGGGCTGGCCGCTAGATTCGCACACCTACGGCGGCAGTTTTCTCTATCACCTGAACAACGATCGCGTGTACGTCGGGTTCGTGGTGGGACTGGATTACCAGGATCCCCGGTTCAAACCCTTCGAGGCCTTCCAGCAATATAAGAACCACCCGCAAATCAAGCGCTTGCTGCAAGGCGGCGAAATCATCGCCGGCGGCGCCCGAACCGTCATCGAGGGCGGATATCAGTCCATGCCCAAGCTGGAAATGCCCGGAGGGATGCTGGTCGGCGATGCCGGCGGCACGCTCAACATGCCGAAGATCAAAGGTATCCACCAAGCCATTCGCTGCGGAATGACGGCGGCCGCACACTTCGTGGCGCAGGGCACCAGCGAAGGCTTCGACCAGCGCTGGCGCGAATCTGCGGGCGGGCGCGAACTGCATAAAGTGCGCAATATTCGACCCGGATTCCGACGCGGACTGTGGTTTGGACTCGCCAACGCGGGTCTTGAAACCGTCACCGGGGGCAAATTGCCTTGGACTCTCGCCAATCATGCCGACGACACGGCACTGAAGCGCTTGAGCGAGTATGTCCCGCCGGATCGCGGCTGGGGTGATCGCGAACTTCCGCCCCGCGATCGCCCGGCCTTCGTCTTCTTTGCTGCGACCACTCACGAGGAGAACCAGCCCGTGCACTTACACGTGGCGGATACCACGCTGTGCGCGACTCGCTGCGTGACGGATTTTGGCAATCCCTGCACCAACTTCTGTCCCGCCAACGTGTACGAAATGATCGATGATGGCAGCGGCGGGAAAAAACTCCACATCAATGCGTCCAACTGCGTGCACTGCAAAGCCTGCGACATCAAGGAACCGTACGCGGGGCAGATCACCTGGGTCACTCCGGAGGGTGGTTCGGGACCCAACTACCAGAGCCTGTAGGTTTGCCGCCGGCGGCAACGACATTGGCTAACAATCCCTCGACGGTGTCGGCGCGCTTGGGCGCCGAGATCATAGCCAAACGCCTGCAATTCGACGCCGCGCAACGCGACGCCGCCCTGCGCCTGGATGAACTCGGCGCGAGCCTTGCAGAGGTATCCGCATCGATGGCGGCCAGGTTACGGGCACGGCTTCGCCGCCTGTCGCGGTCGGTGCCTGGGGTACCCCAAAGCGCTCCACAACGCGGACTTTACCTGTGGGGGGGAGTCGGGCGCGGCAAAACCTTGCTGATGGACTGGTTCCACGACTCGTTGCGCGTGGCGGCGTGCGAACGCACTCACTTCTATCGTTTCATGCGTCAGGTGCATGCCGAACTGCGCACGATCTCAGGCCGTCCCGAGCCGCTCGACACCGTGGCGCAACGCTTCGCGGACAAAGTGCGCGTGCTTTGCCTGGACGAATTCTTCGTCTCCGACATCGCCGACGCCATGATTCTTTCCGGATTGCTAGAAGGCCTGTTCAGGCGCGGCGTCATCTTGGTGGCGACCTCCAACGTGCCCCCCCAGGAACTCTACAAGGACGGTCTGCAGCGCCAGCGATTTCTGCCGGCCATCGCGTTGCTCCAAGCCCACGTGGACGTCGTGCATTTGGATGGCGGCACCGATTACCGGCTGCGCCAATTGGAGCAGGCCCCGACCTATATGGATTCCAGGCTGCAGAATACCGCGGCACAGTTGCAGCGGCGCTTCGCATCACTGGCCGGCGGCTCGGTCACGGGGCCCTCGGTTCTATTCATCGAAGACAGAAAACTGGCGGTAGTCGCCTCAGGTCCCGAGATGGTGTGGTTCGAGTTCAGGGAACTCTGCGAAGGGCCACGCAGCCAAAACGATTACATCGAGCTCGCGCGCTTGTATCATACGATATTCGTCTCGAACATCCCTGCGTTTACCCGCAATGATGAGAACGCCGCTCGGCGCTTTATCATTTTGATCGACGAGTTCTACGATCGTGGCGTCAAGCTCGTCGTATCGGCGGCGGCACCACCGGCCGCGCTCTACCACGGAGAGCGATTGCAATTCGAATTTATGCGGGCTGCGAGCCGGCTCATCGAAATGCAGACGCAACACTATCTCGCCGGCCAACATCGGCCGTGAACGCGAGCCCCGCCGCCGGTGGAGCGCGCCACGCCAAGCCCTGGCATAATTCGCGCCATGAAAACGGTCGCTGAGTTCAAAATTCACTACCAGCAAACCCTCGGTCCGACCGGCGAAGCCGTGGGACCGTTGCCCGCCTTCGCCAAGGACCAGGCTGAAGTTCTGAAAATGTACCGGGCGATGGTCCTGGCTCGTGTGTTCGACACCAAAGCGGTGAATATGCAGCGCACGGGACAACTTGGCACCTATCCACCGGCGCTCGGGCATGAGGCTACCCACGTCGGCGTCGGCGCCGCCATGCGGCCTGAAGATGTATTGGCTCCTGTCTATCGTGAATTCGGCACGCAACTCTGGCGCGGCGTCACCATGACCGAAATCTTGATGTACTGGGGCGGTGACGAGCGCGGCAGCGATTTTGCGTCGCCCCGTGGGGATTTCCCCTGGTGCGTGCCGATCGCCACCCAAACCTTGCATGCAGCCGGCGCTGCCATGGCATTCAAGGTACGCAAGGAACCTCGTTGCGCGCTCGCCTATATCGGCGATGGGGGAACCTCCGAAGGGGCTTTTTATGAGGCGCTCAATCTGGCGGGGGTACGCTCCTTGCCCGTGGTATTCGTCATCGTCAACAACGGCTGGGCGATCTCCGTGCCGGTGGCTTCTCAAACAGCCACGGAAACACTGGCGCAAAAGGCCATTGGCGCCGGCATACCGGGAGTACAAGTCGACGGCAACGATGTGTTCGCCGTTCGTGA
The DNA here is from genome assembly GCA_030775625.1 of Pseudomonadota bacterium. GTDB lineage: Bacteria > Pseudomonadota > Gammaproteobacteria > Steroidobacterales > Steroidobacteraceae > Bog-1198. Next base: position 437 of record JALYIW010000101.1, on the reverse strand, counting down.
GGTGGTTGCGCGGGCGCTCGACACGGCCCGGCGCGGCGCGGGGCCGACATTGATCGAAGCGATGACCTACCGCTTGAGCGATCACACCACCTCGGACGACGCATCGCGCTATCGATCGGCACAGGAAGTCAAAGACGCGTGGACTCTGGAGCCCCTGATCCGCCTGCGCGAATTTTTGGTCAATGCCGGCGCTTGGGATTCCGTCAGGGAAAAGGCGCTGCACGATGCCTGCACGCGCAAGGTGGAAACGGCTGTAAGCGAATATTTGTCGACGGCCAAGCAGTCCACTGATTCAATGTTCGATCACTTGTTTGCGCAGTTGCCGGCGCACCTGGAAGAGCAACGCCGCATCGCCCGCAGATATGCCTCGAAATCCAGCGGACACTGATGGCGAAAATAACCATGATAGAAGCCATCGCGATGGCGCATGGCTGGGA
>JALYIW010000100.1 GCA_030775625.1 Pseudomonadota bacterium | reverse complement strand
CCGATAGGTTACTCACCGGCGTGGGGTGAAATATTGCCAAAATTAGCCCCCACCCGGAATTAATGGCATAATTTTGCGTAGAATAACGATTTGGAGCAAGAAATTGCCATGAAATTGGACCGCTATGATCGCGCCATCGTCCGCGCCCTGCAGCTCGACGGCCGAATCACCAACAGTCAATTGGCGGCAACGGCCAGCTTATCCGAGTCGGCGTGCCTGCGGCGCGTTCGGGTGCTCGAAGAATCGGGCTTCATCGAGGGCTACACGGCGCTCATCAATCAACAAAAGGCCGGCTGTCCGGTCAATGTATTCGTCAACATCACCCTGGAGCGCCAAGAACAGGCGCAATTGCACGCCTTCGAAGAAGCCGCACGCAAGGTTCCGGAGGTTATGGAGTGCTATCTCATGTCCGGCGAATACGACTATCTTCTGCGGGTGGTATTGGCCGATACCGCCGACTTCGAACGCTTGCACAGCCAACATCTCACGCGCCTACCCAATGTGGCGCGGGTGCATTCCAGCTTTGCTCTGCGGACGGTGCAAAAATCCCGTGAGTTGCCCATCCGGCAGGCCTGAACTCTCCCAAATCAGCAGCCGCTGCTAAAAAACACATCGGTCATGCATACATTTTGTTCAGGTCTTGGGTTTCAGCACCAATGAAAAGCTGATTTTGACCACGTCGGCGATCCATTCAGTGCTCTTCCAATCGCCCTGCCCCGCGCCGAAATCCAAGCGCTTGAGCTTTGCGGTTCCATCGAGTTTCGCCCCGGCCCCCGCTTGAGTGAAGTGAAAATCGATCGGCACGTCTTTGGTGACACCGCGCAATGTCAGAGCGCCGACGGCCGTGTAGCCCGTGGCGGTCTTGGTAAAGCTGCGCGTGAGGTAGTGAGCGGCGGGAAAGTGCGCCACGTCGAATATATCGGCCCCTCGGATGGTTTTGTCGCGATCCTTGTCCATGCTGTCCACGGAGTTCATGTCGATCTGCACGTCGAAGTGGGAACTCGCGAGCGCATCCGGCGCGAAATCCACGGCAGCCGTGAATTTATGAAATGCGCCCGTGAATTCCGCACCGGCTTGAACACCGACGAATTCCAGGCGGCTCTGCGCCGCATCGGCAGTGAAGCCGGCGGCCACGGCGGCCGCGCCTACAGTCAGCGACAACGACGATGCCGCCAGCAGGGTCATTGAGGGGGCAAGTATTCTCATCATGGCAACTTCTCCGATTTGGCCTTATTGAATTGGGGCAGCATGCGCAGCAACACATCGTCCTTGTTCCAGAAGTGATGCTTCAGAGCCGCAAGAATATGCAATACCGCGATGACGAATAGAGCGCCGCTCAAGATCTCGTGAGTTCCGCGCAACACGTCGAAGGCGGGCTCGTTCTTGGCGATTAAGTTTGGCCAGGTAAACAGCCCAAACCAACTCACCGAATAATTCTTTGCCGAGGACATCAACCAACCCGTGAGCGGCATGGTAAACAGCAGAAAGTAAAAAGCGAAATGAGTGGCACGGGCGAGCAGGCGCTCCAGGGGCGACATGCCGGCTGGCAACGCGGGAGGCGGATTCTTGAGCCGCCACAGCACGCGCAATACCGCCAACATCAGTATGGTCATGCCGACGCTCTTGTGGCGGGCGAGTAGCGCCAGTTTGTGGAGTCCAATGGGAAGTTCGTTTGCCAGACTCGCCAGCACATATTGCGTGACGATCAAGGCAGCGATGACCCAGTGTAACGCTTGTGCGACCGCACTGTAACGACTCGGAGAACTGTGATTTGACATACCTTAAGGTTCCGCGTGCAAACTGTACCCGACCTAGTTTACAAGACAGCGGAGCGCCGCTCGTGTTCAAATGCATCAGAGTTGCCGTTTTGCTGTGTATGTTGGCCGCCTGCGGCGCGCCCAAGCCGCGCCCGAACGCGGCGCCCCATCCCGTTCAATCGCCGCCGCCGCAGGTAAGCCCCCGGACGCACGTCTATCGAATCGACGCGGCGCATTCCGAGCTGCGGATTCTGGTATATCGAGCCGGCCCGCTCGCGCGCTTGGGGCACAACCACGTCATGGTCAATCGCGCCCTCGAGGGCTCCGTGAATCTGGAAAGCCCGCAATCCGCCTCTTCGTTTTCCTTGAGAATCCCGGTGGCAGATTTCGTGGTCGATGATCCGCAGTCGCGCAGCGAAGAGGGCGTCGATTTCCCAGGGGAAATTCCGGACGAGGCCAAATCAGGTACCTTGCGCAATATGCTGAGCGCCTCCTTGCTCCATGCGGCCGACTATCCGGTCATTACCGTCGACAGCACGGCGGTGCAGGGCGCGAATGGGGCATTTAGCGGCACTTTGGCCATTGAGGTGGCAGGGCATGAATCGACCATCAAAGCACCGTTCACGCTGGCGAGCGACGAGCAACGTCTGAGAGCAATGGGATCGATGGAACTGCGCCAGTCCGACCTTGGACTTACCCCCTACAGTTTGATGCTGGGTGCATTACAAGTGCAGGATATGGTTCGATTGAAGTTCAGTATCACGGCGGTCGCCGATTAGGCCGAAGTCAGCAAAATCCGCGTACCCTCGGGGGCGACCAAGACCGCCGCCGCGGACCGGCCCAGGGGAGAAGGAATCTCGCCCGTGGGCGGCAAACCGATGTCAGCAAGGTGAGCTACGGTCTTGCGCATATCCTCGACTTCGAACCGCAAGGTGGGGCGCCGCAGGTGCGCGGTATCGTAAAAGCCGAGATTGATGTGATCGCTGGTGCAAGACACATGCGGCAGCGGGTCGTCGGAAGCATCGATTCCAATGAAGCCAAATTGTTCCCAATACAACCTCGATTCATCGATGTCGGATGTCGGCAGCGCCAGCTCGAGAAAATATCCGCATTTCGAAGTTTCAGTGCCCAGGCGTGTACTCGGCGAAAATGTGCGCGCCTCGATGAGCCTGATCATCTGGCCGGAAGGATCGAGCCAGCCGGCCTCGTTGAACACGTCATTGCCGAGGCGGCGAAACTCGAACCGCACGCCCCGTGCGTCGAGGGGCCGCAAATTCTTCAACAGGTCGGGTCTCACGAACGTGAGCGCAAACGCGGCAGCGGCGTCTTGATGCAATCCCAAGCAGACGCGTCCGTCCGTTAGCACGGCATAAGGGTGCGGCCAGGCCTCGCCGACTTGCGCCGGCGAAAATCCAAGCCGGGCATAGAAATCCAGGGAAGCCCGAATATCTGTCGTCGCCAGCGAGAATTCCAGGAACCGCCCCAGCACAGGCCTGCTAACTCACCCCACCGACGCACACATATTTCATTTCGGTATAGTCGAGAATTCCATACTTGGAGCCTTCGCGGCCGGCTCCCGATTCTTTGATGCCGCCGAAGGGAGCAACTTCCGTGGAAATAATCCCGGTATTCAATCCGACAATCCCATATTCAATGGCTTCAGAGACGCGCCAGCTGCGGGCCAGATCGCGCGTGTAAAAATATGCAGCGAGGCCGAATTCCGTGTCATTGGCCATGGCGATCGCCTCTGCCTCGGTCTGAAATTTGAACAATGGCGCTACCGGGCCAAACGTTTCTTCGCGGGCCACCAACATGTTGGGCGTCACGTTGGTAAGGATGGTCGGCTCAAAGAAAGTCCCGCCCAGCGCATGACGCTTGCCGCCCAAACGGAGGGTGGCGCCGTTGGCAACCGCGTCGGCGATGTGCTCTTCTATTTTCGCGATCGCCTTGGCGTCGATCAATGGACCTTGGTCGGTGACTCCGGCAAGCCCGTCGCCTACTCGCAATTTCTTCACCGCTTCCATTAGCTTAGTCGCAAACTCGTCATATACGCCGGCCTGCACCAAAAGGCGGTTCGCGCAAACGCAGGTTTGGCCGGTATTGCGGTACTTGCTGGCAATCGCACCCTGGACGGCTGCCTCCAGATCGGCGTCGTCGAAGACGATGAACGGCGCGTTGCCGCCGAGCTCCAGCGACAATTTTTTGACCGTGCCCGCGCATTGGACCATCAATTTCTTGCCAATCTCGGTGGACCCGGTGAACGTGACCTTGCGCACCTTGGGATTCGACGTCATCTCGCCGCCGATGGCCGCCGCCGACCCCGTGATTACATTGAACACGCCCTGCGGGATGCCGGCTCTGTGGCTGAGCTCCGCGAGCGCCAAAGCGGAATAGGGGGTTTGAGTCGCCGGCTTGCATACCATGGTGCAGCCGGCCGCGAGCGCGGGGCCCGCCTTGCGCGTGATCATCGCGGACGGAAAATTCCACGGGGTGATGGCCGCGACCACGCCCACGGGCTGACGCAGCACCAGGATTCGTTTGTCGGCCTGATGACCCGGTATGACATCGCCGTACAAGCGCTTGCCTTCTTCGGCGAACCATTCGATGAAGGAAGCGGCGTATAGGATCTCCCCCTTCGACTCCGCCAGCGGTTTGCCCTGCTCGGCGGTCATCAACGTGGCGAGGTCGTCTTGATGCTGCAGCATCAGTTCGAACCAACGACGCATTGAATTTGCACGCTCCTTCGCGGTGCGCGCCGCCCAGGCGGGCAAGGCATCTGCAGCCGCTGCAATGGCGCGCCGCGTTTCCGCGGTTCCCATGTTGGGTATGTGGCCGATTTTTTCGCCGGTGGCGGGATTGCTGACCGCGATCGCGGTGCCGTCGTCGGCAGCCAGCCAACCGCCGTCGATGAAGCACGATTCGCGCAGCAACTGCGGATCTTTCAGTTTCATAGTCTGTTTCTCAACCCATGTATTCTTTAAAAATTTTTGTCGACATCATCGTTCGAGAATGGCCGTGACGCCCATGCCGCCGGCGGTACACACCGAGATCAAACCGCGCGTTGCCTTGCGTTCATCGAGAATTTTAGCCAGCGTCGCCACGATGCGGGTGCCGGTCGCGGCGAAGGGATGGCCGATCGCAAGGCTGCCGCCCATCACATTGAGCTTGGACCGATCGATGCTCCCCAGGGCGCCCGGCAGCTGCAATTTGTCACGGCAATAAGCCGCATCGTTCCACGCCTTGAGTGTGCACAATACCTGCCCCGCAAACGCTTCGTGGATTTCGTAGAAATCGAAATCCTGCAGCGACAGGTTTGCATCCTTCAACATTCGCGGCACGGCGTAGATCGGGGCCATCAGCAGACCTGCTTTTTTCTCGATGTAGTCGATGGCGGCCACTTTGCCGTAGCTCAAGAAGGCGAGCACCGGCAGATTTCGCTCCCGCGCCCAGGCTTCGGAGGCGAGCAGCACGGCTGAAGCGCCATCGGTCATCGGTGTCGAATTGCCGGCGGTCAGTGTGCCGGCGCCCGATAGGTCGAATGCCGGCTTGAGTTTAGCCAGTTTCTCGAGCGTCGTATCGCCGCGAATGTTGTTGTCCCGCGCCAGGCCCTGGTACTCCATTACCAAATCGTCATAAAACCCAGATGCATAGGCCGCCGCCGCCTTTTGATGGCTTTCCAAGGCCAGCTGATCCTGCTCTAGGCGAGTGATACCCCACGTCTTGACCATGAGCTCGGTGCTCTCACCCATCGACAGTCCGGTGCGCGGTTCGGCGATGCCCGGCAGCACCGGCCGCAGATTTTTCCATCGCAGGCCGAACCAGGGTCGCGCGCGTTGTGCCGCGGTCTTGCCGCGATAACTTCGCAGCAGCAGTCGTTGAAAGCTCTTCGGAAAGACCACGGGCGGATCGCTCACGGTGTCGACGCCGGCCGCTATGCCGCAATCCATCTGACCAAGGGCAATCTTGTTTGCCAGCTGAATCGCCGCCTCGAGGCTGGTGCCGCAGGCGCGCTGCAGATCCAGGCCTGGCGTTTCTGCGGCAAGGCCCGACCCCAACAGGGATTCACGGGTCAAATTCCATTGACTCGAGTGCTTCATCACCGCGCCGGCGGCCACCTCATCCAGGCGCTGACCCAACAATCCATAGCGTTCGACGATGGCGCGCAGCGTCGCCGTCAACATTTCTTGATTGCCTACCTGTGCGTAGGCACCGTTGCCGCGAGCGAACGGGATGCGCACGCCACCGATGATTGCGACTCTTCGCGGACTTGCTCCGACCAACATAGGATGGACCCCCGATGACTAAGCGCGAATTATGGACCTACCGACCGCATATAATCGATTGATGCCACGATTCTCTCACCTGCTGACACTTGGACTCGCGCTTTTGGGCTACACCGCCTGCGGCGCCGCGCCCACGACGACCCCTGCCCACGCGGCCAATTCCGTGGATGCAGGTGAACAACTGGGCAAAATCGTCGATCGCTATTGGGACGAGCGTGCCGCGCGGGGTGCCGAGATTTCACCCCGAGCCATAGCCGACTCCTGGGCCCTCGAGCGCGGCTACTTGACCGACATTTCTGCCGTGCCGCGAACCGCCCTGGATGCCAAGTCAAGGCTGACTTATGACATATTCAAGAGGCAGCGCGAGTTGGCCGTCGAAGGATTTACCTACCCGTCCGAGTTGTTGGCGGTCGAGCCATTCAGCGGCATGCCGCAGCAGATGGCGGAGATGGCCGCCGCTACCGCGCAGCCGCCCGCCGTGGGCGGACGAGATTATGAAATCTGGCTGCATCGAATCGACGATTTTGCCTCGTGGGCGCCGCAAGCGATCGTGAACATGCGCGAAGGGATCCGGCGCGGGTACCTTACACCGCGGGCGGTGGTCGAGCGAACAGTGGCGGCGCTCGAGCGCCTGGGCAGTGACACACCTTCCAACGTTTTCTATAGGCATTTGGGCGCCGCCCTCGGCGGCGCGGTCAAAGATAAACTGCTACCGGCCAACCGGAGCTTGCACGATTTCTTGCAAGGGGAGTACTTGCCGCGTGCGAGGCCCGGACTTGCCTTGGCGGGGCTGCCGCTGGGGCAGCGCTGGTATGCCTATCTCGTCAGAGTCAAGGCCGGCGCCAATGTTACGCCGATCGAGATTCACAACATCGGCCTGATGGAGGTCGAGCGGCTGCGTGCTCGGATGGCATCTATGCCGGCGGTTGCGACCGCGGCCACGGCCACGGCCACGGCTGCCGCCACCACGCCCGCCATTGGCGCAACCTTGGCCGCGTACATGGATCTCAAAGTTCAAACTCTCGCGGCCATGCCGACCGTGTTCAAGGATACTCCGCCGGCTGATTTTGAGATCCGCGCCGCCGAGCTCTCGATCGCACCCGCGCAGCTTTTGGTCTATTTGCCGGTTGTACCGGGAGGCGGGCGGCCCGGCATTTTGTACGTCGCTACCGCTTTCAATGCATCCCACGCCGCGCCGCTGTCGACTGCGAATTTTCTCCAGGAGGCAATTCCGGGACTTCACTACCAGTCGTCGATTCAGCAGGCGAAGTCGGATTTGCCAAAGTTTCGTCGATTCGGCACCGAGCCCGCTTTCGTGGAAGGCTGGGGACTGTATGCCGCATCTCTCGGCGAGGAATTGGGTCTGTACAGGGATGAGGAAACCCGGGCCGGTGCCCTGGGTGCGCAGCTCCGATGTGCGGCGGCATTGGTGGTCGACACGGGCCTGCACGCCCTGAACTGGACTCGCGTGCAGGCGCTCGATTACCTTCGTGTGCAGTTGGGACTGGATGAGGCCGCCGCAAACCTGCTGATTGACCGCTTTGCGGCTTTACCGGGTGACGGATTGGCCTGCAAGCTCGGTGAGCTGAAATTTCAGGCGCTGCGCCTTCGGGCGCAGCAGGCGCTTGGAACGGGCTTCAATATTCGGGAATTCCATTCGGAAATTCTCAATGACGGCGCGATGCCGCTGGATATTCTAGAGGCGAAGATGCAGGTTTGGCTGGATGGCCGGCGATGATGCAAGCCGCCCATCCACTGCGTCTGCCATTCACCGCCGCCATGCTGTTGTTGACGGCTACTGCGGCGCATTGTGCGCAGTTGGCGCAGGAGGCTGCACAACACGGCGATATAGAAGTCGCTGTCTCGCTGGACGCTGCGGGACAGAGCGGCACCGCCGACACGGCGGTGAGGATTCATGCGCGCCGCGAGCTCGTGTGGTCGCTGATCACCAGCTGCACCGAGACGCTCAAAATGGTACCGGGTCTTGAGATCTGCGAGGTGTTGGAGACCGCGCAGGACCGTTCGTGGCAGAGAATTCGCCATGTGCTGGATTATTCGTGGTATGTCCCAAAGCTGACTTACGAGATTCGCGCTTCTTATACCGAGCCCTCGCGCGTGGTGATCGAGAGAGTTTCGGGAGACTTGCGAATCCTCAAGGCTTCATGGACTCTGCAGAGCGACGGTGATTATACGATCGCTCATTACAGCATGGATCTGGCGCCCGGCTTTTGGGTTCCACATTGGATCGTGCGCGCGGCACTGCGGCGCGATTTGCCCAAAATGTTGCGGGCCCTGCGAACTCGCGCCGAGGGCATGTGAAGTGACCCGGGGCATGCTCGCAGCCGGAATAATGTTGGCACTGGGATTGAATGCATGCGATCGCAATCGCGAACCGGAGCTGCCCGCGCCGCGGGTCAAGCAGGTGTTTCACTTAAATCCATATGAGAAGGATTTCGGCTACTCCCAAGCCGTTTTGGTGGATAAAACGCTGTATATTTCCGGGTCGGTCGCTGCGGATCAGAACGGCCATTTGCTGGCCCGCGACGATATGTCCGGGCAAATGCGCGCCGCTTACTCCAATATACGCCGCACGCTTGCCGCGCATGGCGCCGGCTTCGAGGAAGTGGTCAAAGAGACGATCTATACGACGAATATAGACGCATTGCTGAAGGCCGCCGACTTGCGATTCGAGTACTACGACAAAGAGCGGCTACCGGCGATTTCGTGGGTTCAGGTCCAGAGACTGGCGGACCCCGGATTCCTCGTCGAAATAGAGGTCGTTGCCGAGCTGCCATAAATGGCTTTGGGAGTGTTGTGCGTAACGTGGTTGACAAGAAATTCGAGCGGCGACTAGCGGGACTCATCAACTCCGGAGAACGGGGAGTCTTGCGCGGGGGCCGAAAGGGCGTCGAAAAGGAGTCGCTGCGAGTATCGCCCGACGGTGAGATCGTGCAAACGCGGCATCCAGCCGCGCTGGGCGCACCGCTGACCAATGAGAACATCACGACGGACTTCTCGGAGTCTTTGATCGAATTGGTGACCCCGCCATTCGGCGAGACCTGGGAACTGCTGCAATACTTGTGCGACCTCCATCAATTCGTCTATCGCCACCTAGGCGATGAACTGCTCTGGTCAACCAGCATGCCCAGCGCAATCGACGGCGATGCCAGCATTCCGCTGGCTCAATTCGGCGCTTCCAACGTCGGCCGCATGAAAACGATTTACCGCCACGGCTTGGGTGTACGTTATGGCCGCATCATGCAGGCGATTTCCGGCGTGCATTTCAATTATTCTTTTTCCATGCCCCTGTGGGACGTTCTAGGGCACCTCAATCAGTCGAAACAGCCCGCCCAGGAATTCGTGTCCGAGCAATACTTCGGGGTGCTGCGCAACTACCGACGCTACGGATGGCTGGTGCTGTACTTGTTCGGCACTTCGCCGGCGGTGTCCAAGAGTTTCTTTGCCGGGCGCGAAACCACTTTGGCCAAGCTCGATGCCGATACCTTCTACGAGCCGTTCGGGACTTCGCTGCGGATGAGCGACATCGGATACCGCAACAAAAATCAGGCCGGCGTCAATGTATCGGTCAATAGCCTGAGTGAGTACGTACGGGATTTGTCGCAGGCTATCGGTACTCCTTATGCGCCATACGAAAAGATCGGCGTCAAAGTGAATGGTGAATATCAGCAGCTCAACGCCAACATCCTGCAAATCGAAAATGAATACTACAGTTTCATACGGCCGAAACGCATCGCACGCTCAGGCGAGCGTCCCACCAAAGCCTTGCAGCGCGCCGGCGTGGAATACGTCGAGGTGCGTGCGCTCGACGTGAGTGCGTTCGATCCGGTCGGTGTCAATCAAAACAAATTACGTTTCCTGGAGGCGTTTCTCGCGCTGTGTCTGCTGCGGGAGAGTGATCCGATCCGCCACGGCGAACAGGCGGGTCTCGACGCCAATCATCTGCTGGTGGCGCGGCGCGGCCGCGAGCCGGATCTGAAGCTTAAGCGCGATGGACGCGGCTTCCCCATGTTGGAATGGGCGCGCGAATTACTCGACTCGATGCAAGGATTGTGCGAGTTGCTGGATTATGGCGAAGCTGCGCGCCCATACTCCGTTGCCCTCGAACAGCAGCGTGCGAAAATCGACGACGTGGAGCGTACGCCCTCGGCCCGGCTGCTGGCCGAGATGCGTCAGGGAGGAGAATCTTTTTTCGAACTCTCCAAGCGCATGTCCAAATTACACAAGGACTATTTCCTTGGCCTGTATCCGCCCAACGAGCGCCGACTGGCGGAATTTGCCTCGGCGGCGCGTGAGTCGCAGGAGGCTCAAGAGCGCATTGAAGCCTCGGACAACGCCGATTTCGACACCTATCTCGCCAACTACCTAGCCTAGCCGAGACATTAAGTTTTGCGATGCAGCAACGCATTTAGGGCTTGCGCAGCGGATTGGCCATAATAATTGTTGGCTTTTTGTGAATTTTTTGCTGCAAAAAGAGGCGCAGGTCATGGAGCCGCGGCGGGCGGGTGAGTACGGTGCATTCAATGTCTTACGCGAATCCACTCGCTGCCGCCAATTTGCCCGACTCACCGCATGCGCGCCAATTGCGTGCCGGCTTTCCGTGGTTGACCTTTACCGCGGAATCCGCCTTGGAAGCGGAATTCCGGCGCACTCACTTCGACGAAAATCTGTCTCATACGCGAGCGAACCTGTGCCTGGCGGTAGTCATAACCATCGCTTTTTCCGCGATAGAGTCGATCGTATTGGGGCCGGAGCTGAACCGTATCCCCAGCATGATCCACATGTTGGGGATCATTCCGACGCTGCTCATTGGACTCGGGACGAGTTTTTCCCCGCAGCGCCACCGCATCTATGCGCCGCTTGCGTTGATTGCCGTAACCATACTTGGCCTCGGCGTGTCCGCCATTCAGATCGTCGCTTCGCTCGGTGGCACTTCAATGTTGTTTCCCTGCTTGATGCTGACCATCATTTTCATCTACTTCATGGGCGGCCTGATTTTTTATCACGCGGTCGCCGCGAACACGATCGTGATGTTCGTCTATCTTGCCCTGGGAACGGCTGCGCAGCTGCCGGGCCGCGAGTTCGCCTGCGATGCCATGTCGATGGTTGCCGCCAACCTCTTCTGTGCGTCCATCGTCTACATGCACGAGAAGACCAGCCGGATGCGCTTCCTCGAAGCATGTTTGTTGCACGAAATGGTGGCGCGCGACGGTTTAACGGGCATCCAGAATCGCCGGATGTTCGATCAACATATGCAGCGCGCCTGGCAGCAGGCGGTGCGCGAAGAAGAACGCGTCGCCGTCCTGTTGGTGGATATCGACTGTTTCAAGGACTACAACGATCGTTACGGACACCAGGCGGGCGATGAGTGCCTACGCGCCGTGGCGGTATGTCTCAGTCAATGCGCGCGCCGGCCCCTCGATTTCGTGGCGCGCTACGGCGGCGAAGAATTTGCCGTCGTACTCTACGAAGCCAGCCCGGAATACGTCGCCGAGGTGCTGACTCGCATTCAACGCTCGATCGCCGAACTCAATATCCCGCACGAGGCTTCCCGCGTCGCCAGCCGGCTGACGGTCAGCATCGGCGCGGCATTCATCCTGCCGAGCAGCACTCGCACCGTGGAAGGATTGATTCAATTGGCCGATGAAGCCTTGTACAGCGCCAAGGAACAGGGCAGAAACCGCGTCGTGGTAATGGAAGCCGAGTACCATACGCTACGCACAGGTCGCTTCGAGAAGCGACGGGGGCAGCGCGGGGGCTGATCGAGGAAGCGCGCCCGCTAGTCGCGCCGATAAATCCCGATGTGCGCCTGCTCCCCGTCTTTTCTGCTGGCGCGGAACATGCCTTCGGAATTGAACTCCATCGAGATCTCACCGTGGGCGTCGATGGCGATGACGCCCCCCTCTCCGTCCAATGCCGGGAGTTCGTCATGAACCACCTCGCGCACCGCGGTGAGCAGATTGCGGCCACCGAAGCGCACCCTGGAACAAATATCGTGAGCCACCGCAGCACGAATGAATACTTCGCCATGTCCAGTGGCCGAGACGGCACAAGATCGGTCGTCGGCGTAGGTGCCGGCGCCGATGATGGACGAGTCGCCGATGCGACTGTAACGTTTACCGGTCATGCCACCGGTGGACGTCGCCGCCGCCAGCCGACCGCGCTCGTCCAATGCAACCGCGCCCACCGTGCCGACATGAGAGATGGTCAGTGTGGATAGTCCGGTTTCGCCGCCGCGCATGCGCTCGAGCTGTTCCCAACGCTCCGCGGTGAAGAAATAACTGTTGGGCACCAATGCAAAGCCGCGGCTCAACGCAAACTCTTCTGCACCAGAACCGCTCAACATGACGAATTCGGAATGTTCCATGATGGAGCGCGCCAATTCGATCGGGTTCTTGATTTGAGTTACACCGCAGACGGCCCCTGCTTGGAGGGTATTCCCGTCCATGATGGCGGCGTCCAGTTCATTGCGCCCGTCCAGAGTGAATACCGCGCCGCGGCCGGCATTGAACAGAGGGTTGTCCTCCAAAGCGGTGACCGCGCGAGTGACGGCGTTGAGGCTGGTGCCACCCGCTCGCAGCACGGCGAATCCACCCTCCAGCGCCTCGGACAGACCGGCGCGATATTTCAGTTCTCGCTCGCCGTCCGTCTCGGCGCGCGGCAGGGTACCCGCCCCGCCATGAATTGCCAGCCCGAACATTGGGTATGGGTTTCCTCTAGCCCCTCCGACCGTGCAAGGCTATCATCATTTGCAGATGAAACCATTTCCCGGGACGGTCCGCATCAAAAGCATTCTCATCGCCAATCGCGGCGAAATCGCGATCCGCGTCATGCGAGCCGCAGCCGAACTCGGCATTCGCACCGTTGCCATTCATTCCCAGGAAGACCGCTTTTCTTTGCATCGGACCAAAGCCGACGAGAGCTACCTGGTGGGCGAGGGCAAGGGTCCCGTCGACGCTTATCTCGACATCGCCGATATCATTCGCATTGCCGTCGAGGCGCGAGTGGATGCCGTTCACCCAGGCTACGGATTTTTATCTGAGAGTCCGGAGTTCGCCGAAGCCTGCGCCGACGCCGGCATTATCTTCGTGGGTCCCTTGCCCGACACCATGCGCCGGTTGGGCAATAAGATCGAAGCGCGAAATCTCGCTGTGAGCGCGGGGGTGGCGGTCATGCCGGCCACCCCGCCCTTACCCGCCGATGAAAGCCAAGTGCTTGCCATGGCGCATACCGTCGGCTTTCCCGTGATGCTCAAGGCAAGTTGGGGTGGCGGGGGGCGAGGAATGCGTGTCATCGAGGATGACCGCGAGCTCATCGAGACCGTGGCCGCGGCGAGACGCGAAGCCAAAGCCGCCTTCGGCAAGGATGAAGTGTATCTCGAGAAGTTGGTGCGTCGCGCGCGGCACGTGGAAGTGCAGATATTGGGCGATTCGTACGGCAACCTGGTTCATCTGTACGAGCGGGATTGCACCGTACAGCGCCGCAACCAAAAGGTCGTCGAACGCGCGCCCGCGGCTTTTCTGACCGATGCGCAACGCGCGGACCTGTGCGAAGCGGCGCTGAAAATCGGCCGCGCCGTGGGCTACAGAGCGGCCGGGACCGTCGAGTTCTTGCAGGACGCAGACACCGGCAGATTCTATTTTATCGAGGTCAATCCGCGAATCCAGGTCGAGCATACAGTCACCGAGTGCGTCACGGGCGTGGACCTGGTCAAGGCCCAGATCCGAATCGCCGGCGGCGCGCGAATCGGCACCGCGGAGAGCGGCGTGCCCAAACAGGAAGATATTCGCATCAATGCGCATGCCTTGCAGTGCCGCGTCACGACGGAAGATCCCGAAAACAACTTCGTGCCGGATTACGGCCATATCACTGCGTACCGCAGTCCCGCCGGCTTCGGCATCCGGCTCGACGCGGGCACCGCCTATGTCGGGGCCATCATCACGCGATACTACGATTCATTGCTGGTCAAGGTGACCGCTTGGTCGCCGACTCCCGAAGAAACCATCGCCCGCATGCACCGCGCACTGTGGGAGTTTCGAATCCGCGGCCTGGTGACCAATCTGCGATTTCTCGATCAAGTGATCATGCACCCGCGATTCGTCACCGCGGACTACACCACAAAGTTCATCGATCAAACCCCGGAGCTTTTCACCAGCCCCCGCAAACGCGATCGCGCCACGCGGCTATTGAGTTTCATCGGCGATGTGATCGTGAACGGCAACCCGGAGGTCAATGGCCGTGCGCGGCCCGAGCAGGCCGTGTTTCCCAAGCTGCCGCGGGTGGCCTTGCCCACCGTCCCGCCGCCCGGAACCAAGCAGAAACTCGATGAATTGGGTCCTGAGAAATTCGCCGGCTGGATGCTGGGCGAGAAGCGTGTGCTGTTCACTGACACCAGCATGCGCGACGCGCATCAATCGCTGCTGGCGACGAGATTTCGCACTCACGATATGGCGCTTATTGCGCCGTACTATGCGGCGCTGCTGCCGGAGTTGTTTTCAGTGGAGTGTTGGGGCGGAGCGACCTTCGACGTAGCGATGCGATTCCTCAGGGAAGACCCCTGGGCTCGTCTCACTGCGTTTCGCGCCGCCATGCCCAACCTGTTGTTGCAAATGCTGTTGCGCTCGGCGAACGCCGTGGGGTACACCAATTATCCCGATAACGTGGTACGCCACTTCATCGCCAGAGCGGCGGAGGCCGGAATCGACGTGTTTCGGGTCTTCGATTGTTTAAATTGGGTCGACAACATGAAGGTCTCCATCGAAGCGGTGAGGCAGACCGGGCGGCTGTGTGAGGCCGCGGTGTGTTACACCGGCAATCTGACGAATCCCCGCGAGACCAAGTACGATCTAAAGTACTACATCAAGATTGCCAAGGAATTGCGGGAAATGGGCGCGCATGTGCTCGCCATCAAGGATATGGGCGGGCTTTGCCAGCCGCGGGCCGCCGCCTCGCTGGTGAAGGCGCTGAAGGAAGAAGTGGGCCTGCCCATTCATTTCCACACCCACGATACCAGCGGAATTGCGGCCGCCAGCGTTCTGGCGGCCATCGAGGCCGGTGCTGACGCCGTGGATGGGGCCATCGACGCCATGTCAGGCTTGACCTCGCAACCCAATCTGGGATCGATGGTCGAAGCTCTGCGCTTCGGGCCGCGCGACGCGGGGCTGGACACCGACAAGTTGCGGCTGATTTCCTCGTACTGGGAACAGGTGCGCCGCGGCTACATCGCTTTCGAAAGCGATATTCGCGCCGGCGCGTCCGAGGTGTACGTGCACGGCATGCCCGGCGGCCAGTACACGAATCTGCGCGAGCAATCTCGATCGCTCGGTCTCGACGAACATCGCTGGCCGGAAGTGGCTCATGCTTATTCTCAAGTCAACCAGATGTTCGGCGACATCATCAAGGTCACCCCCACATCCAAGGTCGTCGGCGATTTGGCGATTACCATGGTGACGAGCGGCCTGACCCGCGAAGCGGTGCTCGATCCGGACGTGGAAGTCGCCTTCCCCGAATCCGTCGTGCAATTGTTCCGCGGCGACTTGGGCCAACCGATCGGCGGCTTTCCCCCCGCCCTGCAGAAAAAAATATTGGGCGAGCAAATTCCGTTGACGCTCCGTCCCGGCGAATTACTGGCGCCGACCGATCTACCGGCACAGCGAGACGCCGCGGAACTCAAGGTGGGGCGCGCGATCAGTGACTATGAATTCGCCTCTTATCTGATGTATCCCAAGGTATTCGTTGATTATGCGGCCGACCGGACCAGCTTCGGGGATGTGAGCACGCTGCCGACGGCGGTGTTCTTCTACGGAATGGACTCGGGGCAAGAGATCAACATCGATCTCGAGCGGGGCAAGACACTAATTGTGCGCTACGTGACCACGAGCGATCCGCACGAAGATGGCACACGCACGGTATTTTTTGAATTGAACGGCCAACCGCGCCCGATTCGCGTCGCGGATCGAAGCCAGGTGGCCAAGAAGCCTCCACAGCGCAAAGTCGAGCCCGGCAATGCCGGGCACATCGGCGCCCCGATGCCGGGCACCGTCGTTACCGTGCCGGTGCATGTCGGACAGACCTTGTCGCGCGGTGAAGTCGTGCTGACGCTCGAGGCGATGAAAATGGAAACGACGGTCCGAGCTGAGCGCGACGGCACGATCAAGGAGATCCTGGCCAAACCCGGTTTGCAGGTCGACACCAAGGATTTGCTGATCGTGTTCGAATAGCTCTCAGCGTTGCCGCTCGGGAAGGGTCACCGTCATTCCATCCAATTCCGCGGTGATGTAAATCTGGCAACTGAGGCGGCTGTTGCTGCGCGGTTCCCAAGCGGTTTCCAGCATGCCTTGCTCCATATCCTCGGGAGGCTGCAGCTTGGTGAGCCATACGGGATCGATATAGACGTGGCAGGTCGCGCATGCGCAGGCGCCGCCGCATTGCGCCACCACGCCCTGCACGCCGTTTTGCCTGGCCGCTTCCATCAAAGTGATGCCGAGCGGCGCATCGATGCGCCGCCGTGCGCCGCCGGCATGGATAAACGCGATTTTGGGCATCAAACCGCTTCTTTCAGAGGGACCCGCGGGTCAGCGAGGGCGTGCAGGTCGAGCGGCGTCCGCTCCGCAATCAGTTTGCGGGCGGCCATATAGTCCTTCGAATGATTGATGGCCTCGACCGCCAACAATTCGCGGCCCTTGAGATAGCAAACGCTGAAACTGCGCGATGCCGGATCGCCTCGCAAGACTTGTTTGTCATAATCTTGGGACAGCCCGACGATCAGCAGCTTGTTGTCGAATTGATCCGACCAAAACCAGGGCACCCTATCGTGGGTGGCCGGCCTATCGAGCATGTTGAGCGCTGCGGTCTTCGCCTGTTCGAAGGCGTTGTCGACGGATTCGAGGCGCACCCGTCTGCCGTAGTGCAGAGAAGGATGATCTGTGCAATCGCCGGCGGCAAAGATAGATGCGTCGCTGGTGCGGCAGTACTCGTCGACGACAATGCCATTGCCGCAGCTCAATCCCGCGTCGCTCGCGAGCTCCGTCACCGCCACAGCGCCGACCCCGACGATGACGAAGTCGACTGCGTGAATGCTGCCGTCGGCGCAGACCACGCGCTCGACCTTGCCAGCGCCCTCGAGTCGAACGACTCGCACGTCGCAAATGATATTGACACCCTGTGCCCGATGTTCGCCCTCGAAGTATCGCGACACAGTAGGGGCGACGACGCGGTTCATGATTCTGTCGGCCATCTCCAGAACCGTCACCTCACAGCCCATCTTGCGGCAGGTGGATGCGGTTTCGAGCCCGATGTAGCCGCCGCCAATCACGCCGATGCGAACCCCCGGTTTGATGCCCTCGCGAATGGCCGACACGTCTGTGGCCGCGCGCAGATAATGTATCCCCGCCAATTCGGCTCCCGGGCAGGTCAACCGCCGCGAACTGGCGCCGAGACCCAATAAGAGCCGGTCGTAGGTAATTTTCTCGCCGTTTGCCAGCTCCACTTGGCGGGAAGACGTATCCAGGTGCACGGCTTTGGTGCCCAATTTGAGTTCGACGCGATGTTCATCGTAAAAAGCCTGATGCCGGAACGGCAGACGATCGGCCGCCATTTCACCCGACAGGTATTTTTTCGACAACGGCGGCCGCTGATAGGGCAGACCGGACTCGTCCCCGATCAACACCAATCGCCCGGCGAAACCCTCCCGCCGGAGCGTATCGATAGCTTGTGCGCCGGCCTGCCCGCCGCCCACGATGACGATAGTAGAGATCATGAAAATCCTTGAAACTGCCTAGCCTCGACCGGGGCTGCCTTTATAGTACAATCAAATTAGTATGGTCGGCGCCGCCCACATTGACCGGAG
Organism: Pseudomonadota bacterium; assembly: GCA_030775625.1. Classification (GTDB taxonomy): domain Bacteria; phylum Pseudomonadota; class Gammaproteobacteria; order Steroidobacterales; family Steroidobacteraceae; genus Bog-1198. Next base: position 10,542 of record JALYIW010000100.1, on the reverse strand, counting down.
TCTAGAATGAAATTGATTACCGCCATTATCAAGCCCTTCAAGCTCGATGACGTTCGTGCCGCCCTCTCTGAAATCGGCGTCTCAGGCATGACGGTTACCGAGGTCAAAGGTTTCGGACGCCAGAGGGGACATACCGAGTTGTATCGCGGCGCGGAGTATGTCGTCGATTTCGTGCCCAAGACCCGTATCGAGGTCGCCGTCAAAAACGAAATCGTCGATCAGGTCCTCGAATCCATCGTGGGTGCATCGAAGACAGGCAAGGTCGGCGATGGCAAGATTTTCGTCACGGACATTCTCCGGGTAGTGCGTATACGGACGGGTGAAGCCGATAACGCCGCTCTGTAGCCGCATCGTCGGATGAAGCTATCCGACGCGCGGCGGGTGATTGCGCTGACGGTTCTGACCGTAAGCATCGGCCAGCCGCCGTTAGCCGCTACGCTCACCGATACCGAGCACACGCGAATCGAAGAGCCGCGTCCCGCGGGCCTGCCGAGCGATGCGGAATTGGAAGCCGCCGGCGCCGTGATCGGCAAAGTCGACATCGACATTCGCAACATATTCGACGAAAGCGATCCACGCGAGCGCAACGGACTATTCCGGCTCGCCAATCATTTACACCTTCGCACCAAGCATTCCACCATCCAGGCGCAGTTATTGTTCGCCAGCGGCGACAAGTACAGCGCGCGTAGGCTTGCCGAAACCGAGCGGGCGTTGCGGCTGCTGCCGTATGTCTACGACGCGCGGATCGTGCCCGTACGCTTCGCCCACGGCCAGGTCGATATCAAGGTGATCACCAAGGATGTGTGGACCTTGAGTCCGGGGATTTCCTTTTCACGAGCCGGCGGCAGCAACGATTCGAAGTTCAATCTCCAAGACACGAATTTCCTGGGGTTGGGTAAAACGCTACAGGTGGCGCACGGCAGCACCGTGGATCGAACCAGCGACACCATCGCCTGGAAGGATCCCAATGTGTTCGGCTCGCGCTGGACCTCGGCGCTGGTGTACGAGGATTCCAGCGACGGGCTGCAACACGCGCTGCAAGTGGCGCATCCTTTTTATTCGCTGGATGCGCCGTGGAGCTCGAAGATCACGGCCGTCAAATTCGACCGCACCATATCCCGCTACAACTTAGGGAACATCGTCGATCAATTCAACGACCATGAATCGTCCTACGAACTGAGCGGCGGTCTGTCCAGCGGCCTCATCGACGGCTGGGTGAAACGGCTCACCTTCGGCATGCGCTACGATCGAAATATATTCTTGCCGACGCAGTCGAGTTCTCTGCCGGCGAAAGTGCTGCCGCCGGATCGCACGCTGTCATATCCTTTCGTCGGATTCGACATTCTGCAGGACAAATACCAAAAGGTGGGAGACCTGAATCAAATCGGCAAGACCGAGGACCTGTATTTCGGCACCGAGGTCACGGGAGAAGTGGGCCTTACCAATGGGGTGTTCGGTGCCGATCGCAATGCCATCATGCTGGCGTTCAAGGCGCTGCGCGGAATCGAATTGGCCGAGGATCAACAAGTTTTCCTGACCAGCGATTTCTCAACTCGCATCGAAGACGGCCGGACCCGCAATTTGATCGCAGATGCCGGCGCCAAGTACTACTGGCGCTGGCGCACGGATTGGCTGCTGTACGCCGGCCTCGCGGGCAGCGTCACCGATTCTCTGGATCCGGACATGCAGACTCTGCTCGGCGGTGACAACGGTTTGCGCGGCTATCCACTGCGCTACGAGTCCGGTACTTCGCGGGCAATTTTCACGGTGGAACAACGTTTCTTTACCGACTGGTTTCCGTTTCGACTCGCCCGAGTCGGAGGCGCGATATTTGCGGACGTTGGCCGGACCTGGGGCAGCGGCGTGATCGGCAACAGCGATCCGGGGCTACTGCGCGATGTGGGCTTCGGTTTACGGCTGGGCAATTCACGCACCGGACTCGGCAATGTACTGCATGTCGACTTTGCCTTTCCGCTGAACAGTATCGCCGGAATTCAAAAATTCCAATTCCTGGTGCAGACCGAGCAAAGCTTCTAGTCCTGCGTTCTCTTGCGGCGCCTCGAGATCAGCAATAGAAAACCGATGCAGACGGCGAAGTTGAGTACCCACCACCAGAATTGGCGAGCGCCGTTCTTGTCCTCCGAAGGGCTTGGGACATCGGCAATTTGCAGCACCCCCTTGAGACTCTCGAGTCCCGCGGCCTGTGCGATTTGAAATTCGACCGCCGTTGCTCCCGGCAGGCTCAATTCGTGGGATTGTAGCGAATAGCTGCCGTCGCTTTCGGCCGTGGTGGGGTGCACCACGCCGCGCAACACGACCTTTACCACCGCATCGTGCACGGGAGCATTGTCGAGCAGACGGCTGAGATGAATCGACATCCGATCATCATGTACCAGCGCGACCGCCAGCAAATCCGCGGAGCGGCTCTCGACGCGTACGAGCGCCGGCGCATCGGCCGCCGCTGCAGCGCCAAGCGAAGGCGCAGTCCAGCTCCACGACGCCAGCGCCGCGCAGAGCACCGCGAGCCGCTTCATCAAAGCACAAAACCCCAGACGCCCATCGCGGCGCCGGCCAAGCTCGATAGCACACCGAAAATGGGAAAGAAACTCTTGCGCGCCAGGAAGTACAGTGAGCACAGCACCAATCCCAACTCCAGCAAACCTTCGCCGATGTCGAAGCGCAGGGCACGGTCTTCCTCGAGCTTGGTTTCCTTGTCCTTGGTGTTCGCGTCGTCCTGGATTTTCTCGGCGTCGGCCGTGTATTTGGCGCTGGCCGCCTGGAGTTTCTGAACGGGGCCCTCGATCTTCGCGGGATCGGTACTCAAGCCATGCAGCAGCGTCACCGCGACCTCACTGGTGTATTCGCGATTTTTCTTTGCTTGGTAGTACGCCCAGGCATCGTTCGATTCGGTGCGGTGAATGACCGCCTGCGTGTGCGCGCGATGCGAGGAAATGGTGACGACGGACAGAAGAATGCCGACCACGCCCACCAGAATTCCGACGCGTCGGGTATTCGGATCGGCGGCATGTTCCGCGGTGACTTCGATTTCAGGCATGGCTTAGAACTATCCTTGAGTCATGACTCGGTGATGGGTGCGTGACCGGGCTGCTCGGCAACCCGCGTAATCCACGCACGAATTCCCGGGAAGGCCTCGAGTGAGAATCCGCCTTCGGGCGCCACGTGGGTATAGGCGTACAAGGCAATGTCCGCGAGCGTGAACTGATTCGCGACCAGAAAAGACTTGCCGCGAAGCCCCGTCTCGAGCACAGCGAGAGCTTCGTGCCCTTTGGCGAGTTTCTCAGTCAGGCGCTCGCCCAATTCCGCCGGAGTTTTGTGCAGCGAGGTCAGCCAGAAACGTGCCGTGCCGATGTTCGGCTCCAGGTTGTACTGTTCAAAGGACAACCACTGCCACATCAATGCGTGCTGCCAATGGTCGCCGGGTATGAGATCCGAACCTTCGGCGAGAAAGCGGATGATGGCGTGGCTCTCCGCGAGAAACCCATGACCCGGAACTTCCAGCAGCGGAATTCTACCGTTGGGATTTTTGGCCAGAAATTCCCGGCTACGCGTGGCGCCCCGAGTGATGTCCATTGGCACCAGGCGATACGGGATCTTCAGCCTTTTGCAGACCAAGCGCACCTTGTAGCCGTTGCCGGAGGGCAGATAGTCATACAGGGTGTAAGGGGTGGTCATTTGACGGCATGCAAACGGGGGTTGGGGCGGGCTATTCCAAGGACACCACTACGGACGACTTCGATGATTTCGCCGAATGCAGCGACGGTCACGATGAATTCGCCGATCTCGGTCTCGGTGCTGGTGAGTTCCACGATGTAGCTCGAAGGGTTCGAGGACAGCACCCTGCCGCCGAAGCGTCCCAGCAAGGTGTTGACGGCGTCGACATGTTTGGCCGGAACCTGCAGCTTGATCAACAGCAGTTCGCGGGCCAGATGATCGCCGCTGGTCATGTCTTCGACGGCCACCACATCGACCAGTTTCAGCAGCTGCGCGTTGATTTGCGCAATCACCTCGTCCGAGCCCGTAGTCACCAAGGTCACGCGTGACACCGTGGGGTCATTCGTGGGGGCCACGGACAGCGACTCGATGTTGTAGCCGCGACTGGATATCAGACCGGTGACTCGAGTCAGCGCTCCCGCTTCGTTTTGCAGGAGTATTGCTATGAGGTGGCGCATGGACCGACTAGCATACGGGAGGCTGGCACTTGGGCGCCAGAGCGAGAACTGCTAGTCTTTGGGTGTGAAAGACCGAAATGACATGTTAAATCAGGCCGCACATCCGCTCGCCGGCGCCAGCATGACCGGGGCGGAAATACTCGTCCAGGCGCTTGCCGACGAAGGCGTTGACACGATTTTCGGCTACAGCGGCGGCGCTATTCTGCCGATTTACGACGCTGTATTCCGCTATAACCAGGAACATCAGCAAGCGATGCCCTTGATCGTGCCTGCCAACGAGCAGGGCGCCGGGTTCATGGCCGCAGGATTTGCCCGCGCCAGCGGCCGCGTCGGGGTGGCTTTGGTCACATCGGGACCGGGCGCCACCAATACCGTCACACCGGTGCGCGATAGCCTGGCGGATTCAGTCCCCATCGTGCTGATCTGCGGTCAGGTGGCTACCACCGCCATCGGCACGGACGCATTCCAGGAAGCACCGGTGCCGAGCATCATGGGTGCCGTGGCCAAGCATGTTTTCTTAGTCACGGATCCTACGAAATTAGAGGCCACCGTGCGCACGGCTTTCGAAATTGCGCGCACCGGCCGCCCGGGACCTGTGGTGCTCGATGTTCCCAAGGATGTACAGAACTGGAAGGGTATTTTCCAGGGGTCCGGCGGGCTACCCGTGCCGGGCTACCGTCAGCGAATGAATCGCCTTGAAACGAACAAATTGCCGCAAACCGCGTGCGCTGATTTTTTTGCGGCATTGGGCGCCGCGAAGCGGCCGCTGATTTATGCGGGCGGCGGCGTGATCAATGCGGGCGCGGCGCATAGTTTGCGCGAATTTTCCAAGGAATTTCGCATCCCCGTCGTCACCACGCTGATGGGCATAGGCGCGGTCGATACGGCCAATTCCTTGTCGATGCGCATGCTGGGAATGCACGGCGCGGCGTTCGCCAACTACGCGGTAGACGACTGCGATTGCTTGCTGGCCTTCGGTGCGCGCTTCGACGATCGCGTGGCCGGCAATCCGGAAAAATTTGCCGGTAACGCCAAATTCATTGCGCACCTGGACATCGATGCGTCGGAGATCAACAAGGTCAAACGCGTCGATTGGAGCCATGTGGGCCTGATGCCGGATGCATTGCTGAGTCTGCTCGATTACGGCCGGGACCAGGGTTTTCGCCGGGATTGGTCGGAATGGCACCGCCATTGCGACGAGCTGCGGAGCCGATATGCCATGAATTACGATCGCGCCAGCGCGCTGATCCAGCCGTACTACGTCATCGAGGAGATCAATCGTCTGACCCGGGGCGAGGCCATCATCACCACCGGCGTGGGCCAGCACCAAATGTGGGCTGCACAGTACTTCGATTTTCGCAGTCCGCGCCTATGGTTGACCTCGGGCAGCATGGGCACCATGGGATTCGGCCTGCCCGCGGCCATCGGCGCGCAGTTCGCGCAGCGCAATCGTCTGGTCATCGACATGGATGGCGATGCCAGCATACGCATGAATATCGGCGAACTCGAAACCGTCACAACCTACGATCTGCCCGTCAAGGTGGTGGTGCTCAACAATTGTGGTGACGGCATGGTCAAGCAATGGCAAAAGCTGTTCTTCAAGGGCCGCCTGAGCGCCAGCGACAAGAGCCTGCACACCAAGGACTTCGTCAAGGCCGCGCAGGCCGATGGTTTCAAATACGCGGTGCGGCTCGACAAGAAGGCGGATGTGCCGCGCATCGTCGAGGAGTTCATCCGCTTCGACGGTCCGGCTTTTCTCGAAGTCATGATCGATCCGGATGCCGGGGTATATCCCATGGTGAGCCCGGGACAGGCCTATGACGAGATGATCACGGGCGATCACATTCCGTCGCGCACCGCCGTGGATATCAAGGCGCCGGATGCGTCGGAGATGTTCTGACGCGCTGGCGCCCCTGCGTCAGGCGTTGTCGCCCGATTCACGCAGCGGTCAGATTGGCCGCAGCCGGCGCTCACCAGACGCCGGTGTTCGGCATGGACGCCCACGGTTCCACCGGCGCCAGCGACTCCCCTTTCTGGAGCAGCTCGATCGAGATGTGGTCCGGCGAGCGCACGAAGGCCATGTGTCCATCGCGCGGGGGTCGGTTGATGGTGACGCCGTGGTCCATCAAGCGCCGACACGCCGCGTAAATATCGTCCACGGCATAAGCCAAGTGTCCGAAATTGCGTCCCACCGGATACGGCTCGGGATCCCAATTATGGGTGAGCTCCACTTGAGCCTCTTCATCGCCGGGCGCGGCCAAAAACACCAGAGTGAAACGTCCCTTGGGAAAGTCCCGCCGCGAAGATTCGCGCAGACCGAGAGCGTCGCGATAGAAACGCAAAGATTGCTCAATGTCCGTCACCCGTACCATAGTGTGCAAGTATTTCATGCGGCAAATCTGGAGCAAGTGATGCACAAAAGCACACTGCCGCCGCCCGACAGTCAGCTCTATAAGAAGCTCGAGGATACGCAGGATGGCCTCGATATTCGAAGTACAAAAGGTCGCTCACCCGAGCCGCGTGCACCTGGATATCGAGTCGAACGACATCGAAGCCGAAGTCCGCCGACTCGAAGGATTGGGCGCCAAACGCATCCAAGCCATCAGCACCGGGGTTGTCATCTGAAGCCCCGACGGGGCAGCGATTTTGCGTGGTGCGCGCGAGATCCAGGGATTTCGACGCGCGTGAGGCACTCTGGCCCTAAACACGCTCCGGCCGCCGCAGCGCTTCCCATGTTGCTTGTGTGTCACAAAATTGTGACGCATTTAACATACCGTCAAAGGAAGTAAGGACTACGTCTTAACTCTAAGATTTGCCGATACTTATCCGCGTTCTGTGGTATATTAAAGCCATCGTCTCGGTTTGCGTTTATAGCCAGAGTTACTTGCGAGCAACACTGGGTTATACAAACAAGGTCGAACGTTTGGGCAATCGAAGCCGCGTATCTTCCAATTAAGGACGTGTCGGGTTTTTACCCCACACCTGTTCCACTCGATTCCCCGGCAAGTCCGGGGATTCTTTTGTGTGAATCCGGTCGGCATGTCGTCACAATGCGCAGCGAACGTACGCGGAGCGCATAGATGAATATCAGAGAAGGCTTTACCGACGCGGTCGGCAATACACCGTTGATTCGCCTACGTCGTTTGAGCGATGAGACCGGCTGCGAGATTCTCGGGAAAGCAGAATTCATGAACCCTGGCGGCTCGGTAAAGGATCGAGCGGCGAAATGGATCGTTCTGGATGCCGAACGGCGCGGTGTCCTGAAACCCGGCGGTATTGTGGTCGAAGGAACCGCCGGTAATACAGGTATTGGACTCGCGCATGTTTGCAATGCACGCGGCTACAAGTGCGTGATCGTCATGCCCGACAATCAGGCTGCCGAGAAATATCAGATCATCGAGGCGCTGGGCGCGGAACTGCGCAAGGTTCCAGCTGTTCCCTACAGCAATCCGAATCAATTCCAAAAGGTCGCCGGACGTCTGGCGCAGGAAATGCCCGACGCCATTTGGGCCAATCAATTCGACAACACCGCCAATCGCGATGCCCACTACGAATCCACAGGCCCGGAAATCTGGCGCGACACGGCCGGCAAGATCGATGCCTTTTGCGCGGCCACCGGCACCGGCGGAACCCTGGCGGGGGTCGCCCGGTATCTGAAATCGAAATCCAGCGCGGTCAAGATCGTGTTGGTCGACCCACCCGGTAGCGCGCTGTACCACTACTTCAAGGACGGCGAATTGAAGACCGACGGCGGCACGTCCATCACGGAGGGCATCGGCACCGGCCGCGTGACGGCGAATCTCGAAGGCACGCCCATCGACGATGCGCTGCGAATCGCGGATGCGCAAAGCATGCACTTCGTTTATCGGCTGCTGCGCGAAGAGGGACTCTTGCTCGGCAGTACTTCCGGCATCAATGTCGCAGCGGCGGTGGCGCTCGCCAAACAGATGGGCCCGGGCCACACCATCGTGACCATCTTGTGCGACGGTGGCTCGAAGTATCAATCGCGGCTGTTCAACCGCGCCTGGGTGACGGAGAAAGGATTTTTGGAGGCGATTGGTTAACTTAAGCTGTTTGAAATCGACGGGCAATGGAGCGTGTATCAGCTACCCATCGCGCGAGCGTTCTACTGGGCGCCGCGCACTAATAAATCGAAAACTCCCCCATGAATCCATGCAACTGATGGCGCTTCGCTCTCACCAAGCGTCTCTTAGGGCTAAACAATCTCGTTTTGAATGAGCAACCACCGCTTCGTGTGTGCCATTCACCCTCGGTGATTGGTCGGCACGGTGGGTCGTCTAGTAATGGGGGGCGTGTTGAAGGTGCAATCTCACGACGGCGAGTGACGCCGGCCGACAGCGCTGCGCCCAAATGGCCATTATTCTGGTTCAAGCGGTCTGCGTCCTTCAAACACGAAGCAATCAGCGGGCGGAGGATTCGCATTCAGTGCTCTCAACATCGAGGAGTCCAATGAATACACCAAGGCCAGTCTATAAACCACCGTCCCCTGGCAACGCATCAAGCCGCGAGACCGGGGTTGCCGACGTCGAGGCGCTACGGGCCGAAAATCAACGCCTCGCCAAACGAATTATCCTGGATATAGGCAAACCCGAATGGGCCGACATCGTCGATGACCAGGTCGTCTTTGAATTTCCCTATGGAGGATCGATAGACAGGCCGACGCGCATAGCAGGCAAGTCCGAGGTGATCGAGTACCTGAAGGGCGTGATAGGGTTTCTCGGCCTCGAGATGTACGATGTGGTCAACACGCCGGCGCTGGATCCGAGCGTGGTTTACAACGAATACAAAGGTCGTTACACCAACTCGCCCGGCGTCGTGCAGCATTATATAAGCCTGCAGAAGTTCAAGGACGGCAAACTGGTACTGCAACGCGAATACTGGGACCCGACGCCAGTCAGAGCGATGCAACGCAAGCAAAAAAATAACGAATGAGCCTTGGGGATGCTCAGGTTCTGAAGGTCTGGCACGATATTGCAGACACTCCGCGTGCCTGCGGATTGGCTTATGCGGTTTGCGAGATCTCAGCCTCGACCGCTGTGTTGAACCAGGCTAGCGAGGATTGCAGCGCCACGACCTCGCCCACGATCAGTAGCGCCGGCGATTGCCAATTCGCGCCCGCCGATGCGCTGCGAATGGTCGCCAGGGTCGCGGTCATGACGCGTTGCTTTGCGGTGGTGCCTTGAGCAATGACGGCCGCCGGCCGGGTGCCGGGCGCCCCATGCTCCAGCAACTTCTCCACGATGTGTTCCAGGCGCGCGAGGCCCATGTAAAACACGGCGGTGGTTCCCGGCATGGACAGTGCGCGCCAATCTGGCTCGCGCCCGTCTTGGGTCGCGTGACCCGCCACGAAGCTCACGCTATGCGCGTGATCGCGGTGCGTGAGCGGGATGCCTGCGTAGGCGGCGCAGCCTGCGGCCGCGGTGATGCCCGGCACCACCGAGAACTGGATGCGAGCCTTTGCCAACGCTTCGAGCTCTTCGCCGCCGCGCCCGAAAATAAAGGGGTCGCCGCCCTTGAGGCGCAGCACGCGCCGGCCTTGGTTCGCGTGCTCGATCAATAGATCGTTGATTTCTTCCTGAGTGCTGCCAATGTTGCCGGCGGCCTTGCCGACGCAAATTCGCGTCGCATCGCGCCGCGCGAGATCCAGCACCGCCTCCGATACCAGGCGATCGTACAAAATCACGTCGGCATCTTGCAGCGCGCGCAGCGCCTTGAGGGTCAACAGTTCCGGATCCCCCGGTCCTGCGCCCACCAGCGTCACCTCGCCCTGGGCCCGAGGACTGCTGGAAGTCGTGGCGAGCAATTGCTGCGCGATGCGCCCGGCGCCTTGGTTGTCGCCTTCGATGAAGCGCCGCGCGGCGGGGCCGTCCACGATGGCTTCGAAAAACCGCCGCCGTTCATCGGTGTCGCGCAATTTCTCCCGCGTCGCCGCGCGCAATGCCCGCAACCATGACGCCAACTCGCCGATGCGTTTGGGAATCAATGTCTCGAGGCGTTCGCGCAGGCGGCGGGCCAACACCGGCGAAGTGCCGCCGGTGCAAATGGCGACCAATACGGGGTCGCGGTCGATGATGGCGGGCACGATGAAACGCGAGGCGTCGCGATCGTCGACGACATTCACGGGAATGCCGCGCGAGTCGCTCAAATTCGCTATCCAACGATTCACCGCGCGGCGGGAGGTGGCGACGATGACCAATCGGGCACCGTCGAGATCGTCCGCGGCGAACTCGCGGATCGCCAATTTAAGCGTGCCGGCGGCGGCGCGCTGCAGCAACGCGGGAACGATCTGCGGCGCGACCACGGTGATCGACGCTCCGGTCCGCTCCAACAG
>JALYIW010000099.1 GCA_030775625.1 Pseudomonadota bacterium | reverse complement strand
CCGTCGGCACGATCATCATCCAGCTCGGCGCCTCGGCCCTGATGATTTTCGGCAAGCGGTTGACGTGGTTGGGAGCCGGAATTCTGGGAATATTCACCTTCGCAACCATACCCATCGCCCATGCCTTCTGGAAATTCCACGGCCAGGAAGCATTCACTGAACGGATGTTCACCAACGCCAACCTCACGATAGTGGGCGGACTGATTCTGGCCGCGATTGCAGCCGAGCTGAAGTACGGCCCCTCCCGTTAGTCGAAGTATCCGTTAGCGCTGCGGCGTAATGATGCGATGCTGAGGCGGAGGCGCGCTCGAAACGAGGGGTGCGGGCAGTAGCAGGTCAGGGCGGCCCTTGCCGATTGCAGTGTTGGGCAAAGACGCCGCCGATGCCATCACCAAACCTTGTCTGGATGCTGATTTACTTCGACATCTCGCTCGGCCGCAGCCCGAGAGCGAGCAACGCACCCAGCAGAGTGAGCAGCGAGATTTGAATCCGACCCGCTTGTATCCAATCAAACTGTTTGACGAGACCGCCCATCAGGAACCCTCCGAACGCTGCACCGGCGTAGAGGGTGGTGACGAACATGCTCGAGCCGCGGCTTGAAAGGCTGCGGCGAAGTGACTTGATGTGAGCACCGGCGAGATTGGTATAGAGCACCGCTGCGCCGAAGACACCGTAGAGGAAGACAAGAACTTCACGGGATAACGTGCTCAGGTCGGGAAGATAAAGGAACAGGCCCAGCAGCACGACAGCGACCGAGGCACCAATGATGACGACTTTCGGCGACAGACGATCACCCAGCATTCCCGCGAAGTAGGCAAGCAGGGAGCCGAGGCCGAAGAATTTAAGCATTGCACCCGCTTCTGCCGGAGTGAAATGCAACGATTCGCGCAGGAAGGTGGGGTAGAGGCCAAGGAATCCGTATACGGCGAGCCCATACATGACGCTCAAGGCGGTGAGAATGATCGTGTTACGGTTCAGCAGAGAGTCCGCGCCCCCTGTGCCCTCGTTATGGTGGGCAGCGTGCTTGGTCTCGCTGAACCACGGACGCACCACCAGCGCGATGAGGACCGCAAAGCCAATGCCACAAGCAGCGAAAGCCAGCATCGGGGCTTGCCAACTGCCGGTGTTGCTTCGCAGGTCGCCGATTGCCCAGGGACCCACGAATGAGCCAAGACCAAAGCAAACGTTGACGATACCCACAGCGGCCACGCGGTTATTCGCGAAATAACTGGCTGCCAGCGAGAACAAGCTGGTTGCCAAGAAAGACATGCCAACACCTTGCATGACTATGAACACGAGCATGCTGAAGAAGCTATTGGCAACGGTGAAGAGGAAAGTCGCACCGGAGAACAACAGGATACCCGTGAGCAAAACGGTCTTTCTTGAATAGCGGGCAATGAGCGAGCCGGCTGGCAACCCCGCGATCCCAATGCCGAGGGTAAACAGGGTCGTGAGGGCGCCCATCTGTGGTAACGAGAAACCGAGGGCCTTACGGACATCGGGGGCGAGAATGCTGATGAGGTAACGATCTGCCGACATCAATACGTAAGCAAGAAGTAGCAGGCCAAACATGGTCAGCGCAACGAAGCGCGATCCTGACTGTTCAAGGCTGGCAGGCTTTACCGCGGTCTGCTCGTTTATCTGTCCTGGCTGGCTCACTATGTGGTTTCCTCTTACCGAATAGGCGTTAGCACCTATCATATGTCAAGTGACCGGCAACCTGAACATTACCTTGCGTTGCTGTTGGAGTTGCCCCGGGGATACGGTCCGCAGCGTACCGGCATCCCTTAAATAGATTGTAAATATTCAACGACGGCTTGCATCTGATCTCGATTCAAATCCTTGATCACGCCGTGCATCACTGGGGCGGTTCTGAGCACGCTTTGAATCACCAGAAGTTGTTTGAGCAGATAGGGGGCATGCTGACCGGCGAGGCGTGGAAAAGGCCCATTGCCTTGAGCCTGAGCACCGTGACATGAGGCGCAGGCCGGAATTTGGCGGGCCGGAACGCCTTCGGCAAAAATACTTTTGCCCTGTGCGATGAGCGTCGCGTTTGCGCTTCGCCCTTCAGCGGCGGATTGTTTGGAGAAATAATCGGCGAGGCCGCTGATTGATGCATCGTTCAGTTGGGATGCCATACCCCACATGTAGGCTTGAGCATCCGGATCCGCACGTGTCTGATCCTTAAAGGCGTGCAATTGCAACTCGATATAGGGGGCCGTTTGCGCGGCCAGGTTGGGAAAGGTGGGAGACACGCTGCGGCCGTTGCCACCATGGCACGCAGCGCAAGTCTCGATGGTCTTTTGCAAAGTCTTGCGCTGCGCATCGGTCATTGCATCCGTATTGACATTAGCGCCATATACGGGACCTACGGTACCGAGCATGGCGCATACGATGACCACCGCGTAGCTTAACTTCATAGCGTCGACTCCAGGATTCCGTCGGCAGGGTGGGCCGTTTTCCCGCGACATCACGCGGGGGCGGAAACTCAATAGTTCAGCCAGACTAACCCGTAAAAAGTGTTGTTATCGGAGGCGTTGCGACCCGTACCGTCATAGTTTGTTTTGGCACCGTTGAATTTCTCATAGCCCACGTACTGGAGTTGGAGTTTGACGTTGAGCCATGGCAGGTAATTCACCTCGGCGATATAGCCGTTGGAGGTTGGACTCCCGTTCGCGCTGCCAACGACTGAAGCTGCGGAATAGAGGATCGAATCGCCGCTCCCAGTGGTGCTGAAATATCCCAAAGAGCCACCGATCTTTCGTTGGTAACTATATTCACCCGTCAACTTGAAGGTTCGCAGATTGTTGCCGGCATGGGCCGCAAATTGATCGATCACACTGGCGCTTAGCGTTTGGCTCTCGTGAATGTAGGTCGCCAGCACCGTTGCCAAGTGATCCTCGCCAACGAACTGATACTGCGCATCCGCAGCGATATCTTTGAATCGGTCGGTGGGGCCTTGGAGCGCCGTCCCACTACCGGGGTGCACTTTTGTCTCTAGCCCATAGGTACCGATGGATAAGGAATTGCGATCCCACCGTTGTTCATAAGCCAAGCGCCAATACGGCGAGAGGCCATGGGCGACGTTGCTTTGCGTGCTATCTAGAGGGTGTGCCCCTCCCGGAATGGCCGCGGTATAAGCGGAAAGTTCTACATAAAAATGCTCATCCAGCCATATGTATACGCCGAGCCCCGCTACACTTTGGCCCAGCCGTCCATCGATTTGAGAAGCTGCAATCAGTCCTGGGGAGACCCGACTGCCTGAGTAAGGAAACCCCCACGCGGGAGTCGTGTTCCACACGTCCTGGACCGTTGGATTGTTGTTAAGGGTAAGACCAACGATCAGGTGATGGTCGTTGGCGTCCGCGCCGCCGAAAGACAAGTGGTGAGCGTACCGAATATCCGTGTTGTCGAATCCAAAATGGTCGGCGGCACCGTCATAGGTCAATTGCATAAATGCGCCGAGCTCATCAGCAATTTTGCCGGCGTAGAAGAGGCTTACCTGATCCGGAAACAGGGCTTCGCCGTCTTTGGCGAGAGCGCCCGGCAATTGGCCATCCGGAAGGGCCTTGCTGGTGTGAGTGTACGACACCTGCAGCATGGCGCTGATCGGGGGTATCGAATTGATCGCCAACGTCTGTCGGGCCGAGGTGTCGATGCCGGTAACCTGGCGAATGTTGTCGAGTACGTAGCCGTTTAGCTTAAACTCCCGGCCGAAGGGGGTAAGTTCCGGAAATGTGGTATGACACGCGGCACAAGCCATTCCGGTCTGGCGCGCGAAACTCGGCACGGCCCAGCTTGGGGTGACCGCCCCGCAAAGTGTGGTCAGCCCGAGAAGTTTAAGAAAATTAATTTTGAATACAGTCCGTTGGAACGTCATCAATAGGCCCTTTTATGCCATGACCGTAACCCTGGACCACGATGGGGTCTGTGCAGTAGCGTACATAGAGTAAGATTCAGTGATCGATTCACAAATATTTGCCGCACGACGTAACATTTGTGAACCAGGACGTCGGCGCTTCGAATGCGCCGCGGCAGCACTCCTTCAGCAAAACAGAAGATGACCATGGCATTGATTGCATGCAGCGAATGTGGGCGGGCGGTGAGTGACAAGGCGACGGCATGTGTCGCATGCGGAGCACCGCTGGCTCAATCTTCCGGCATTGATCTCGTTCCGAGACGGACGAAGGTGCCGCCACCGACTCGTCAGCAAATCAAGCGGCGCGCAATTCTCTCGTTAACCATGCTCGTGGTAGGCGTGCTGCTGGCTGGATTATTGGATAATCGGCCCGGTAGCCGGCTCGCTCTATTCGGGGCGACACTGCTGATCATCGGCGGACTTTGCTGGTTTTTGGTGGTCGTGGTTCATGCGGTGGCATCCCGGCGTTAGCGCCGCAGCGCAATTTAAGGGCCGCGCGCGACTGCAGGGTGTGCCGCGAGACCCACCGTAGCGGGCTCACGTAAATCCGTGACAATTGCATGAAAATCATTGCCGTCACCAACATCAAAGGCGGTGTCGGGAAGACGACGACCGCCGTCAACCTCGCCTATTTGAGTGCCTCTGCCGGGCGAGCCACGCTGCTGTGGGACCTGGATCCACAAGGCGCCGCGACTTACATTTTGCAGTGTGAGCCCAGCGAACATGTGCCGGTCAAAAAGCTGATTGCCGGAAAGCGCGAGTTGGCCGAGGTGCTGTTGCCCAGCGGCCATGAAAAATTGGATGTGCTGCCCTCGGATATGTCGTATCGAAACTTCGACCTGCATCTGAGCGAACGCAAACGTCCTACGGAGCGGCTGCTCAAAATGAGCAAATCCCTGCGGGACGTATATTCGGCGCTGTTTCTAGACTGCCCTCCAGGAATCTCCCTGCTGTCCGAGAACGTGCTTCGCGCGGCCGATGCCGTCGTCGTTCCGATGATTCCCACTCCGCTGTCGGTGCGCATGCTGCGCCAATTGCGCGTGTTCATTGCGGACAATGGCTGGACGGACTTGGCATTGTTGCCGTTTTTCTCGATGGTGGATCGGCGAAAGTCGTTGCATCAAGAGGTGATGGCGAGTGCGCGCGAGCAGTTTCCGGAGTTCTTGTTGACGGAGGTTCCGTATTCCAGCGAGATCGAAAGGATGAGCTTGCGTCGAGCTCCGCTGCCGGCCTACGCGCCGAGAAGCGCGGCCGGACAAATCTACGCACAGCTTTGGGCGGAGGTCGAAACCCGCATGTGACGACGCTCGGAGTCGGATGCTTTGCACTTATGCCATGGCGGCAGCAGGGTAATCAGGCCTCGATGAGGCCGTGCCGAATGGCGATCAGAGTCAACTCGGACTGGTTCACGACGTTGAGTTTTTGCTTGATATTGTAAAGGTGGGTGCCGACGGTCGAGGCCGACAGATTGAGGTCACCGGCAATGCGCTGCACGGTTGCGCCGGCGGCCAGACGGATGAACACTGCGAATTCTCTCTCCGACAGTCTTTCGACCGGCGACTTGGCGCCACCGTCGACTTCGGCCAACGCCAACTTCTGGGCAAGCACCGGATCGAGATAGCGCCGGCCCGCGCCAACGACTGCCACGGCGTCCAACAGCGCTTCCGGCGCGCTGCGCTTGGACAAAAACCCCAGCGCGCCTTCATGCAGCGCCCTGCGGGCATGCAGAGGGTCATCGTGGGCGGAAAGCGTCAGCACTTGCGCTCGCGGATCGTGCGCCCGGATGCGGCGCAATGCTTCGAGACCGCCCATTCCGGGCATGCCGAGATCCATGACCACGACGTCGGGCATGAGATCGAGATACAGCTGACACGCGGCCTCGCCGGATTCGGCCTCGGCGATCACCGACATTTCGGCTACGGACTGCAGCAGCAGCCGGAATCCCATGCGCACGACGGCGTGATCATCGGCCAACAGTATTCGGATCATGCCGCCCCACTCAGCGGAATGTCGGCGGTCAGGCAAACGCCGACAGCGTCGCGGCTGCCGATATCGAAGATACCGCCTAACTGAGTGACCCGCTCGGCGAGCCCCCGCAGCCCATAGTGACCGGGCCGCGTCCATTCGGCCGACAAACCGATGCCATTGTCGCTCACCGTGGCGACGATACGCTGAGCGTCGGAATGCACCGCCATGTCGATTCGTGACGCTTGCGCATGCCGCAGAGCATTGATCAGCCCCTCCTGCACGACACGATAAATCGTGAGCGTGACGCTCGGTCCAAGATCCTGCGAAAGTGTGTGGACGAGCGAGAGGACTATGGTCGGGTGGCGGCGTTGCCAGTCGCGCACCAGACTTTCGAGGGTCGCCGCAAGACCGAGAGTATCCAGAGATAACGGGGTCAGGCGAGGAATGAGGCCGTGCATTGCGTCGTATAAGCGCCCCGCCTCGTCCGAAATCATGCGCGCTACTTCTCCGGTGGCCGGGTCCCGGACACCGCCCTGAGTTGCAATGGCGAGTGCCAGGCTGCGTATCGCAGTCACCGATTGGCCGAACTCGTCATGCAATTCGTGGGCGATCAAACGCCGCTCCTCTTCGACGCG
Organism: Pseudomonadota bacterium; assembly: GCA_030775625.1. Taxonomy (GTDB): domain Bacteria; phylum Pseudomonadota; class Gammaproteobacteria; order Steroidobacterales; family Steroidobacteraceae; genus Bog-1198. The sequence continues at coordinate 3,981 of JALYIW010000099.1, read as the reverse complement.
CTGATCGGCGAGCGCCGCCATTTCGCGCCGTTGCTCCAAGCGTGCCTCGGCGTCACGGGCTTTTCGCTCGGCCAAAACCTTGTCTTGCACCGCCTGTGCCATGCGATTGAACGCGGCGCCGATGGCGTGCGCTTCATTGCCCGCGAGACTCGGCAATCGAAAGGCGAGCTCGCCGCGTTGTATTCGCTCCAAACCGTCGGCGATGACCGGAAAAGGCTTGAGCACGCGCGCCACCGACCAGAATGCCAATGCGTTCACGACGAACAACATGGTGACCGCAATGATAGACAGGCGCGTGACGTCATCCCAGGCGTCGAGTACCGCTCGCGAGGGTTGCGCCTCCACCACCAGCGACACGCCGCCGCGCAAAGGAAAGGTGTATCGAGCCGGCTGCGGCGCCAATAGCTTTGCGAACCAGACGGGCGCTTCGCGCCCCGCCTTGTAGGTGGCGGCAGGCGATTGATACAGCACCTCGCCGGCCGGCCCTCGCAAAGACACTTCGTTGGCGCGGACTCGTCCGAGCTGCTGCAGAAACTGCAGCACCAAAGACGGGCCGCCGACCTGTGAATATACGCCGGCAAGACGACCCAGGAGTTGCGACGCCACTCGGTTGGCGGCTTCGATTTCTTCACGCACGGACATCCGCGCGCTCTGCACCTCGGCCGCGATCAACACGATCACGAACGCGGCGCTGAGGCCGGCTACCACGAGATTCAAGCGAGTTCGCAGTCTCATTCAGCGCGCATGGTAGCAGGGTGCAATGCGCACGGCGGCGCCTGAGGCGACGCAACAGGTATTAAGCGGCCGCTCGCTGTTCTACCGGCGTTTGTTCCAGCGCCCGGACCCAAACGTCGTCGATTTTTTCCGCCCAGACGAATTCGAGTTTCTTGCGCACACTCTCGGGAATGTCTTCGAAATCGCGCCGGTTACGGGCGGGCAGTATCACAGTGCGGATGCCGGCACGGGCCGCGGCCACGCATTTCTCCTTGATCCCCCCCACGGGCATCACCACCCCGCGCAGACTGATTTCGCCGGTCATCGCGACATCGGCGCGGACGGTACGTCGGGTGAGCAACGAAGCCAGCGAGGTGGCGATGGCGACTCCCGCGCTCGGCCCGTCCTTGGGGATTGCGCCGGCGGGAACATGGATATGCAAGTCGCAATTATCGAGCAGCGACGGGTCTACGCCCAATCGCTCGGCTTGCGATTTCACCAGCGTCACCGCCGCTTGAGCGCTTTCCTTCATGACATCGCCGAGCTGTCCCGTCAGGATCAATTTGCCGGCGCCGCGCACTCGGCTCGATTCGATGAACAGTATATCGCCACCGGCCGGCGTCCAGGCGAGACCGGTCGCCACGCCCGGGACGCTGGTGCGCAGTGCGACATCGTTTTCGTAGCGCGCGGCGCCGAGGATCGCCGCCACGTCGTCGACGCCGATCGAGACGTCCTTCGCTTGGCCCGAGGCGATGGCGACCGCGGAGTTGCGTAGCAATGCGCCTATTTGGCGCTCCAAATTTCTGACGCCGGCTTCGCGGGTGTAGTCGACGACGAGTCGGCGCAACGCCTCGTCCGACACTCGCACCGCCTCGGACGCCAGTCCGTTCGCCTGCAACTGCCGATTGAGCAGATATCGCCGGGCGATTTGCAGCTTCTCTTCCTCGGTATATCCCGTGAGCTCAATGATTTCCATACGATCCCGCAGCGGCGGCGGAATGGAATCCAAGACGTTGGCGGTTGCGATGAACAATACCTTCGAAAGATCGAAAGGCACGCCGAGATAGTTATCGCGAAACGAGTTGTTCTGCTCCGGATCCAGCACTTCGAGCAGCGCCGAGAACGGGTCGCCCTGATAGCTTGCCGAGAGCTTGTCGACCTCATCGAGCATCAGCACCGGGTTGCTGCGACCGGCCTTGCGCAGGGCTTGCACGATGTTGCCCGGCAGGGAGCCGATGTAGGTACGCCGGTGACCGCGAATCTCTGCCTCATCATGGACGCCGCCCAAACTGACCCGACCGAATTTCAAGCCGACTGCCTTGGCGATACTCTGACCGAGCGAGGTCTTGCCCACGCCCGGCGGCCCGACGAAGCACAGGATGGGACTGCGGCCTTGCGGATTGAGTTTCCTCACCGCCAGGAATTCCAATATCCGGCGCTTCACCTTTTCGAGGCCATAATGGTCCGCATCGAGGACGGCCCGCGCGCTGTCGATGTCCACCTGTTCCGGGTCGAGCTTTGCCCACGGCATGGCGATCAGCCAGTCAAGGTAGGTGCGGGTCATGGAATACTCCGCCGCCGACTCCGACATGCGCTCCAGCCGGGATAACTCGCGCTGCGCCGCCTCTTCGACCTCGGCGGGCATGCCGGCATCCTTGACGGCTTTTTTCAAATCGGACAACTCTTCACGGGAATGATCGGTGTCGCCGAGCTCCTTCTGAATTTGCCGCAGCCGCTCGCGTAGAACGGCTTCCTTCTGCCGATCGTCGAAAGCTTCGCGCGTTTTCTCATCGATTTGGCGCGAGACCTTCAATACTTCGATGCGCCGGCCGAGCAGGGCCAGCACGCGATCCAGCCGCGCCTTCAAATCGAAGGTCGCCAGGATTTCCTGTTTGTCGGCACTGTTCAAATCCATGAAGCTCGCCACCGTGTCGGCCAGCGCCGGAATGGACTCGATGCTGCGAATGGCGTTGACCAATTCTCCCGGCGCCTGCGGCAACAATTGCGCAGCCGCAATGGCTTTGTCGCGCAAGTTGATGCCACGCGCCTCGATCTCCTGATCCAATAGGGTGTTTTCCCTGTGAATTTCGATGCGGGCCACGAGAAAGGGATCTTGGCTGACGTAATCCAACACCGTGAAGCGCTCTTCACCTTGGCAGATCAAATGATGGGTGCCGTCCTGCGCAGTGATGAAACGCACGATGGTGGCTGCCGTGCCGACGCGATGCAATTGTTCGGGACCCGGTTCAGCGACGCCCGGATCGGTCTGCAGCAACAGCCCGACCCGGCGCTGAGTGCGGACCGCTTCTTGCGCTGCGGCAAGCGATGCCTTACCGGAAATGGCGATCGGCAGGATGACGCCGGGAAAGGCGACGGCATTGGCAACCGGCAATACGATCAACACATCTTCGGCGGGGGCGCTCGGCGGATTATCGGCGGACTTCATGATGCCTCCCTGGTAAGGCGCAGATACAAACAGCCGTGATCTAGACGGCGCTCGATGAGCACGTAGCGACCGGGGGGCAAATCGATGCTTCGGCGCATGAGACCGTACGGAATCTCCAAACGCACGACACGCACGCGATTACCGACGGCAGGCGGGGGGACAGTCGTTTCGATCTGCAAACCGCTCGGCGTGATTTGTACGGCGACTTCTTCAGCCCGCGCGCCCGGCAATGCGAGCACGACCTGAAGCTCCGACCCATCAGTAAAAATGTCCGCCGGCGGCTCCCACACGGGACGACTCGACGGAACGGCCAGCAGCTCGAAAAAGCGCCGATGCTTGCGCTCGGCCTCATCGAGAAGCGCGCACGCTTCCGCCCACATCCAGGTTTTTCTGAAGTATGCTTCCACACTCTGATGAATGCGGGCGCCGGCCCGCAGTTCAAGGGCTAGACGCCGCTGAACCCGGTGGCCGGAGGTTTAAGAATCAGTGGGCGCGAGGCGCGGGCCGATCAGCGACCCGGACGGTATAGCCGCCGGACTTTTCGTCGGCACGAAGCGTCAGCTGCCCGCGCTTTTCTGCGTCCGCCAACAGCTCATTGAAGGATCTGAAGCCGTAGGCTCGTTCATTAAAGCCCGGATTGCGGCGCTTGATGGCCTGTTTGATCATCGAACCCCAAATGGGTTCCCCGCCGCCGCGCTCCTCGGCGAGCGCTTCCAGAGTCTCGACGATCAGCTCGAGCGCATCGTTGAGGTCGGGGCCCTTGTTTTCAGGGGCGGGTTCGGCGGCCGCGGGTTCCGCAGCGGCGGTGGCCGCCGCAGAGG
>JALYIW010000098.1 GCA_030775625.1 Pseudomonadota bacterium | reverse complement strand
ACGGCGCCGACCTCGTCGTTCGTGCCGCTGACGAGTTCGTCGCTCGCGACCGCGGGGTGCCAGGTGTTCAACCCGTTGAAATTCTTTGCGGCGTCCCAGACTTTGTCCGCGGGCGCGGCAATGGTTGCCGATTTTTTCACTTGCAGCTGCGGGGCAGCGGCCATGCTGAACCCAGATGCCAGCAGCGATATCGTAAATGCCATAGCCTTCATCGTTTTCATCTTGTCAAATCCTCTCAGGGAGTTTCGGGGCCAGCCAACGGTGCGAGTATAAGCTGTTGCGCGGCCGCCAATCCATTCCCCTGGGCGCCGGCGCTCGGTTCCGGAGCGTCAACACCGGCCGCTGCCCCGCAATCGTGCGGCCGCAACGAACTGAATGCGATTCATTTTTTGAGTGCCTTTTTGCATGCCTGTTATGCAAAGAACTTGCGTGTCAGTAAACGCCATGTTACGAATTGGATATCACCCTACGAGGCGTCGGACATGAATACAGTGATGTTTAGAGAGTACGTCCCTGCAGTCATTCGCGCCCTGGTGTTGGGCCTTCCTTGCGGCATGATTGTCAGTGCGCCGGCGCTGGCTGCATCACCGGCGGACACGTCGGGCCTGGACGAGATCATCGTCACGGCGGAAAAGCGCGATTCCACCGTGCAGGCCACTCCGATCGCCATGACCGCCCTCAGCAGTACGGATCTCATGCAAGAGAACATCACGTCGGTCATAGACCTGGTCGGCACGGTGCCCGGACTGTCGATTCGCACGGCAGGCCCCGGCCAAACCGAATATGAAATGCGCGGCTTGGGCTCCTCCGGAGGATCGACCGCCACCGTCGGATTTTACGTGGATGAGACGCCCCTCGCCGCGTCGGCCGTGGCCCTGAACGGCCGGACGGTGATCGACGCCGACCTCTTCGACCTCAACCACACGGAAGTGCTGCGCGGGCCGCAGGGCACTCTGTACGGCGGCGGGTCCATGGGTGGTACCATCAAACTCGTCACGAATCCTCCGAAGTTAAAGACCTTCGAAGGTGCGGCTTCCGTGGACGCTTCCCAAACCACGGGCGGCAGCACCAACGGCGGCGGCAGCTTGATGCTGAATTTTCCGCTCGGCGACATCGCAGCATTGCGCGTCGTAACCACCGATAAGTACATCAGCGGCTGGGTCGACCGCAAGGTCATCGCCGCCGGTCAGTTCCCGTTTCCAACCAACTATGGTCCGTGCGGACCGTTTTATTACTGCAATCGCGGCGACGTGGCGGCCGCGCCGGTTGCCAAGGACATCAAGGGTTCCAATCTCGAGCGCTTCGCTGCGGCGCGCGCCAGCTTATTGCTGCAACCGACGGATGCCCTGTCCGTCACCACCACCCTCATGTATCAGCGTATCGATGCCGACGGGTACAACAATTATCAGTCCCCGCCGGGCAACCAGGCGATCTACCAGCCTTACGACATCAAGGAGCCTTACTACGACTCCTTCAAGATGGCGAGCCTCAAGATCAGCTACGACATGGATTTCGCGAATCTCACGTCGGCAACGTCTTATTGGAAGCGCGACGTATTCCAATCGACGGACTCGACGGAGGCGATCCAAAACATTTTCAATCTGACGACATTCATCCCCAACCTTTATACCGAAGAGGATCCGACCACTCAGTTCAGCGAGGAGCTGCGCCTCACGTCCCGCGGTGCAGGGGACTTCCAATGGGTGGGTGGTGTGTTCTTTTCCAATCTCCACTCGGGCTACATCACTACCAACCAGAACGTCGCGATTGCGAGCGCCGTGGCCTGCGTTCCCGGAACCCCCACGGGAGTCAATGCACGGCCGCCAACATGTACAATCCGAATGCGGGGCCGAACCCCAGCGGCATCATTTTCAACGACAACAACCCGAATATCCTCAAGCAGAAAGCGATATTCGGCGAGGCGAGCTACAAGCTGACCCCCACCCTGAAGCTCACGACGGGATTGCGTTTCTATAAATTCGACATCAGCAACAACTCCAATCAACGCGGCCTCGGCACCGCCACCGGTGACGACGTCCCGACCATTTCAAGCGCGGCGGGAAGCAATACCAGCTTGCTGCCGAAGATCAATCTGTCGTACGAACCGTCCACGGATCTCACGGTGTACAGCACGCTTTCCAAGGGGTCTCGCCCCGGCGGTGTCAACCTTCCGATACCTCTGTCCGACACGTCGTATTACTACTGCGGCGGCCCCAGCCCCGCCCATCCGACGGGTAGCGGTCCCAGTTATTTGACGGCACAGCCCGCATACTATGCCCCGGACGACATCTGGAGC
>JALYIW010000097.1 GCA_030775625.1 Pseudomonadota bacterium | reverse complement strand
GTGCTCAAGGCGCCGATTTCGAAGTTCGTTGGTACGTTGGCTGCTCCCAACTCGAAGTTGGTTAGGACGCTGGCTGCGGTTCTTGAAGCCAAGAAAAGCAGTTTGCACCAAGCGGCGACGAATTAATCCTGATTCGGGGTGCAAAAACCCCACATTTATTTGGAGACGATAATGGCTGTTACTAAAGACGAAATCCTCGATGCGATTTCCAAGATGTCCGTCATGGAAGTGGTTGAGCTGATTTCCGACATGGAGAAGAAATTCAACGTCACGGCGGCTGCTCCCGTAGCGGCGGCTGCGGCGGGCGCGGGCGCGGGTGCTGCTGCTCCGGTGGCGGAAGCGCAGACCGAGTTCACCGTGACCATGACCGAATTCGGCGCCAATAAAGTGGGCGTCATCAAGGTCATTCGCGAGATCACCGGTTTGGGCCTCAAGGAAGCGAAGGACCTGGTCGAAGGCGCGCCTTCGACCGTCAAGGAAGGCATTCCGAAAGCGGATGCCGATACGATCAAGACGAAGCTCGAGGCCGCCGGCGCCAAGGCTGTCATCAAGTAGTGATTATTGCCGATATGCGCAGTTCGATGGTTGCCGCGGATCCCGCGGCAGCCATCGGCTGTGCTTTTGATATTGATGATGATTCCGGTCCTATGCTCGCGCAGCGAGCACTATCGGGCGGGGTCGCTTGGACCCCGTTGAATCGGCGCACTAGCGCCTGAGGAATATCGCACATGGCTTATTCGTTCACCGAAAAGAAGCGCATTCGTAAGAACTTTGGCAAGCGTCCGAGCATCCTTGGCACGCCGTACCTGCTGGCGATCCAATTGGATTCCTACCGGCGATTTTTGCAGGCGGATGTGGCGGAATCCAAGCGCGATGAAATCGGCTTGCATGCCGCTTTCGACAGCGTATTTCCCATTTCCAGCTATTCCGGCAATGCGACGCTCGAGTATGTGAGCTACCGCTTGGGCGAACCGGTATTCGATGTCAAGGAATGCCAGTTGCGCGGATTGACGTATGCGGCTCCGCTGCGCGTCAAAGTGCGTCTCGTGGTTCTCGATAAGGAAGCGAGCGGCGCCAAGAAGCCCGTCAAGGACGTGCGCGAGCAGGAAGTCTATCTGGGCGAACTGCCGCTCATGACCGACAACGGTACCTTCATCATCAACGGGACAGAACGCGTCATCGTGTCGCAGCTGCACCGCAGCCCCGGCGTGTTTTTCGATCACGATCGCGGCAAGACCCACTCCTCGGGCAAGTTGTTGTTCTCCGCCCGCATCATTCCCTATCGCGGATCGTGGTTGGACTTCGAGTTCGATCCGAAGGACTGCGTGTTCGCGCGCATCGATCGTCGCCGCAAGTTGCCGGTGACCATCATTCTGCGCGCCCTCGGCTATACCGAAGAGCAGGTGCTGGATATATTCTTCGAGAAGAACGTATTTTACCTGTCGAAGAAGGAAATTGAATTCGAGGTCATTCCGCAACGCTTGCGCGGCGAGACCGCGGCGTTCGAAATACGCATCGGCAAGAAGATCGTCGTCGAAGAGGGCCGGCGCATCACCGCGCGGCATGTGAAGGAATTGGAGGAAGCGGGCGTCAAGCGGCTCCCGGTCCCCACTGAGTACATGCAGGGCAAGGTATTGGCGCACGACATCGTCAACACCGAGACCGGCGAGATCCTGGCGAAGGCCAATGAAATCCTGACCGTGCCCACCATCGGCAAGCTCATCGAGAGCGGCGTCACGGAGATCAGGACGCTGTACGTCAATGACTTGGACCGAGGCCCGTTTATTTCGGATACCTTGCGCATCGACCCCACCAAGACCCGCCTCGAGGCGTTGGTGGAAATCTATCGCATGATGCGTCCGGGCGAGCCGCCGACCAAGGACGCCGCCGAGAACCTGTTCCAGAACTTGTTCTTCAACGGCGAGCGCTACGACTTATCGCCCGTCGGACGCATGAAGTTCAACCGCCGCGTGGGCCGTGAAGAGATCACGGGCTCGGGCGTGTTGAGCAAAGAAGACATCATCGAGGTCATGAAGACCTTGATCGACATTCGCAACGGCAACGGACATGTGGACGACATCGATCACTTGGGCAACCGCCGCGTTCGCAGCGTCGGTGAAATGGCCGAGAATGCCTTCCGCATCGGATTGGTACGCGTCGAGCGCGCCGTCAAGGAGCGTCTGACGATTGCGGAAAGCGAGCCGATCATGCCGCAGGAAATGATCAACGCGAAGCCGGTGGCGGCCGCGGTTAAGGAATTCTTCGGCTCCTCGCAGCTGTCGCAGTTCATGGACCAAAACAATCCGCTGTCGGAAGTCACGCACAAGCGCCGCGTTTCCGCCTTGGGCCCAGGCGGCCTGACGCGCGAGCGGGCGGGATTCGAGGTACGCGACGTGCATCCGACTCACTACGGCCGGGTATGCCCGATCGAAACGCCGGAAGGTCCGAACATCGGTTTGATCAACTCGTTGGCCGTATATGCGCGCACCAATGATTACGGGTTCTTGGAAACACCGTATCGCCGGGTGTCGAACGGCAAAGTAACCGATCAGATCGACTACCTGTCGGCCATCGAAGAAGGTCAGTACGTGATCGCGCAGGCGAACGCGACCTTGAGCGAGAAGGGTGAATTCACCGACGACTTGATCTCCTGCCGCACGCAGAACGAGTTCACCTTGTCGGCGCCGGACAAGATCGATTTCATGGACGTATCCCCGAAACAGATCGTGTCGGTGGCGGCGTCTTTGATTCCGTTCTTGGAACATGATGACGCGAACCGCGCCCTCATGGGTTCGAACATGCAGCGCCAGGCCGTCCCGACGCTACGTTCGGAAACCCCGCTGGTGGGTACGGGCATGGAAAGAGCGGTTGCGATCGATTCCGGCGTCACCGTGGTGGCACGGCGCGGCGGCAGCGTCGATTCCGTGGATGCCTCGCGCATCGTGGTGCGGGTGAATGACGATGAAACGACGGCCGGGGAACCCGGTGTCGACATCTATTCCCTCACCAAGTACACGCGTTCCAATCAGAACACCTGCATCAACCAGCGTCCGTTGGTCAATGCCGGCGATTCGATCAAGCGCGGCGACGTATTGGCCGACGGTCCTTCGACCGATCTGGGCGAGCTTGCTCTCGGTCAGAACCTGCTGGTGGCCTTCATGCCTTGGAACGGCTACAACTTCGAAGACTCCATTTTAATCTCCGAGCGAGTGGTCGAGGAAGACCGCTTCACGACGATTCACATCGAAGAGCTCACTTGCGTCGCGCGCGACACCAAGTTGGGTCCTGAAGAAATCACGGCCGATATTCCCAATGTGGGCGACTCGGCGTTGGCCAAGCTCGACGAAGCAGGCATCGCCTTCATCGGCGCCGAAGTGCGCGCCGGGGA
>JALYIW010000096.1 GCA_030775625.1 Pseudomonadota bacterium | reverse complement strand
AATGTGTTCAATAAGCATTACGTGGACACCATCGTCGCCAACGGCAGCCTCGACGCCGTTATTTTCCAAGACATCGGCTATCAGGATCTGCGCAACTATGGAGTCAATTTGAATGTTCGTTTCTAGGGAGTACCTTAAGACATGACAAGATTCACGAGCCATCGGTCCACCAAGATGGCTGCCGCATGGTGCTGCGCCCTTCTGAGCTTGACGGCCAACGCAGTTCCGCAGGCGCCGCCACTCGGTGCTCCGCCGGGCGCCCCGCCAATGCCGCCGGGTGCCCCACCGCCCGGCGCGCTGCCGCCTGGTGCTCCGGGTGGACCTGGTCCTGGCGGATCGATGCCGAACTTTGCAACGCCGGCCGGTCCGGACACGCCCATGGCCGCGGCCCATCGCGCGGCCGCGAAGGAGGCCGCCGGAACCCGCTGGGAAAACGCCTATGGATATTTGTGCGCGAAGAGCGGGCGGCCGAACATGCCGAGCGATGAAACCATCAAGCCACAGTGGATTTTTGACAATGTCGCGATCATCGGCGATCGCTACACGGTCATGTACGTACTGAAGACCTCGGCCGGGATCATGCTCATCGATTCCGGCTACTCCAGCAAACTCGACTCGGTGCTGCTGCCATCGTTGTCGCAGCTCGGGATCGAGCCCGCGACGGTCAAGTACATTTTGATCGCTCACGGCCATCCGGATCATTTCGGCGGGGCACCCTATTTTCAGACCCATTACGGAACCCGCGTCGTCTCCTCGGCGGCGGACTGGGACCTCATGAGCGGACCTCCGGCCCTTTTGCCTCCGAATCCGCTGCCGTGGATGGTGGCGAAGGGTCCCACACGCGACATCGTGGTCGGCGACGGCGGGGAGGTCGTTCTCGGTGATACCCATGTCAAAGCGTATTTGATTCCGGGCCACACGCCGGGTGCGTTGGGTTTCATTTTCCCGGTCAAGGATAAGGGCCGCACCCGCACGGCGGCCATGTTCGGCGGCACCATACTCGATCCTCGACTGATCAGCACCGAGGGCTTGCAGCAATACGTGAAATCTCTGGCGCATTTCGGCGATGTGACCCGCGCGCGTAAGGTCGACGTGGAGCTGCAGAATCACCCGGTGTTCGACGACATGTGGATGAAGACGGATGCGCTCGCGGCGCTGAAGACCGGCGCGTCCAATCCGTTCGTTGTCGGCGTTCCTGGTTACCAGAGTTTCCTCAAAGTCATGTCGGAGTGCACGCAGGCGACCATCGCCCTACGGCAAGGCATTTAGGCGATGAATTCGAGTTCGAATTCCCGCATCAACCGGCGCAGCGTCATCGTCGGCGCGGCGGCATTCACGACCAGCGCGCTGGTGGGCTCGGCGGGCGCGCTGGCGGGCGAAGCTGGCCCGGAAGCGACGACGAAGTACGGGCGCATTCGCGGGTATTACGACGGCCCGGTAAAAGTGTTTAAGGGAGTGCCGTACGGCGCGCCGACCGGCGGCGCGAAGCGCTGGTTGCCGCCGCAACCACCCGTGCCGTGGAGCGGTGTGAAGGAGACGATCTCGGCGGGGCCCATGTCGCCGCAAAATCGTGGGTCACCTCTGGCTGAAGAAGCGGCGATGTCCCAGACCGGACCACAGTCCGAAGAGTGTCTGACGGTCAATATTTTCACGCCCGCAGTGGGTGCGCGATCGGGCAAGCGGCCGGTGATCGTTTGGTTTCACGGGGGCGGCTTCGCCGGTGGGTTTGCGGCCGGTTCGGGCAATACCTCAAGCTACGATGGCCGCAACCTCGCGCATAAGCAGGATGTGGTGCTGGTCACGGTCACGCATCGTCTCAATGTGCTGGGATTTCTCTATCTTGGGGATTTGTTCGGGCCACGCTATGCACAGGGCAATGTCGGTATGCTCGATTGCGCGGCGGCGCTGCAATGGGTGCAGGACAACATCGCTAACTTCGGCGGCGATCCGGCCAATGTCACCATTGCCGGCCACTCGGGGGGCGGCGCCAAGGTGACCACCTTGATGGCCATGCCGGGCGTGAAAGGGCTGTTTCAGCGCGCCATCGGTGAGAGCGGCGCATTGCTGCACGCCACCCCAAAGGATGAAGCATCCGCCGCCGCCAAGCGCTTGCTCGATAAATTAGGGGTGAATACTTTGGCCGCACTACAGGCAGTGCCGGCCGATCAGCTGCTTGAGGCGATGGATGACGTGCGCCTGCCCACCGCTCCGATGGTTGACGGCCGCACCTTGCCCCACCAACCGCTCGATCGCAGCTCGCTCGAAATATCACGCAATGTTCCATTGCTTGTGGGTACGCTCGAGACTGAGGCGACCTATTTTCCGCCGCAGATGACTCCCCTGGATGCACTCAATGATGCCGACCTGCACGAGTGGGTGAAGCGCACGACTCGCGCGAGCGACGCCGATGCCGAGCATTTAATCACGGTGTTTCGCCGCGCGTACCCGGGCAAGGATAACTCCTATCTGTTTCACCTGATTGCGACCCAATCAAGCTTTATTCAAGAAAGCGTCATCACCGAGGCAGAACTCAAGACCGCGCAAGGCGCTGCGCCGGTGTACGTGTACTACTTCATCAAGCACGCCGCGGTGCGGGACGGCAAACTTCGCGCCGTGCACACTCTGGAGATTCCGTACGTGTTCGATAGCCTGGCGCATGCATCGCCCATCATCGGCCGCATCACGCCGGACGAGCAAGCCCTGGCGGACAAGGCAAGCGCGACTTGGGCCGCCTTCGCGCGCACCGGAAATCCGAACAATTCGAAAGTGCCACATTGGCCGGCCTTCGATACGACCAGCCGATCAATCATGGTGATCGGCGACCAATGGCATGCGGTGAATGACCCATTG
>JALYIW010000095.1 GCA_030775625.1 Pseudomonadota bacterium | reverse complement strand
GCAATCAGGTTCTGGCGATGTCCCAAGCGCCCTTGAATTTATTGCTGGCTCCCGCACTCACGCGAATGATCGATCGGATTCCCCAGGCGCGTACGCGCATCCAGGACGCTCAGCGCAAAATCACCTCTGCCATCAAACTGCGGCGCAGCGAGCAGGCGCGCAGCTGGATGGAAAAGCACATTCGCGATTTCAAGCGCGGCCACGCGCTCGCGCTTGCGATTTGACGCGCTGTGATTTGACTGTCAGGCAAATATGTCCGCGACAACGATCTTAAGGTCTGGGAATGCTTGTGGCGCTACGCTGTCGGCCGCTGCGTACTCACGTTTGCGGGCATACTCGTGCTCCGTGGGCCCGCAATGCGTCACGATGCGCTCGCCCTCGACGTCGACAACCCAGTACTCAGCGACACCATACCGGGCATAGAGCCGCAACTTGACGCTTTGGTCGAAGGATAGCGAGCTGTCAGACACCTCGATGAGAAGCAAGACATCCGCTGCTTCGGGAATTTTGCCGCTGTAGAAATCCGTGCGTCGCTTTAAGAGCATGAGATCTGGTTGCGGCTCGGAAAACTCACCCAAATTGACCGGGCCGCCGCCGACAATGGTGGCCGAAGGCGCCACCGCCAACACGAACAACTCATGGAGTTTCGACGTTATGGCCGAATGCTTGACTCCAATCGGCGCCATATTGAGCATATCGCCTTCAATCAACTCAACGCGATCGTATTTGGTCAACACTCCGGTTGCCACCATCATTTGGTAGCGGTCCGTGCTAATTCTGGTTCGCGTCGGTCTAAATACGCTGCTCATGGCTGCCTATTATACGCTCACACGAGTATCTGCTCGCGAAAGGTATCGGATCCGCTCGGGTCGTGCAGATTGGTGCTGAAGGACACCAATACCATCGTCGCGGTGCCGGTGTTACGGAAGGCGTGCACCACTCCCGGCGGTATGGTGAGGCGCCAGATCTCCCCCGACGGCACCTCGAGGTCCCGAATGACACCCTCCTCTTTGAGACGAATCAGACAGGGTCCGACCAGGGTCGTGGTCTCGGTCGCCGTTCCGTGGTGGTGATTGCCGCGAGTTTCCTGGGGTTCCGTCAACACCACATGCACATTCTTCTGATGAGCGAGCTCGGCGTCGGTAAGCGGCTCGAACAAAGCACCGCGGGCATCGCGAAAAGTCTTCACGGATTTTTCCACCACGACTCGCTGCACAGCGGGCGCTTGCGGCTTCGGGTCCACAGTCATATTGACGTCCACAGTTATATTGGGGTTCACAGTTATATTAGCGTCAAAACTTTTATTGGCGTCCGTGGAACGTTTTGCCGCCGCCCCAGCAGTATAACGCCGGTCACGAACATCATGTCCCACCAATCCAAGTCGCCTCCCCCACCGCCGCCGCCCGCGCTGGATGCCGTCACCGTCAAATTGGACGAGGCGGCTACGACATTGCCGCCGGCCGGTCCCGTCACCAAGGCACCCGCTGCAATGCTGCTGGTATAAGTTCCCGCGGTCGCGCTTGTCACGCTCAGCGTAATGCTGCAATTGCCATTGGCCGGTATGTTGGCGTTGACCAACCCCACCATGCCGGAGGTGCTGGTCAGCGTCCCGGCGGCACCGGTGCACGTGGACTCAGGCGCAGGCGAAGTCGCAATGGTGAGATTAGCAGGCAACGTCTGCGTGAAACTAGACTGAGTCAATGCGAAGCCATTCGCATTCGAGAAGGTCAGGGTGAGCGTCGAGGCGATGTTCGGTGCCACGCTCGACGGCGCGAACGCGGTGGCCACCGTGGGCGGCGCGGGCACGACGGTCATCGGTGATGGACAAGCGCCGGCGCTGGTGCCCGCCGAGGTCGGCGCCGAACTGCTGGCGCCCGTAGGTTTGATCTGAATGATTGCCACATCCGTGGCGCCCAATGAATCCGTGACTGTCAATGTCAGCGTATCGGTTGCCGATCCTGGCGTGATGGTAACGCGAGCCGCATTGGTCGCAGTGTCGAAGGTGATGCCACTGCTCGCCGTCCAGGCATAGCTCGAAAGCGTGCGGCCGCAGGAGGCAGAACTTGCGCTGGCATCGAACGTCGCATTGCTGCCCGCCGCGGTCGACACAGGCAGGGTCACCGCCGCAATCGGCCGTTGCGCAGCCTGCACCGCGTGCAATGCATTCACCATGCCGGCGCCGCATTGACCCGGCACGCACGAGCATGCGCCGGGATTGGTGCCGGTGCTGGGTTCGACCGCGGGGCATACAGGCAGGTTTGCGGTATTTGCAGGAAACGGCGTGGCACTCGCTTCGATGCGGGCAATCAATTGCAACGGTGTCAAATTGGCATTCACCGAGCGCATCAGGGCGATCACTCCGGCCACGATGGGAGCGGAGAAGCTCGTGCCCAAATTGACATTGGTCTGCGTCGTATAAGTCTCGCTCGCCGGCACAGTCAACCCAGTATTCGACGTGGTATCGATGGAACGCAAGCAGGCCCCGGAGGAGTTCACACAATTCCCGGCGGGCGCTGCAATACCGACTTGGGGACCCATGCTGCTATAGCCTACTTTAGTGCCGACATTGCGTAGACCGGCAACCGCCAACACACCGCTGCAATTGCCGGGCGCGGTCACGGCACCGCTCGCGTTGCCGGCGGACGCCACCACCAGGACGCCCATATTAGTCAATGTATTGATCACCGTTTGGTAGCTGCTCGGACAGGCACCGCTCCCGCCGAGGCTCAAATTGATGATATCGGCAGGATAAGGATTGTCCGGCACCCCGGCGACCGTCAAGCCGGCGGCCCATTGCATACCCGCGATGATATCCGAGTCGTAGCCGCCGCATTTGCCCAAGGCCCTGACCGGCAGCAGATAGGGGCGCCAGGTCATGCCGGCAATGCCGACACCGTTATCCGTCAGGGCGCCAAGGAGACCCATTACGCGGGTTCCATGCCAAGAACTGTCAGAGGGGCCATTGTTGGCGTTGGGATTTCCACATTCGGATGGCGGGAAAAAAGCGTTCATCAAATCGCCGCTACTGATCCAATCACCCGGATCCGAAGGGTCTGGATCCCAGCCGTCGCCGTCGTTCGCTGCGAGAAAAGTCCCCAGGGCAGCCCCCGAGGTGCGGCT
This sequence comes from Pseudomonadota bacterium, assembly GCA_030775625.1. GTDB lineage: Bacteria > Pseudomonadota > Gammaproteobacteria > Steroidobacterales > Steroidobacteraceae > Bog-1198. Next base: position 628 of record JALYIW010000095.1, on the reverse strand, counting down.
ATAGTCTTGACCCACGAAATCGTACCCCGGCAGCAATCGCCCGCCGAAGCCCGCTCGCAATAGATCCGGGTGATCGAAGCGCACTCCGGTGTCGACGTCGGCGATCACCGTGCCCGAGCTGCCCGTAGTGATCGTCCAGGCCGAGACCGCATCGGTGGCCGCTGCATCGCTGGTTGGCGTGGCGCTGCTCGGCGTCTGCATATACCACTGTCCGGTGGCACCGGCGGTGGGTATGAACAGCGGATCATTGGGAACCGCCTGAGCGTATCGGCGCTGATCGATCTCGGCGAACTCCACCGAGGCATCCGCCCGCAACTGCTCAAGCACACTGTCGACGTCAGCGCCGTAGAGAGTCCTTTGCAAATATAAGACGTGCGTGCTGGAGGTGATCTGCCGCGACTTGGCCAGGCTCACTTTGCGCCGCAGAGCGAGACTTGTGACATCGGCGTGCGAGGTCGGCGCCTGAAGTCGAAACCCAACCAGCAGCCTCGCGGTTTGCGCTCCGATCTGCACAGGCGGCGTGCGTACCGCGGTCCATTCCGATACCGACGCCGCGGCGATGCCGGCCGCCAAAGTGACGGCGCTGCCGCAGGCGAGCGCTTGCAAGAGAGTGCGAATTCCTGGCATA
>JALYIW010000094.1 GCA_030775625.1 Pseudomonadota bacterium | reverse complement strand
TGACTGTGGACTTGGCGGGGCCGAGAGCGAGTGAAGTCCCGGTGCAAATCAAGGCCAGCGGCGTCTGCCAAACGGACGAGTTTACCCGTTCTGGGGCGGATCCGGAGGGCTTGTTTCCCGCCATCTTAGGCCACGAAGGCGCCGGCATCATCGTCGATGTGGGTCCGGGCGTCACCTCGCTGCGCAAAGGGATGTTCTTGCAATCTGGCGAGTCGATTCGCAGCGTCGTGGTGTACTGATGAGCGCACTCAACTTGATGTCCGAGCATGCCTGCTATGGCGGCGTGCAGCGTTTCTACAAGCATGATTCGCGCGAAGTGCGCGGACCCATGAAATTTTCCGCTTACCTACCGCCGCAGGCGAAGACCGGGAAAGTACCGGTGCTTTTCTTCTTGTCCGGTTTGACCTGCACCGAAGAGACCTTCGCGGTGAAGTCGCACGCGCAAAAGGCCGCCGCGGAGTTGGGCGTGATGTTGATTGGACCGGACACGAGCCCCCGCGAGCCGCGCTTGCCCGGCGACGCGGACAGTTGGGATTTCGGCTATTCGGCCGGTTTTTACCTGGACGCCACTCAAGCTCCGTGGTCGCAGTACTATCACATGTACAGCTACGTGACCAAGGAACTACCGGAACTCGTTATCGCCGAACTGCCGGCGTTGGCCGGAGCCACTGGTATTTTTGGCCACTCCATGGGCGGCCATGGGGCCCTGGTGTGCGCATTGCGCAATCCCGACAAATTCAGGTCGGTCTCGGCCTTCGCGCCGATTGCGGCGCCGCTGCAATGCCCCTGGGGAAAAAAGGCGTTCACGAATTATTTGGGAAGCAATACCGAGAGCTGGCGTGAATACGATGCCAGTGAGTTGGTAGCTCGCCGGCCGTTTCCCAATCACATTCTCATCGATCAGGGCACGGCGGATCAATTTCTGGTCGAACAACTGCTGCCGGAGAAATTTGCCGCGGCTGCCGCGAAATCAGGTCAGGCGCTGAACCTGCGCATGCAGCCGGGGTACGATCACGGCTACTATTTCATTCAGACCTTCATGGCGGATCATCTGCGGCATCACGCCAAGCAATTGAAGAGTTGAGGGGCCCGGCTACGGTGGGGCGTTACGATTGACCGCTGCGCGATATCGAGTATCATTTGCGCACGCGCAAGGTTCCCGCAAGGGACTTAAATCGGAACGCGGTTTGAAACCGCGGCTGCCCCCGCAACTGTAACCGGCGAGCGACTGTCCACGAATCCACTGAGGCCCTGCAGGCCTTGGGAAGGGGGATAGGAGCGATGACCCGGAAGCCAGGAAACCTGCCTCGCGCCGTCGTCTCGTTGCCAGCCGGGGTGCGCTGTTAACTGCGGGGAAACCGTCTCGACGACAGTGTTGGAGTCGTCGTCGCGGAGTTTCGAGGTTGAAAACTTATTTTGACCATGCGCTCGCGCGCGCCGGCTCTTGGGTCCAGACCAGGAGAACCTCGTGCGTAAATTATCGCTTCTTGTCATCGCAGCTTTCATTCCGGCGTTCGCAGCAACCGCAATCGCCGATGTCGAATACAATCCGGACAGCGTGGTGGTGACCGCGACCCGAATTCCCACGCCGCAATCACAGGTCGCCAGCAGCATTTCTGTCTATACGGCGGAGGATATCGCCGCGCGGCAGATTCAAACCTTGCCTGCTTTGCTCAAGCAAGTACCCGGATTGAATGTCGTTCAATCGGGCGGCCCCGGAGGCCAAACCTCGGTATTCATGCGCGGTACTAATTCGAATCACACCAAGGTGCTGATCGACGGCATCGACGTCAGTGATCCGAGCAGCTCGACCAGTTCCTTCGATTTCGGTCAACTGCTGACTCAAGACATCGACAAAATCGAAATCTTACGGGGTCCGCAGAGCGGGTTGTACGGCTCAGACGCCATCGGCGGGGTCATCAACGTCATTACCAAAAACGGCATGGGACCGGCACGATTCAGCGCGGCCGCGGAGGCCGGGTCCTTCGATACATTCAACCAGGCTGCGGCCGTCAGCGGTTCTGCGGATGGATTTCGCTATGCGGCGAACCTGCAACATTTCCATTCGGGTGAGACACCGGTTACACCTCTGGATCTACTGGCGCCGGGCGAGCGGCGCATCGATGATTATTACGACAATCTTACGGCGTCGACCAAGCTCGGGCTCGATATCACCGATCACATGGATCTTGGCCTGGTCGCGCGTTACACGGACTCGCATCTGCGTCTGACCGGCGATGACTTCAGCACATTTCCATCGACGCCGGCTGCCGAACAAAGCGCCAACAACACCGTGCAGTACTATACGCGTGCCAACGCACATCTGGCATCGGCGGCGGGAATCGTCGAGCAAACTTTGGGGGCCGCTTACAGCAACATCAAGTCGTCGGATTTCAGCCCGGCCAGCCCCCGGAGTGATTTTTTCGGTGAGCGAGTGAAATTTGATTGGCAGGGAAATGTGCGCCTTGCCAGGGACGGGAAGCTGGTGTTGGGAGCCGAACATCAGCGCGACGAGATCAGCGTGCCCATTTCCGCCGGCGCCACCATCAATTCAGGCTACGCCGAATTGCAGTCGGGAGTGGACGACGCATTGTTCAATACCTTGAGCGTCCGATACGACGATAACGACCGGTTCGGCGGCAAGGTTACTTATCGCCTGGCGCCGGCCTATGTAATCAAGGAGAGCGGAACGAAGTTCAAGGGGAGCGTCGGCACAGGCTTCAAGGCCCCCACTCTCGATCAGATGTTCCAAAATTTTCCCGACTTCGGTTTTTTCGGTAATCCGCAACTGAAGCCGGAAACCAGCCTCGGCTACGACTTGGGCTTCGAGCAAACTCTGCTGAGCGATACGCTACGGGTGGGAGTCACCTACTTTCGCAACGACATAAAGAATTTGATATCCAACAATACGGATTTCAGTTCGTATGCCAATGTGGGTCGCGCGCTAACCGCTGGAACCGAGAGCTTCGTCTCGTATCAGGCGGCGCAGGGGCTGATGTTTCGCATGGATTACACATTTACGCAAGCCACCGACGAGGTGCTTCATCAAGAATTGCTGCGTCGTCCGAAACATAAAGTCACATTGAATTCGGCTTGGGCCGCAACCAACCGCTTGTCTGTCGACGTCACGCTGCTGACAGTGAGTTCCTGGATCGACGGCAATAGGGATTTTTCGGTGCCAAGACTCACCGCCAGGGGTTACACGACGGTGGACCTCGCCGCCGCTTACGACCTCACGAGTCACTACAGCGTCTATGGCCGCGTCAACAATCTGTTGGATCGTCACTACCAAAACCCGGTCGGTTTTTTGCAACCGAGCATTGGCGCGTTCGCGGGGATCAAGGCGAAGTTTTGAAAGCTGCGGCCGACCGCAGATCTCGGGCAGGCGAGCGTCGCTCGCCTGCCGTGTTCATGGTTCTAGCGCACTTGAACCAGTGGCGCCGAGGTAATGCGGCCGTCGAAGTCGGTCCACACGTGCTGTGCAAAATCGTACAACTTGCAGCGCCTCACCGTATTCCAATAATAACGCCAGGAGAACACTTCCGAATTCAGCCGCTCATCCAGCGTGGCGCTGAGCCGCGCTTGGGCTTCCTTGAGCCTGTACAGCGGAATTCCCATATTCACGTGATGAGCGCCGTGCTCCAGAATGTAATGGATCAATCCATCCAGAGGCCGCATGAGTTTGATGTGCACCGTCGTGGTCGCATAGCCCGCATTCGCGCTCCACTCGTCGCGCCGCTCGTACCAGGCCACGCGAGGGTGCGTGTGCTGCACGTAGATGACGAAGCCCATGAGGCAATTCCAAAAGAAAAACGGCACGGCAAAGCCGAATATCAGCAGCGACCAGATCGACTTGCCGCTGTAAATGCCCCAAAGGATCAGGCCACCGACCCACAAAAGACCGAAACCGGCGACCAGCAAGCTGTCCCAGGTGTAGCTGGTGCGCCGGCTCGTCACATGCTTGCGGCCGGGAAAGAAAAGTTTTTTCCACCACATTTCGATCATGTAGTAGACGCCCTGTCCGAATCCGCTGCGGTATACGCGCTCAAGCCGGCGCCGAATCCACGGCAGCTTGGCAAACTCGGCGGGAGAATAGGGCGTCCACACATAGTCGCGGCCCTTCAGATTAGTGAAGCCGTGATGCGCTAGGTTATGGCCGATCTCCCAAAGACTGAACGGCGTCAAGGACGGTAGGAATGCAATTCGGCCGATCCATTTGTTCAGGATCTTATTCGGCGTGTATGAGCCATGACAGGCATCATGGCCAATGACGAACAGCCGGGCGATCCACAGCGCCGCCACACAGGAGGCGAACACTTTGACCCACCAGGATTCGACCACCAGCAGACTGGCGATGGCCACACCGAGTACCAGCCAATCGAGCAAAAACCAAATGATGGGCGTAACGATGCCGCGTTCGACCGTGAACGGATGCAGCAGCTTTTGGAATGTAAAGCGCGACTTATCAGGGGCGGGGGCGGAGGCCGTCGGCATGTCAGATTCGCGTTTTGTGGGGGTCTGCATTTGAAAACTCCAGCCTAGCAAGCCGCCTAGTATACGCCTGATCCACAGTTTGACTGTTAAATGCGTTTAGTTCGGCCGCGTTAGGCGGTTTCGGCGTCCGGCCATAGAAGCACGCTTAGGTGCTCGCAGGCCTCTATGAGAGCCGTGGCAGCCTCCCGGGTGCTGGCGTCCAAGCGCCGGTCGTGGGTCAGCAGCCAAGTCAGCCGGGCGCGCCGCGACCGGGCGGAGGGTTCGCTATCGAAAAGTGCCGGGAATAGGCCCAACGCATCGACGAATTCGCGCATGGCAGCGGTTGCGGGCGCGTTCGGCGGGGGCGTCAACAGCAACTTGAGCCAGGTCACGCACCGCTTTGCGAGGCCGGCGCGGGTGATTCCCACGCTGGTGCGGCGCCGTGGCTCGCCATCCGCCAGGGAATCGGCGAGATCTCGATACCGTTCGACAGCGGCCTCATCCGCGGGCAGGGCGGGGCTGGCATCCGATAATACCGAGCGCAGCAAATCGGCGAGCAGCAGGGACAAGGACTCGGCCAGGAATCGCTGGCATTGCTCGGTATCGGGCCTAGCGAGAGTCTCCCAGGCAAGAGGACCACCTATCCGGCGCGCGTTCGGTGACTTGGACATGCTCCTTAGTGTAGCCGCTCCGCCGTTCATCGCAACTATGTCAAAATGAGACCGAGGTCACGCCCATGGAACTACCCGACGCACCGGCCGCCAAGCCCATCAACCTTCGAGGCGATTACTCCGCCGCCGGAGCCGATTACGTCATCGAGCAGCAATGGTCGTCCTACACGCCTGCCCAACATCAGCTCTGGGGCAAATTGTTGGATCGGCAATTGCTCCTGGTGAGGCGCTACGGTGCCCCGCAGGTATTGGCGGGCTTGAGTGCGCTACATCTGGAAAGAAAAATTCCACGCTTCGATGCGATCAGCGAGATATTGAAGAGCGTGACCGATTGGCAAATCGTCGCCGTTCCAGGACTCATTCCCGAAGCGCAATTCTTTGCGCATTTGGCCGAGCGGCGTTTCCCCGTCACCGTCTGGCTGCGAGGCCCCGAGGAAGTCGACTATCTGAGCGAACCCGATGCCTTCCATGATTTTTTCGGTCACGTACCGTTGTTGTGCGATCCGGTCTTCGCCGATTTCGTCCAAGCTTATGGGGCTGCCGGACGCAAGGCATCCGCCCAAGGCGCACTAAAAATGCTCGCGCGTCTGTATTGGTACTGTGTGGAGTTTGGCCTCATCAAGGCGGACGGTGAGCTCAAAGCTTACGGTGCGGGCATACTTTCCTCCGCCGGTGAAATACGCTTCAGCGTCGAAAGCCCGGTTCCCCACCGCATCGAATTCGATCTCGAACGCGTGATGCGCACGGATTACCTGATCGATGCCTATCAAAAAACCTATTTTGTCATCGACAGCTTCGAACAATTGTTTCATGACTCATACAGCCGCGATTTCGCGCCTATTTATTCAGCCTATCGCGACTTGCCTCACTTGATCCCCGACGCCCTATTGCCATCCGACGTGGTGGTGACCCGCGGCAGCCAGGATTCGGCTTCAGTCATTGCCGGATAGTACGCCCCTCACTCCCGAGATTTCGGTGACCCTGGCCCAAGGGGTGCGCCGAATCGTCGCCGGCAATGCAGGTCTCATGACCGGCCCCGGAACCAACACCTACCTGTTGGGCACTGGCGAGGTGGCGGTGCTCGATCCGGGGCCGGAGGACGCGCGGCACCTGGACGCCATTCTGGCGGCCGCCGGTCCCAGTATCCGCTGGGTCGTCACGACTCACACGCATCGTGATCATTCGCCTTTGGTCGCGCAAATCGTCAAGCGCACCGGTGCGCGAGTCATCGGATTGGCTGCTCCCCAGGACGGCCGACAAGATGAAACGTTTGCCCCGGATCATCTGCCGGCCGACGGCGAACAATTCACCCTCGGTGATTGCAGATTGATCGCGATTCACACGCCGGGGCACGCATCCAACTGCGTTTGTTATCTGTTGGAAGAGCAACGTTTGCTGTTCACCGGCGATCATGTGCTCGAAGGCGTGTCGCCGGTGATTCTGCCGCCCGACGGCGACATGGCGGCGTACCTGCGCTCCCTCGACAAGCTCAACGCCTACGGTTTCGATCGCATCGCTCCGGGACACGGACACTTGATGGAGCGCGGCAAGGAGGTCGTCGCATCGTTGCGCCAGCATCGCGTGGCCCGCGAGAACAAGGTCTTGGGCAGTTTGCGCGCCGCCGGAGCGGCCACGCTCGACAGCCTCACGCCTCTGGTTTACGACGACGTCGCCGTCGAGCGGCATCGCTGGGCGCGGCTGACGTTGGAAGCGCATTTGATCAAACTGGCGCGCGAAGGACGCATAAGTGAAAGCCATGGCGTCTGGCGGGTCAGTGGCCTATGACGGACCGGCTGACGATGTCGCTGCACCGATCGAGCGTGCGGCGCGGCGGCAAATGGGTGTTGAACGAGGTCACTTGGCGTTTGCAGCCCGGAGAGCAGTGGGCGCTCATCGGGGACAATGGCGCGGGTAAGACACAACTCCTCAAGCTGCTGAGCGGCGATGTGTGGCCAACTCCGCGAGGCAACGATAAAAGCGGCCCGCCTGCACGCCATTATAAAGTGGGCCTGCTGCCGGTGGATCTCATCGAGGCGAAGCTGCGCATTTCCTATATAGGCGCAGAGCAACAAGATAAATACGCACGCTATGGGTGGAATCTAAGCGTGCGCGATTTGGTCGCGACCGGCCTACGCAGGACGGATTTGCTGCTTCGGCCGATCGACCCGAGCGAACTGCGGCGAGTAACCGCGATATTGCGCGTTTGCGGTTTGCAGCGGCTTGCGGCGCGGGAATTTTTGTCGCTGTCCTATGGGCAGAAGCGTCTTGTCCTATTGGCCCGCGCCCTGGTGCAAGATCCCGACTGGCTGCTGCTCGACGAACTCTACAACGGTCTGGACGCCGCCTTCCGACGGCGCATTGACGCGGTTCTCGAGGCCGCCCGCCGTCGCGGCCAAGCTTGGGTGGCGACCGCCCATCGAACAATGGACGTACCGCGCGGCACACGTTACCTGGTCGAACTGTCGGCCGGGCAGGTGACCGCGATCAGACGCATTCGTACATCGGACCTCGCGACGCTCGCGGCGCGTGCGAACGAGAAAGCGCGGCCCCGCGTGGTCAAAGCCAAGCCCAAGGCCGAGGCCGAGGTCAAGGGCGAGGTCAAGGTCAAGGTCAAGGCGAGCGGTTCGATACTCGTGCAGTTGTCCCGGGTCTCGCTATTCGTCCACTACCATCCCGTACTGCGCGATCTCGATTGGCAGTTGAAAAAACATGAGCACTGGGCGATTTATGGGGCGAACGGCGCCGGAAAATCCAGTTTTCTTAAGTTGCTGTATGGCGACTTGGCGCCGGCTTTGGGTGGCCGCATCGTGCGTGCGGGCTTTCCTGCCGGCACGCCGATCTCGGAATGGAAGAAACAGGTGGGCTACGTCTCGCCCGAACTGCAAAGCGATTACGCCATCGACATTAGCGTGCTGCATTTGGTGGCGAGCGGGCGCCACGCCAGCATCGGCTTGGTCGATGAGCCCCACGCGCGTGATCGCAAGGCGGCGGCGCGCTGGCTCAGATTCTTCGGTCTTTGGTCGGTTGCCGAGCGGCGACCGCGCGAACTGTCATACGGCCAACTGCGCCGCGCGCTCATCGCGCGGGCTATGGCAGCGAACCCACGCATCTTGTTGCTCGATGAGCCCCTGACGGGCCTGGACCCCACGCAACGCGCGGTCATGAAGCGCCTGCTCGAGAAACTGATGAAAAAGTTCAGCTTGATCATCGCCGTGCATCATCCCGAAGACCTGCCGCGCGGCATGACGCAGGGCCTGCGTTTACATGATCGGCGCGCAACCGTAGTGGATGCTTATTCCGCCACTTGAGTGTGCGGCTACAATAGACGCTGTGACGCCCTGGGCGTGACGACCGGAGACCTGTCCTTGTTCGCCATTTCGATTTTATCGATTGCCATCCAGGCAGGGTTGATCGTTCACGTCATCAGGACGGGGCGCAGCATGCTCTGGATCATGGCCATTGCTTTGCTGCCGCTGGTCGGCGCGCTTGCCTATTCGGTGGTGGAAATACTGCCCGACTTATTCGGCAGCCGGATTGCCCGGGGCGCTCAATCAGGCATGGTACGAATGATCGACCCGGATCGCGACTTACGCCGCGCCTCTGCCGAGGTGGAGATATCCGGAAATGTAGACGCGCGGCGCCGGCTGGCGGAAGAACTGTTACAGCGGTCGCAGTACGACGCGGCAATCGAGATATACCAAGGCGGCCTGAAAGGCATTTTCGAGCATGATCCGCCGCTATTGCTGGGATTGGGGCAGGCGCAATTCGCCAAGCGGGACTTTGTCGCCGCGCGCCGCACACTGGAACGCCTTGCCGCGCACAATCCGGAGTTCAAGTCCGCCGATGCGCAGCTCTTGTATGCGCGCACTCTCGATTCGCTGGATGCGCTGGACGAGGCGGAAAGCGTCTATGCCAAGATTGCACCTGGATATCCCGGTGCGGAGGCGCGATTGCGCTATGGCTTGCTATTGAAGCGCCGCGGCAAAATGCAGGACGCCCGGCGCATATTGAAAGAATTATTGGATGGCGCCAAACTCGGTCCGGCGCATTATCGCAAGGCGCAGGCCGAGTGGTTGGAACGCGCGCGGCGGGAAATGAGCTAGAATCGCCGGCATGTCCTCCGCACCGGAGTTGTGAATGCCGCTTTATAAACGGATCGGTCGCCATGCCCTGCTGTTGATCGCGGCCGTCGCGGTGGCGTCATGTTCCGGTCAGAAAGGGTCAGCGGCAAAACTGCTGGCCGACATCGAGACCACCGTGATGGCTGCCTCGGGCGAGGCGGCAAAGTACGTCCCCGATGAGCTGGCCGATGTGCAATCCAAGCTCGGGGCGTTAAAGGTAGACTACGGCAAACGAGACTACGCCGGAGTTGCCATGAACGGGCCCGCGGTATTGAGCGCCGCTCAGGGTCTGGCGATGGCCGCGGCCGCCAAGAAAGACCAAATCCTCAAGGCGCTGGAAGAGGTGTGGATCGGGCTCGCGGGCGCGCTGCCGAATGATATGACCGCGATTCAAAGCCGCATCGATTTGCTGAGCAAGAAATCCAGCAAAAAACTGGCGGCGGGCATCGATCTCGACGCGGCCAGGTCCGGCGTGGGCGAGGTGATCTTACTCTGGTCCAAGGCGCAAGCGGCGTTCGCATCCGATAATCTCGAGGAAGCCGTGGCCACTGCAAGGCAAGTGAAGACGAATATCGATGCATTGGCGATGGCATTGAAGCTGGATCTCGCGGCGCCGCCCGCGGTTTCTGCTTCGGCCGCGCCGAAGTAGCAAAACCTTCGCCGCGATTTGGCAGAGTTAAATCGCGATGGTGCCTTCGCTGACGATCACGGTGGCACCGCCGATGTGCGCGGCCACCAGCTCGCCTTGTCCAACCTCGAGCCGTATGGTCACTTGTCCCGGACGATTCATCTGCCTGCCCTGGTGGCCGATGAAGCCCGTGGTATTTTTGCCAAATTGTCCGAGGTCCCACAGGTATGCCGCCAACATCGCGTGCGCATTGCCGCTGACGGGATCCTCGGGAATACCGAGCGCCGGGCAGAACATGCGCGCTTCGGTCGACAGCTCATCCCGATTTCTATCCAGCGCGAACACGAAGAATCCTTCGGTCGCGAGTTCCAGCCCGAGCGCTACGAGAGTGTCGAAATTCGGCGCCAAATTGTCCAGTTGGCGCGCGTCCGCAATCGGCACCAGAAGCCGGCTGCTGCCCCTGCGGGCGATTCTTGCCGGCATGGTTTCATGCAGTTGGGTCGCAGGAAGGCGTAGAGCCTCCGCGACTCGCAGCGTGGTTTTGAAGGGTAGGGGAGGGCCCAACTCGGGAACCGTTTGGCGGAATTCGATGAACGTTTGTGGGCCATTGGCGATTTGTGCCACATGCGCCGTGACCTCGATGATGCCGGTGCCTGAGTGCTGCCGAACCATACCCATGCCGCGGCGACCCAGCGCGAGTAGCACCGCATGGGCCGCCAAAGTCGCGTGCCCCACGAACGGCGCTTCTTTGCGCGCATTGAAAAAACGCAAATGCACCTCATGATCCGCGCCGGCCGCCGGCAGCACGAAGGCGACTTCCGCATGCGCGAACTCGCGGGCAATCGCCATCATGGCGGCATCGCCCACGCCGTCGGCGTCGAGGACCACGGTTGCCGGATTGCCCGTGAAGCGAGTGGGGGTGAACGCGTCAACTTGGAAAATGCGCAAAAATGTCTCCGCAGTTTACGGCAAGTCCGTCGCGTAAGTTTTGCACGCATTCGCGCATCAGGCTACACTTCTGTGAGCCTTGGGGTGGTCTTTGAGGGCCTGAGACGCGGGACATCGAATACTCGATCGAGCCTGCGAACCCGTTGAACCTGACCCGGTTAATCCCGGCGTAGGGAGTGGGGTAAATTCATATGCGTGCGGCTGTAGACATTAGCATGTACCCGTTGGTGGGGGACTACCGGGCGGCCATTCAGGCGTTCATCGATCGGCTCAACACGCGTCCCGGCTTGATCGTTCGGACCAATGCACTGGCGACCCAAATCTGGGGCGAGCTCGAGCACATGATGGCGGTCCTCACGCAAGAGATGGCGCGCGCCGCCACCGACGGTCCGCAATTGGTATTCGTGCTGAAAGTGCTGCCGGGCTTGGCTGCGCCGGATGCGGCCAGCCGCGTTTAGCGCCGTCGGTGATCGAAATCATCGCAGCCGTTCTGGCGGTGTCGTATCTTGTGTTGGCGATTGGGCAGCGCCTCAGTTGTTGGGTCGCCGCCTTCGTCAGCTCTTGCCTGTATGTGTGGGTACTCTACGGCGCCAGGCTGTACATGGAGTCGGCCTTGAATGTCTTTTACGCTGCCATGGCCGTCTACGGATTTTGGCAGTGGCAACACGGCAAGGGCGGCGCCGCTTTGACCGTGTGCCGCTGGCCCCTTGCGCGCCACGGCGCCGGAGTACTCTGCATCGTTGGCCTATCCATGGTCAGCTGCTATTTCCTGCGGCGGTTCACACCGGCGGCATGGCCGTTCGTCGACTCCATGGTGACATGGTCGAGCGTTTTCGCCACCTACCTGGTCGCCCGCAAGGTCTATGAGAATTGGCACTGGTGGCTGGTCATCGATTCCGTCAGCCTGTGCTTGTATTTCACGCGTCACTTGTATTTCACGATGTTGCTGTTCGCCTTCTACCTGGTCTTGATCGTCGTCGGGATGCGGCAATGGCGCCGCACGCTGGAGCCGGGACTCCATGCGGCGGCGTGAGATCGAGCTGCTGGCGGCGCGCTTCGTGCCAGGTGCAGGTACGCCGGACATTCATTCCTTGGGCGGGGGCTCCTTCAACGAGACTTATCGCGTCGTTCGGGGGGGCACTGCCTATGCGTTGCGGTTCTCACCGCCGCGCGGGCGAGATCTCGGTATCGATCGAGTGTGGGAGGCGCAGGTGCTCGGCTGCGCCACGAATGCAGGCCTTGCGCCTACGGTGGAATACTTCGACCCGCCGCGGGGAATTTTGATTTCGCGCTGGGTCGAGGGGCGTTTTTGGACTCCGGCGCTAGTGAGCCAGGACGCCTATCTGCGGCGCATCGCCGACCTGGTGCGCCGAATCCATGGCTTACCGATGCCGGTCCCGACGCGCGTCAGAAGTCCGCTGAATTGGATCGATCAGTATGCAACCGCGGCGTTGCGGGCGGGCATTGCTGCGCCGGGCGGCGCCGCACTCAGGGCGATCGCGGACGCACGCTTGGCTGAGCTTGCGCGTTTGCCCGGCGTCCCTTGCGTACTGTGCCACGGCGACCTGCACACTCTTAATCTGATCGAGAAAATCCCCGACGGGGGAGGCTGCTCGGAGTCGGAACCCTCGCTGGTGCTCCTGGACTGGGAGTACGCACACGCTGCGGATCCGCTGTGGGACCTGGCGGGATGGATCGCCAACAATGACCTCGAGCACGATATTTCGCATGAACTCTTGACGATTTACACGGGACACGAGCCGAGCCCCCACCAACGGCAGCGCCTGGCGCTGCTGTGCTGGCTATACGACTACGTCTGCCTATTGTGGAACGCACTTTACTTAAAGCGGCAGCCAGGCATGCGACGGGTTGACCCCGCGGCGGACGGCGTTTCAGTCCGCGCCCGCCTGCTGGCGGCCCGCCTTGCGATCGGTTCAAATGATCGGCTCGAGTAGTCGACCCGAGGAACTTCCGGCACACTACCGGCCCCAAGCGATAACCCCCATCCGGGGAATATTCAACGGAGATATCTATGGCGCGGATGATCGTAGTGGACCGGGATGGAAAAGAACATGAAATCGAGGCAAAGCCCGGCCTTAAGCTAATGGAGATTCTGCGCGAACTCGACTACGGCGTCGCTGCAATCTGCGGGGGCCTGTGCTCCTGCGCGACATGCCATGTGTACGTCGATGCAAGCTGGGCGGCTCGCCTACCGCAACCGCACGGTGATGAATTGGACTTGCTTCGAGAACTGCCGGATTTCAAGCAAGCGACTTCGCGATTGTCCTGCCAAGTCGATTTTACCGACGCGCTCTCCGGTCTTAGGGTGGCGATCGCACCCGACTCGTGAGCTGCCCGCCGCAGTCGCGTGCAGGCATGCCGAGCGCAGGGATTCACCGGCTTATTTTTTCTCGGTTTGCCGGCGTACCGCCTCTTGAGCGGCAGAGACGGCGTCCGGGTCGCCGAGAAATCGACGACTGATGGGCAACAGCTGTTCGTCCAGGTCATACAGAATCGGCACCCCGGTTGGTATGTTGAACTCCACGATGTCGCTCTCGGACATCATGTCGAGCATTTTGACCAGCGCGCGCAACGAGTTGCCGTGCGCGACGATGAGCACGTTTTTATTGGCTCGCAGCTCGGGAACGATACGCGACTCCCAATAGGGCAGGACCCTCGACAGGGTGTCTTTGAGCGATTCGGCCGCGGGCAGCGAGCCTAGGCTGACGTCGGCATAGCGGGGATCGAAGCGCGGATGACGCGGATCATCCAGTGTCAACGGCGGCGGCGGAACATCGTAACTGCGACGCCAGATCTTGACCTGGGCCTCCCCGTGCTTGGCCACCGTTTGTTCTTTATTGAGCCCCTGCAACGCCCCGTAATGCCTTTCATTGAGCCGCCAGTTGCGCTCGACCGGAGTCCACATCCGGTCGGTGGTGTCGAGAATCAGCCAAAGCGTGCGAATGGCGCGTTTCAGCACTGAAGTGAATGCGATGTGCGGCTCGAACTTCTCGCGCATCAATTCGCGTCCGGCTTGCGCGGCTTCCTGGCGGCCCAGTTCACTCAGGTCGACGTCATGCCAGCCCGTAAAGAGGTTCTCGACGTTCCAAATGCTTTGACCATGTCGAACCAAGAGCAATTTTCCGGGCATTTCGCTTTCTCCTATTGCCGCACAGCCGCGGCGAACACGCCGTCGAATTGGGCGGACAAGGCGTTTTCGCAATGAATGTCCACTTGCAGGCGAATTCGTCCACGACCCGCACGCTGCAGCATTTTACGAAATTTGTCGATCTGTAGATCCGACGGCGCCGCGGCGCGGGCTCGCAACTCGCCGCGAACCGGCACCAGGAAACGCATGTTGGATTCCTGAATCACCGCATCGGCGGCGAGGTCCCGGCTTGCCAGATATCGAGTGACCCATGCCCAACCCGTCAGAACCGCCACCGAATACAAGCTGCCGCCGAAGGCGGTTCCCTTGTAGTTGGAGTTCGGGGTCAGCGGCGCGCGCAAAATGACGGTGGCATCCTCAGCCGATTCGACGAGCACGCCTATGTGTTTCGCCAGCGTGAATTCCCCGGCGATGCGATTTTGCAAATAATCTGGGCCGAAATTTGTGGGATTCGATGTCACTTCATGGTCCTAGGGGTAAGTCCTCTTCAATCCTGGGCTAGCCGTCTGATGGCTTGTATGGCGACGGAGAGGGTGGCGAAATCGGGCGCAGGCCCGGTGCGCAGGTCGAGGATGACGCGCTTCAGCGAATCGATGGAAGTCGCATGGCGGCTCACCCATCGATCCACCCGCGAGGCTGCCTCTCTTGCCTTGTCCGCGAGCACCGCGCCCGTGATTTTGCGCTGCAACGCGTACAAATTATCACGCAATGTACCGCGCGCGACGGCCTGCCAATGACCCTCCGCCGCCAGGCTTTCGATTTGTTCCTTCACCCAGGTGAGGCCTATGCGCTCGCCGATATCGAAATACGCTTTGGCGGCGTAGCCGATACTTAAGCGTGCGGTCATGGCAACCTCGGCCAGGTCCAGGGCACAGTGCAGGGTCTCGAGAGAAGCAATTCGCGCGGCGAGCCGCTCCGGCACATGCTGCTCGATGAGCTTCGACCGAAGGATACCCAGCCGCGCCTGCTCCGTGGCGCTGAGAACACCGGGCAGTTCGAGGAACAATTCCGTCACCTTGACCGCATAGCGCGAAACGGCGGGTTCGATGTCGAGGTCGCCGCGCCGGTTCTCCAACAGCCAGTACGTCATGTGCCGCAGCAAGCGCGTGGTCTGAAACATCGCCGTGTACTGGACGGCGGCGGGTATTCGATTGTCCAGGGCTTCGATCTGCGCCCAGATATCTCGAACCGCGAATACCTCGCGCGCAATGCTATAGGCGCGGGCGATGGCGGCCGGATCCGCGCCCGTATCATCCTGTGCGCGCACCGGAAATACCGGACCCATGCGATTGATCAAGCTATTGGCGATCGAGGTCGCAATGATCTCGCGCCGCAGGCGATGCCGCTTCAGCCGGGCCGCGAAGCGCTTTTGCACCGGAGTGGGAAAGTAACGCGCGAGTTCCGTGGATAAGTAGGGATCTTCGGGCACATTGGAAGCGATGAGCGATTTATACAACCAGATCTTGCCGTAGCTTAAGGTGATCGCCAGTTCTGGGCGCGTCAAACCCTCGGCCGCCTTGCGGCGCTCGGCGATTTCTTCATCGGTCGGCAGAAATTCCAGGGAACGATTCAAGTCGCCGGATCGTTCGAGGGCCCGAATCACATAGGCGCTTTCGCTCAAACGGTCTTTCGAGCGGAATTCGACGGTGCTGATGGCCTGGCTCTGGAGGTAGTTGTTGCGCAGTACCAGCCCCGCCACCTCTCGGGTCATCCGCACCAACAGACGATCGCGTTCGGCGCGGGTGATCTCCTTAGCGAGGACCGCGCCGTTCAGGAGAATCTTCAGGTTCACTTCGACGTCCGAGCAGTTGACGCCGGCGGAGTTGTCGATGAAGTCGGTGTTGAGCCTGCCGCCGCGCAGTGCAAATTCGCTGCGTCCGAGCTGCGAAAGTCCTAAATTGCCGCCTTCGCCGATCACCTTGCAATTCAATTCCCGGGCATCGATACGCACGGCGTCATTGCTGCGGTCGCCCACATCGGTATGGCTCTCGAAGGTGGCTTTGACGTATGTGCCGATCCCGCCGTTCCAGAAAAGATCCACGTGCGCTTTGAGAATTGCCTTGATCGCTTCGTTTGGGGTGACTTGCGCGGGCAGTTCGAGCAGCGCCTGTGCTTCACGCGAAAGGGTCAGGGTTTTCGCGCTTCTGGAAAATACTCCGCCGCCCTTTGAGATCACCGCGCGCGAGTAGTCGTCCCAGCTGGAGCGCCGCATATTGAACAGCCGTTCGCGTTCGCGAAACGAGCGGGCCGGATCCGGTTGCGGATCGATGAAGATATGCATGTGATTGAACGCGGCCACCAGACGAATATGCGGCGATTGCAGCATTCCATTGCCGAAAACATCGCCCGCCATGTCGCCGATTCCCGTAACGGTAAAGTTTTGGGTCTGAATATCGACTCCGATTTCGCGGAAGTGACGTTTCACGCATTCCCAGGCGCCGCGGGCGGTGATCGCCATTTTCTTGTGGTCATAGCCGGCCGATCCGCCGGAGGCAAAGGCATCGCCCAGCCAAAAACCATATTCTTCGGAAATTGCGTTGGCGATGTCCGAAAAGGTTGCGGTGCCCTTGTCGGCGGCCACCACCAGGTATGCGTCATCGCGGTCGTGGCGCACCACCGAGACGGGGGGCATGATTTTATCGCCGACGATATTATCGGTGATGTCCAGCAATCCGCGGATGAGCGTCTGGTAGCAGGCAATCACTTCGGCTTGTTGTGCCTCGCGCTCGGCGGGCATGCGCCTGACCACGAAGCCGCCTTTGGCACCCACCGGAACGATCACCGTATTCTTCACATGCTGCGCTTTCATGAGTCCGAGAATTTCGGTGCGAAAATCCTCGGGCCGGTCCGACCAGCGAATGCCGCCACGCGCGACATAGCCCATCCGCAGATGTACGCCTTGCATTCGCGGCGAGAACACGAATATCTCGAACAAAGGCTTCGGCAGCGGCAGTTCGCGTAATTGTTGGCTTTCGATTTTGAAGGACAGATATTCCTTCGGTTGGCCCGAGCCCAAGGTTTGGTACGCGTTGGTGCGCACGCTCGCCGCCAGCGCATTCCAAAAGGCCCTGAGAATGCGGTCCTCATCCGAACGCGCCACTTGCTCGAGCGCGGCGCGAATTCGGCCGTCGAGGCGCGTCAGCGCGCCTTGCCGCGCCGTTTGCGAAACTTGCGGATCGAATCTGGTGACGAACAAATCGGCCAGCAGTTTGGCGATGGCCGCATTGTTCACCAGTACCTGCGCGATGTATCCCTGACTGAAGGGAATTCCGCTCTGCAGCAAATAGTGACAGTAGGCGCGCAGCACCGTCACGATGCGCCAAGGTACGCCTGCCGACAGGGTCAATTGGTTGAAACTGTCGCTGTCCATGAGGCCGGTCCACACGGCTGTGAAGGCGCTCTTGATGTCGCGCTCCAAAACTTCGAACTGCGACACGGGAACCGAGCGCATCACCAGTTCGAGGTCCTGAATCCAGGCGCGGCGCCCCGCGGCAAACTCCAATTCATAGGGCCGCTCGGCGATTACCTTGAGCCCCATGTTTTCGAGCATGGGCAGCAGGTCGGAAATCGGAATGGCATCCTGGCCGCGGAATATCTTCAGGAAGAATTTGTCTTTGCGCCGCGGTTCGGCTCTATAGATATCCAAATGCAGACGCGACGGTTGCTTCTCCAGCGCCTCGAGAAAGGCTACGTCGAGCGCGGCGCTCTGTGCCTGGAAGTCTTCGGTGTACGCAGCAGGAAAGGCTTGGGCATATTTTTCGAACAACTGCAGCGCATATGCCTCATCGAAGCGCGCCAGCAATGCACTCTTGAACGAATCGAGCCAGGAGCGAACGGCCGCGGCCACGCGTTTTTCGAGCGCCTCCACATCGATGCGTGCTTGCTCGGCGGGATCGGTTCGGGCAACGATGTGGATGCGGGCGAGATTCGACTCGGCGATTTGCACCTGAGATTCCATATCGAATGCCGAACATGCTTCGCCAATGACCTTTTCGATGCGCTGCCGAACCAGCGTGTTGTATTTCTCGCGCGGCACGAATACCAGGCACGAATAGAACCGGTGAAATGCATCCCGCCTCGCCAACACACGCACCCGCGGACGCTCTTGCAAGCCGAATATACCGGTGACGATGCGAATCAATTCGGCGACGGTTGCCTGAAACAATTCATCGCGCGGAAAGGAATCGAGAATGTGCTGCAGGGCCTTGCCGTCATGGCTGTCGGGCGCCAGCGCAAAATGCTCCGCTACTTGCGCCACTTTGTGGCGCAGCAGCGGGATGTCCCGTGGATTGCTGCTGTACGCGGCCGAAGTCCATAGCCCGAGAAAGCGCTTCTCGCCGATCAGCCGCCCGTTGGCGTCGAAATGTTTGACGCCAACATAGTCTAAATATCCGGGCCTGTGGATGCTCGATTGCAAATTTCCCTTGGTTACGAGGATGATGTCGCGCAACCGGCTTTGGCGGCGGATATCCTTCGCCTGAATGCGATTCTTGATGTCGGGTTGGCGATGGCCACGCCGCAAAATGCCGAGCCCGGTCTCCTCGATGGCGCGTAGCACTTCCCTGCCTTCGCCGCCCTGCAAGCGGTATTCGCGATAGCCCAGGAAGGTGAAGTGCCGATTTTCCATCCACCCGAGGAGCGCCGACGCTTCGCTCAAGTCATTCGGGTCGAACCCTGCACTCAGGGAACTCAACTCCTGCGCCGCCTGGTGCGCGGCGTTTTGCATCCTGCTCCAGTCGGCACATGCGACGCGTACATCTCGCATGCTGCGTTCGATCTGCGCGGCAAGGGCGGCAAGCACCGCGGCATCGACTATGCGATCCACCTCGATGTGCTGGAAGGATTCCAAGCGCAGACCCTTGTGTTGGGGCGCGTCGCTGCGTTCTCGCAGGGACAGCAAGACGCCTGAGCGGTCCCGAGTCACTGCGAATACCGGGTGCGTCAAGAAATGCAGGGTCATTGCCCGTTGCGTCAGCGCGAGACCGATGGAATCGACGAGAAAGGGCATGTCGTCGTTCACCATCTCGATGATGGTGTGCGGTGAGGCGAATCCATGCTCGCGAAGCGTGGGATTGAATACGCGCACCGACGCCGATCGCCGCCGCCGTCGGGCGAACATCAAGTGGGACAGTGCTGTGCCGGCAAGCTCCGCGGGCTGGCGTGCGGCAAGATCTCGGGTGTCGACATTGGCGTAATAGGTCTGCAAGAAACGCGGCCAATCGACCTTGCGCATGGATTCGGGAGGGCGAATCGAGGAGCGTACGGCGGCGGCCACGATTCGGCGATGCTGTTGCGAGGAAGCCTGGTACATGATGGAGTCCCGGCGTTAGTCTGGCTTTTCGAGATCGGCAATGACTGACGCCAAGAAACGGCACGCTTCCCCGCCCGTGATGCAGCGGTGATCGAAACTCAAGGAGAGCGGCATGCGGCGGTGCGCCACCACGGCGCCCGCGGCCACCACGGCGTCCGCGCGCACCTTGCCTGCGCCGAGGATGGCAACCGCGGGCGGGACCACCAGCGGAATTCCATAGCGGCCCGCGAGAGTACCGAAATTGGACAACATCAACGTGAAGTCGCGCAGGTCTTCCGCGGGAGTACTGCGCCGGTGCGCAGCCTCCTTTTGATGGACAATATCCGCTCGCAGCGCTGCGGGAGTTTTGCTTTCGATGTTGCGCACCACGGGAACGATCAGCCCGCCGGGCGTGTCGACGGCGATCGCGAGGTCGATATGACCCACGAGGATGCGCGACTGCGTCGACGAATCGTACCAGGCGTTCAATGCGGGCTCGACCCGCCACGCGCAGATCAGGGCGCGCATGAGCCGTTGCATGTAGTCGCCACGTTGCGTCCAGTGATGGATGTCGGCGTCATCGCACACCGTGCTTCCGGCCACATGATCGCGCGACAGCGACATGCTTTGCGCCATGGCACGGCGCACGCCGCGCAAAGGCTCGACGATGCCGTCCGCGGGAGTTGCGGCGGCGATGGCCCGCGCTGCGGGGGAGGCCGCGGTTTCGGCGGCGGTGGGCGATCCCTTTGCGGCAGCAGTGAGATTGGCGTGTTGCAAAACGTCGTCAAGGCTGATCAAACCGCCGCGGCCGCTGCCCTGCAAGGCGCCCAAGTCCACGCTCAGGCGCTTTGCCAACGCACGAGCGGCCGGCACGGCACGACTGCCGCCATTCTCGGTCCGGCTACGGGCGATGCCCACCGAAACCGATTCGACGAGTTCCTCCTCGCTGGTCGCGGGCATGCTGCCGACCACGGTGCCGGAATCGAAATCGATGAGCGGTGCTCCTGTGAGCACGATGTCACCGGGTGCGCCGTGCAAGGCAGTCACCAAGCCACCATAAGGCGCCGGCACCTCGACCACCGCCTTGGCGGTTTCCACCGACACCATGGGCTGATCGACGCGCACTTGATCGCCCACCTTGACGTGCCATTCGATGATTTCGGCTTCTGCCAGACCTTCGCCCAAATCTGGAAGCTTGAATGTACTCATGAGGCAGCCTCTAGTCCGCGAAAGTCAGTTCCGCGGCATCGATGATCCGTTGAACGCTCGGAATGTAGTCGTACTCCAACCTGAACAGCGGCATGATGGTGTCGAAACCCGCGACCCGCTGAATCGGAGCCTGCAGATCGTACAGGCCATGCTCGGCGACCAACGCGGCAATCTCCGCGCCGACGCCCACATTGCGCGCCGCCTCGTGAACGATCACGAGTCGACCGGTTTTGGCCACCGACACCAGGATGGATTCGATGTCGATCGGACTCAAAGTCGCGAGGTCGATGACCTCGGCGCTGATGGCGCGGCTCTCCAGTTCGGCGGCGGCTCGCAGCGTCTCGATGGTCATCGCTCCCCACGTCACCAGGGTCACGTCACTGCCTTCGCGCAGGGTGAAGCACACGTCGAGCGGCAATGCTTGGCCATCGTCGTTGACTTCCTGACGCATGGCGCGATACAGACGCACGGGTTCTAAGAACATCACAGGATCCGGATCGCGGATGGACGCCAGCAGCAGACCGTAAGCGCGGGCCGGCGAGGACGGACAAACGACGCGGATGCCCGGAATGTGGCAGAGCATCGTTTCGGTGCTTTCGGAGTGATGCTCGGGAGCATGGATGCCTCCGCCGTGCGGAGTTCGAATGACGACTGGGCAGGTGAGCCGCCCGCGGGTTCGATTGCGCATGCGCGACATGTGATTCACGATCTGATCCAGAGCGGGGTATAGAAACCCCATGAACTGAATTTCCGCCACCGGTTTAAGGCCATGGGTGGCCATTCCCACCGACATACCCGCAATGGTCGCTTCGGCGAGCGGTGTGTCCTGTACTCGATCGCTGCCGAAGCGTTGCTGAAGGCCGGCCGTGGCGCGAAATACGCCGCCATTGGCGCCCACGTCCTGCCCGATCACGACGACGGATTGGTCATGCTGCATTTCCCAGCCATGCGCCATCGCGATGGCTTCCACCATGGTTACTTTCGCCATCAGTGTCCGATGGATTTCGAGGCGTATCTGCGGGCTTTGAGGCGTTGCTCTCGCAGCTGTGCCGGCAATTTCGCAAATAAGTGATCGAACATCGAGTCGGTAGACTGCTTTGCCGTGGACAAATATTCGCTCACGGCGGTTTCCACCTTGCGCGTGCATGCCTCGTGCAGCGCCTTTTCTTTTTCGGAATCCCAAGCGCCGGCCTTGACCAAAAATTCGCGCAAGCGGATCAAGGGTTCCAGATTCCACGCGTCTTTGACCTCCTGCGCCGACCGATAGCGCGATGCGTCGTCCGACGTGGTGTGATCGCTCAAGCGGTAAGTCAGCGTTTCGATCAGCGTCGGTCCCGCACCGCGCCGCGCCGCGTCGAGCGCACGCTCGACCACGTCACGAACGGCGAACACATCGTTGCCGTCGACCTGTACTCCCGGCATGCCGGCGCCGATGGCCTTTTGCGCCAAGGTCTGCGTGGCTGTTTGCGAAGCCACCGGCACGGAGATTGCCC
This sequence comes from Pseudomonadota bacterium, assembly GCA_030775625.1. GTDB lineage: Bacteria > Pseudomonadota > Gammaproteobacteria > Steroidobacterales > Steroidobacteraceae > Bog-1198. The sequence goes on along the minus strand of JALYIW010000094.1, from coordinate 298 downwards.
AGCCGTTGTTGACGATGACGAACACCACGGGCAGGGAGCGCACCCCCGCCAGATTTAGCGCCTCATAAAAAGCCCCCTCGGAAGTTCCCCCATCGCCGATATAGGCGAGCGCGCAACGCGCTTCCTTGCGCACCTTGAATGCCATGGCGGCGCCGGCTGCGTGCAATGTTTGGGTGGCGATCGGCACGCACCATGGGAAATCCGCCCGGGGCGACGCAAAATCATTGCCGCGCTCGTCACCGCCCCAGTACATCAAGATCTCCGTCATGGTGACGCCGCGCCAGAGTTGCGTGCCGAA
>JALYIW010000093.1 GCA_030775625.1 Pseudomonadota bacterium | reverse complement strand
GGCGGATGCAGCGGGAGTGGCGGCTGGGTTGGGAGCTGCCGGTGTTGCCGCAGCCGCACCGCCCTGCGCGGGCGGATTGGAGCGAGCGTCGGGCTGGGTATCGAGCGCGGTGGAATTGCCGACGGTGGTCGCGGTCACATCGCCGCTAAAGGCTGCTCCGGCGCCGGCGGCTTGCGGGACCAAGGGTGGAACGGAGGGCCGCAGACTGGTCATGGCCGGGTCACCGGAATGCGCGGCGGTGCTCATATCCGGACCGCGCCTTAAGAACAGCGTGCTGCGCGAGACAATGCCGGGCTTTTCGCGATGCTCTCTCTCAAACTGCATGCGAGCGACGGCCCCTTTATCCGGCTGCGGAACGGGAAATTCGAGATCCTTGAGCTTGGCGGCGGCGTCGTCGGCGTAGTCGCTCAGAGGATAGTCGCGCACGATGCGCGAGTAGGCTTCGCCTTCCTGCTTTCGGAATCGAGTGCCGAGACGCCCGTAGGATTGCCCCATTTGCCACAACGCAAGGTCGGCCTTGCTATAGAGCGGGTATTGTTCGACGACATGGCTTAAACGGTTGGCGGCCGCGGAATTGTCGCCGCGCGTGAAATAAAAATCGCCCACCAAGTATTCGCCCTCGGCGATAGCCTCCTGGACGTTGCGCAGCAGCTGCTTGGTTTCGTCGACATACTTGCTATTGGGAAACTGCACCATGAGCTGGCGGCATTCGTCCTCGGCGCGTATGGCCTGGGTCTGGTCGCGATCCACCTTATCCATTTGCCGGTAGTGGATCATGCAGATTTTCTGCTGCGATTCGGCGGCCTCTTCCATGGTGGGATAAAACAAAATGAAGTCCTTGTACTCGGCTTCAGCCTGGGCGAGACTCGCGGTGCCACCTTCGCGAAACCAACTGTCGGCGACGGCGAGCTTGGCTTTGGCGAGAAACTCGCTCTGATCGTAGGTGTTGATCAGAGTGTTAAGAGTGATGCGCGCGATTTCGTAACGGCCGTGTTCGATGTCGTCTATCGCTTTATCAAACAAAACCTTGTCGGGTTGTTTGGTGTTTTTGGTAATAGGATCGTCGTACTTCTTGCGGCGGAAACCGCAAGACGTCAACAGACCCGCCAGCATGATTACGACTAAGAAGTATCGAGCCATATCCAACCTTATAGATTAAACCTTTATGAGCACGGCGTCGCGCGCCGCGCGCTGCAATTCGATGAATGCCTGGCCAGGGTCGGGAGTGTGAAAAATCGACGACCCTGCTACCAGCCAGTCACACCCGCTGCGGGCGATCTCAGCGGCATTGTGGGGCGTTACGCCTCCATCGATCTCTATGGCGAAATCCAATCCTAACTCTTTACGGCGCAACGCGAGCGCTTGAATCTTCTTGAGCGCATTCGGGATGAACGCCTGGCCCCCGAATCCGGGATTGACGCTCATGACGAGCACGTGATCCACCAGATCGAGCACTTCGCTAATCATACCAATGGGCGTGGCGGGATTCAGGACAACTCCGGGACGGGCGCCCTCGCTGCGGATGAGGCGCAGCGTCCGATCGAGGTGGCGGCAGGCCTCCTGGTGGACCAGCACATAGTCGGCGCCGGCACGGATGAAGCTGGCCACGTACTTGTCGGGGTCGGAAATCATGAGGTGAACGTCAAGCTTGAGGCGCGTGATTTTGCGGACGGACTCGACCACTGGAATTCCGATGCTGATGTTGGGAACGAAGTGGCCGTCCATGATGTCGACATGCAAGAACGATGCGCCGGCGCGCTCGACTTTGGCTATTTCTTCGCCCAGGCGCGCAAAATCGGCCGAGAGGATGGAGGGGAGGACTTCGATCATGCTGGAAAACGCATTGCAATTCTACCACGGGCGGGGCACCGGGCCGCCGCGGGGACCTGTGGATGGTAACGGAAGTTTCGGCCGCGCCCGAGTCCGTGGATAGCAGCCCGATTGAATGATCCTGGCACCATTGAGGGCCAGCGAGGACCGAGCGCATCGAGCTGCGCAAACTCGCCGAGAGTGCGACGATACCCGACCTCCTGGATGCGTATCCCAGATTGAGCGCGGGTGAAAAACTCGGCCCGTTCTAAAGTCCGCAAAAGGGTAATTTTCGGGATTAGGCAAATACCTTAGGCTGTACCGTGCCACCATTGAAAGTGTTGCGCGGCACGGCGTTTTTCCGGTACTGTGCCATATCATGAAGCC
>JALYIW010000092.1 GCA_030775625.1 Pseudomonadota bacterium | reverse complement strand
TCTTTCAACTGCACGAACAAGCCGAACTCCAGGGCACTGGTGATGGTGGCCTCGAAGATCTCGCCGACCCGGGGCTGTAGGTACAGACACTTGAGATAACCCATGACGTCGCGCGATGCGTCGTCGGCGCGCCGTTCGCGTTGCGATGTCTCGGCTCCCAGCGTCTGCAGCTCGGTCGTCGAGTATCGATGCCCGGAGGGCGATTGCGGCAGCACCGCCGCTTTGATGGCGCGATGCACCAGAAGATCCGGATAGCGACGGATCGGGGAGGTGAAGTGCGCGTATTCTTCGAGGGCCAGCCCAAAATGCCCGATATTCGTTTGCTGATACACAGCCTGTGCCAGCGAGCGAATCACCAGGCTTTCGAGCAGCAGTCCGTCCGGTCTCGCAGTCAGTCGTTCGACCAATTGGCGGAATTCGCGAGGCGTCGGTTTTTCCGAAAATGCCGTCCCCACCTGCAGAGCGTTCAATACCTTTTGCAGCTCCGTGACGCGCTTGTCTTCCGGCTGGCCGTGCACCCGGTACAGGCTTCCTGCCTTGGCGACGCGCAATGCCACGGCAGCCTCTACATTGGCCGCGATCATGCACTCCTCGATCAAACGGTGAGCGTCATTGCGTGTGATGGCATAAAAGCCCTCGATCTTGCCGTCGGCTCCGATGCGCGCTTTTACTTCGCCGCTGCGAAAATCCAGAGCGCCGCGCGCGTCGCGTGCGGACTTCAAGGCGCCGAAAACGGCGTTCAGCGCATCCAACGACATGCAAACGGCGGGCGTGAAATCGTTCGCCGCGGCGCCCTGCGGGTTCTGCAAGTAATTCCAAGCCTGATCGTACGTGAGGCGCGCGTGCGATCGAATGACTGCCTCATAAAAACGGCTCTTGCTAAGTTTGCCGGTTTTGCTGACGCGCATCTCGCAGACGAACGCCAGCCGTTCGACTCGCGGCATCAGCGAACAGAGATGATTCGACAAATTTTCGGGCAACATGGCAATGACCCGGTCCGGGAAATACACTGACGTGGCGCGCGCGCGCGCTTCAGCGTCCAGCGGGGTGCCGACCCGCACATAATTACTGACATCGGCAATGGCGACCACCAAGCGCCAGCCGCCGCCGCGGATGGCTTGCGCATAGACCGCATCGTCGAAATCCTTTGCATCCTCGCCGTCGATGGTTACCAACGGCAGTTCGCGCAGGTCTTCGCGACCGAGACGATCCGCATCCGACACCTCGGGTGCAAAACGGAGGGCATCCTGAATGACTGCGGGCGGAAATTCCTGGGGAAGTTCGTGCCGCAGAATGGCAAATCGGGCCGCCAAGTCGGACGGCCGCAAATCGGTGAGTATTTCGACGATTCGACCTTGTGCCGGTGCCTCGCCTTGCGGCCGCTTGGTCACTTCGACGACCACGTTATCGCCCTCTTGCGCGTGGTGGCGATCGCGAGCGCTCACCTCGACCGAATACCAATGACCCGGATCCTCCGGTTCGACTCGTCCGCGGCCCTGCGCCGCGTGCCAGGTGCCGCCGATGCGCATCGGTGCATCGCCGACGCGCCGTATCAACCGCGCGATGCGCCGGCCGCGCTCGTTCATGCCGACCGCGAGCACTTCGACCCGATCGCCGTGCATCAAGGTCGCGGTATCGGCGCGCGCCAGAATCAAGGGTGCGGAGCCCTCATCAGGCATCACCAGCACATCGCCGTTCGGGCGGCCGCGGACTTTTCCCGAGACGCGTTCGCCCTCGCCCGCAGTGGCGAACCCATTGGGACCCTCGATGGCTTGACCGTCGCGCACCATGGCGGCCAGCCGCTTACCGAGTGCGTCGCGCTGGGCCGCAGTATTCAGTCCGAGACGTTTGGCGAGGCGTGCCGCAGTCAGTGGCTCCGGTGCGTCCGCCAGGTGTTTCAGCAGCAGTTCGCGGCTCGCTATGGGGTCAGCATAGCGCGACTTCTCGAGTTCTAAATTGGGGTCTTCGCCGCGCCAGTCCGCGCCGGTCGTTGCCGTCCGATTCGCAGAGTGTCGCCGCGAGCCCGTGGGTCCACGTCGTGTCATAGGATTTTGCCGATTGGTTTACGGCAGGAGGTTAGCAGCTTTGAGAGTTGGCGGGCGCTTATTGGTTTAACATGCCGCCTCTGCCCTCGTCATATTGCTATACCGGCAGCGCGCAGTTGACTGCCCAACCCTTCGAGTTCGCGGGCGTAATGCCGCCACAGGGAGACGGAAGAGTCGTAAATCGGACGACGAATTTGCGCGGCGCTCGCAGTAGTGCTCGCGGTCGCATTGTCCTGGAACCGCGCGCAGCTCTCCTGCCAATCGAGGTCGCAAAACGCCAAAAGTTTGCGCGTCTCGGCGAGTTGGTCCGCGACCAGCGATTCGTAGCTTAACTCATGGAGCGCCCCTGGCATGGTATCCCGCCAATGCGCCATCAAGCGACGATAGGC
>JALYIW010000091.1 GCA_030775625.1 Pseudomonadota bacterium | reverse complement strand
CTTAGGGACGTACTTTTCACAAAGTAATTGATCTACAAAAATTGGCCGTCCGTAGCGCTCGCCAGCGGCGCGGCGCCCTCTTTTCCCAGATGGCCTAAACGGCATGATTGCCTAGGTGCCGGCCAGTCGTTCAGCTGCAGGAACCGGCACTGGGGGCGGAGTTCTCTGGTGGGATGCCAAACTCAAAAGCCATTCGCCTACAGCGTCGCGCGGAAGAGCGCGGCTTGCCGCGAAATCTACCCACGGTCTCATCGGGTCAGCTTCTTCTGCTGCCGTCAGTGGTATGGCAGAAGTGGATTTGATCGCGGTAACGGCCATGCGTAGTCTTCTCGATCTCCCCGCTTCGATCCTGAACCCACCACTGTTATTAATCAAGATCGACCTGCCACTCCTGGCTCGTCGTCTCGGAGAGCAACGATTTTCTATGGCCTGGCCCCAATCTTGATACCGGTGGCGAATTCGGGCGCCGCCTGGGCGCAACATTGATTCGCGCCATCACCTTCGCTTGCAATAATGATTCGCCACGAGGTCGATTATGAGTCTTTTCGATCTTTCTTTCTTCTGTAAACGGGAAGCATAGCCGAATCGCTCGTCAGAATAGCAGCCTGTAGGATTCTCCCTCGAGGATGACCATATGTCGCTGCATCCGCAAGTGCCGCCTTCCGTACCGGAAGAGACCAGTCGAGTAGCCCGTGCGGCGTTCCCGAAGGGCTCTCTTTGTCTGCACATCGCCGACGGGCTCGGTTCGATCTACAACGACGATCAGTTCACCGCCCTGTTCCCGCGCCGCGGCAAGCACGCCGAAGCTCCGGGGCGGCTCGCTCTAGCGACGGTGCTGCAATTCGTGGAGGGCTTGTCCGACCGACAAGCCGCGGACGCTGTGCGAGGACGAATCGACTGGAAATACGCACTGGGTCTGTCGTTGATTGATCCCGGCTTCGACCACACGGTCCTGAGTGAGTTCCGCTCGCGCCTGATCGAAGGCGGGGCCGAACGACTGCTGCTCGACACTCTTCTGCAGCACTTGCGCGATCATGGTCTACTGAAGGCCAGAGGTCGCCAGCGCACTGACTCGACGCACGTGTTGGCGGCTGTGCGCGGGCTCAACCGGCTTGAGCGTGTCGGCGAGACCGTACGCGCGGCGCTGAATGAGCTCGCCGTCGTTGCACCGGATTGGCTGCAAGCCATGGCGCCGCCGGCTTGGTATGAACGGTACAGTCGCCGCGTAGAGAACTATCGCCTACCGAAAGCCGAAAAGGAGCGTCTCGAACTGGCGGCCACCGTCGGTGCTGACGGCGATCAACTGTTGGCTGCGATCGACGCCGCAATCGAACAGCCGTGGCTCGCGCAATTGCCCGCCATCCACGTTCTCCGCGAGGTCTGGACAGCTCAATACATCAAGGAGGACGGGCAATTCCGGTGGCACACCGTCCAAGAGATGCCCGCAACCGCTGAGCAAATCTCATCTCCCTACGACCCGGAGGCACGTTATGGCAAAAAACGCGATATCTCTTGGACGGGTTACAAAGCGCATCTCACCGAAACATGTGATCCCGAAACACCGCACGTGATCACCAATGTCGAAACGACGGTGGCGACAACACCGGACGACCACATGCTGACAGTTGTGCATCAATCATTGGCAAAAACTGAGTTGTTACCGTCGGAACATCTGGTCGACATGGGCTATACCGGCTGCCGCATGCTGGTCGACAGCCAGCGGCACCATGGGGTTGTCGTTGTCGGTCCGGTTGTTGAAGATACCAGCTGGCAGGCGCAGGCTGCAGAAGGATTCAGCAAGTCAGACTTTCACGTCGACTGGGATCAGCAAGTCGTGACCTGCCCAGAGGGCAAGCAGAGTATTTCGTGGCTGCCGAGCACCTATCCTAAAGGCGGCATGCAATTCGAGGCCCGCTTCGCGCGAAACGACTGCGCCGCTTGCCCGATGCGGAGCCGCTGCACTCGGTCAAAGGTCGAGCCGCGCATTATCACGCTGCAGGGACGTGAGGAGTTTGAGGCATTGCAGTCCGCTCGACGAAATCAGGGAACGGAGGCGTTTCGGAAGAGCTACGCCGCGCGTGCTGGCATTGAAGGCACGCATACGCAGGCGATTCGTCGTTGCGGCTTGCGCAAATGCCGCTATATCGGGTTGGCGAAGACACGTTTACAGCACGTCATCACAGCGGTCGCAGTCAACCTTGTCAGAGTCGCTGAATGGCACAACGATATTCCTTCGGCAGACACGCGTATCTCACGGTTTGCGGCTCTACGCATGGCGGCGTGATAGGGCTGGGCCCCTGAATTCGCCACCAGTATCATGCTTGACCGCGGCTGCGCGCGACGCCTGGAGATGGTCAGGCCGGGATGAAGAAACGGTCCCTGTCAGCCGAACAAAGAAACATCCATGACTTCGCATAAGTCGCAACGAAAGGGGTCCCTTTTGGATGCCGATAGGGGGTCCTTTTTGCGCGCCGATTGACACCCCATGATCATTGGATACGCCCGGACGAGCACCACCGACCAAAGTGCCGGGC
>JALYIW010000090.1 GCA_030775625.1 Pseudomonadota bacterium | reverse complement strand
TCCCACACGTCCTCGCAGACTAGCACTCCCACCTTCACACCCTGGAGCTCGACTATCGTGGGCTCGGTCCCGGGGGTGAAATAGCGTTTTTCATCAAATACCCGGTAATTGGGCAAACAAGCCTTGCGATGATTGGCGAGCACCGCGCCATCGCGAATCACGATCGCAGAGTTATAGATCTTCGATCCGACGTATTCCGGATAGCCCGCTATCAAGGCGATGTCACGCACTTCCATGCGCAGACGCTCGAGCGAGCGCGCCACCTGCAAGCGCATTCCGGAGTGAAACAACAGATCTTCCGGCGGGTAACCCGACACCGCCAACTCGGGCATCATCACCACATCCGCGTGCAGCCGATCGCGCGCCTCGTTGGCCGCCGCGACGATGCGCGATGTATTGCTGTCGACGTCGCCGACGACCAAATTGAGCTGCGCCATGACGCAACGCAACTGCCGCGGATTGCTCAACGTATTCCCCTAGTTAGGATGGCGCGACTTATGCGACAGCCGCTTCGCTATCGCCGAACCCAGTTCGGCCGGCGAGCGTACCGTGGTGATTCCGGCGGCTTCCAGCGCCTCGAATTTCGCGGCCGCCGTTCCCTTGCCGCCGGCTACGATCGCCCCGGCATGGCCCATGCGCTTGCCCGCCGGCGCTGCCACACCGGCGATGTACGCGACCACAGGTTTGGTGACATGCTTTTTGATGTATACGGCCGCGGCTTCCTCGTCGCTGCCGCCGATCTCGCCGACCATGACGATGCCTTCGGTCTGCGGATCCGTCTCGAACAACGCCAAGACGTCGATGAAATTCATGCCTCTCACCGGATCGCCGCCGATGCCGACACAGGTGCTTTGCCCAAGCCCATTATTGGTGGTTTGAAACACCGCCTCATAGGTCAGAGTGCCCGAGCGCGAGACGATGCCGACATGGCCCTTTTTATGAATGAATCCCGGCATGATGCCGATCTTGCATTCCTCCGGGGTGATGACGCCGGGGCAATTGGGGCCGACCAGACGGGTCTTATAACTCGCGAGAGTCGCTTTCACGCGCACCATGTCGTTCACCGGAATGCCCTCGGTGATGCACACGATGAGCTCGATGCCGGCGTCGGCCGCTTCGAGAATCGCGTCGGCGGCGAATGGCGCCGGCACATAAATCATACTGACCGTGGCGCCGGTTTTCGCCACCGCCTCTTTGGCGGTATCGAACACCGGAAGACCCAAATGCTTTTCCCCGCCCCGCCCCGGCGTCACGCCGCCGACAAGTTTGGTGCCATAGGCAATGCATTGCTCGGAGTGAAAAGTGCCTTGTTTGCCGGTGAAACCCTGACAAATGACCTTGGTGTTCTTATTGACCAGAATACTCATGAATGGGCTCCCGCCAGGCTCACGGCTTGCTTCGCCGCGTCGGTAAGATCGCTCGCCGGTGTAATGGCAAGTCCGCTTTGCGCCAATATTTCCCGCGCCAACGGCGCATTGGTGCCCTCCAGACGCACGATGACGGGGATGCTCACGCCCACCTCTTTGACGGCAGCAATGATGCCCTCCGCGATCATGTCGCAGCGGACGATACCGCCGAAAATATTGATCAGAATGGCAGTGACGTTGGGATTCGACAGCACCAGCTTGAATGCGGCGCTGACCCGCTCTTTGGTGGCGCCACCGCCCACGTCCAGGAAGTTCGCGGGCGCACCGCCATGCAACTGAATCAGATCCATCGTGGCCATCGCCAGGCCGGCCCCGTTCACCATACAAGCGATATTGCCATCGAGCGACACATAGTTGAGCTCGTGCTCGGCCGCCTTGCGCTCCATCGCATCCTCTTGCGAAGCATCGCGCATCGCCGCCAGATCCTTTTGGCGGAACAGCGCGTTGTCTTCGATGTTGATCTTGGCGTCGAGCGCCAAAAGATCGCCCTCGCCGGTCACGATCAGCGGATTGACCTCCACCAGACTCGCATCGCGGTCCAGATACAGCCTATACAGCGCATGTGCGATCTTGCCGAACTGACCGAGCTGCGCTCCGCTCAACCCCAAGCCGAAAGCCAATTGCCGGCACTGAAAGTCCTGCAACCCCGCGGTCGGATGAATGTCGACCCGAATGATCTTCTCCGGCGTGTGCTCGGCGACCTCTTCGATATCCATGCCGCCCGCGGCTGAAGCGACGAACGCAATGCGGCCCGCCTCCCGATTCAGTACCAGGCTAAGGTAAATCTCGCGCGCGATCTTTGAACCCAGCTCCACATAGACCTGGTGCACCGGCAACCCTTCCGGACCGGTCTGATGGGTCACGAGAATCGTCCCGAGCATCGCCTGGGTGGCAGACCGCACGCCATCCAAATCCTTGACCACTTTTACGCCGCCGGCCTTGCCGCGGCCACCGGCATGCACCTGGGCTTTGACCACCCACAAAGAGCCGCCGAGTTTGCGCGCGGCTTGCAGCGCTTCCTCCGGCGAATTCGCCACCAACCCCCGGGGAATCGGAATGGCGTACTTGTCAAATAACTGCTTCGACTGATACTCGTGCAAATTCATGAATGGTCCTTCGGTGCCGATCTGATCGCGTAAAGCGCGCTATTCTGAATTAAGCTCACCGGCAGCGCAAAGCCGCCTTAGGATCAGACCGTTGAACCGCCCATTGGACCGCAGCAAGGACCTAAAGCCCGCACTGAACTGGCGCGTGCTGGGTCTGCTCAATATATATCGGGTTTTGGTGCCCATCGTGTTGATGGGTCTGTATTTGCTGGGCGGCGCGCGCGGGATTGCCGTCGTCTCGCGGGATTTGTTCGTTTTCGCCGCCGCCTCTTATCTGCTATTTGGGCTGGTCAACGTTATTTTGGTACGGCGTCGGTTGCCCAACGCAACCGCTCAGACAGTCCTGCAGTCAGCGGTCGATGTGTGCATCCTCATGCTGCTGCTTCACGCCTGCGGAGGGGTCGCCAGCGGCTTAGGCTTATTGCTGCTGGTTCCCATCGGCAGCCTGGCGTTCCTACTGCCGCCGCGAAGCGCCCTTTTTCTGGCAGCCATCACCGCGATCGCGGTCCTGGCGGACACAATTTGGCAGCAACTGACCGGGCATACCGACATCTCGTCCTACGCGACCGCGGGTCTCCTGGGAGTGGTGTTGTTTACCATCGCGGCTTCCGCAAGTTTTGTCGCGAGCCGCATGCGTGAGAGTGAAGACTTGGTTCGCCAGAAGGACCTCGATCTGGCGAATCTCGCCGAACTATCCCAGTACATCGTGCAACACTTGCGAGAGAGTCTGTTGGTGGTCGACGCCGCCGACAAAATTCGCCTCATCAACGAGTCCGCGGCAGAAATCCTCGGCGACAATCACGCCCTGCCCGGCGCTCTGGTAGGCGAAGTATCCCCGCGACTGCTCTATTCCCTGACAACCTGGCGCCAAAGCGACCGCAGTACCAACTCACCATCGAGTTTCGTGGCGGCCGACGGCGGGCGAGTCATTCAGCCGCACTTCGCGCCGCTCGGCGGCAGATCACCGGGGCCCACGCTGATATTTCTCGAAGACACCAGTCTGATGGCCGAACGTGTCCAGCAAGGCAAGCTCGCGGCCTTGGGGCGACTGTCCGCAAGCATCGCTCACGAGATTCGCAACCCCGTCGGCGCCATGAGCCATGCCGGTCAATTGCTGGCGGAGAGCCCAGGATTCGGGCCAGACGAACGCAGGCTCACCGACATCATTCGCAACAACTCAGAGCGTGTCAGCACCATCATCAACAATGTATTGCAGCTGTCGCGGCGAGAGGCGACGAAGCCGTCTCGATTGAACATCGGCGACTGGATCGAGGATTTCTTGGGAGAATTTTGCGAGACCAAGCAAGTTCGCAGATCGTCGATCAGCTTTAGCGAATATGCCGACGATCTGGAGGTGCGATTCGATCCCAGCCACCTTCATCAAGTGCTGTGGAACCTGTGCGAGAACGCCATCAAGTTCGGCGAGGAACGCGACGGGATCAGCCTCGAGATCAGGATTGGCCGCCTGACCCCCACCAACCGCCCTTACCTCGAAGTCGCAGACCGCGGAGCCGGAATCGATGCGCAAGCGGTTGAGCGCATTTTTGAACCGTTTTTCACCGGTCACAAGGGCGGCACCGGGCTGGGTTTGTTCATTGCCCGGGAACTGTGCCAACTCAACCGCGCCATACTGCTGTACCAGCCCCGCGGCAGCGGCGGCAGCGTTTTCAGAATCGTTTTCAGCGATCCGCAGCGTTGGGAGGGCAAGGACTAGCGTTCTGGGCCGGGCGCAAACACGAACTGCTTACTGCCCCGGAATCCCGGCACTGCGATACGCCGATCCTGGGGGCCGAGATACCATTGATCAGCGGCCCGATTGCCGAAGACTTTCACTGCATTCGGCCAAGTCTGGCGAATCAATTGCGTGTCCAATTCCGCACCGCGGCTCACCAGCAATAGATCCGGTTCACGCAGCAGTGGGTCCATCTGAACCATGTCGGCGACGTAGAAACCACCCCCTGGGTGAATGAAGTAGACATTGTTTCCCGGTCTTTTTGCCGCCGGCAGCTGGGCCAGGTGCTGTGAAATAATTTGATTGACTTGGCGCATTTGAAAGGGCATCACGATCAAGAAATTCAAGATGGCGGCGGCGCCCGCAAACGCTGCGAGCCGCGGTCCCTGGCACTCCGCTCCATCACTCATGGCGCAACCGGCCAATATCGGAATAGCGCCCCAGGCAGAATGCATATAGCGATATCCCCAGCCGTGACCCTGGTCAAACCGCACGAACAAATACGCGACAAAGGTCAGGACGGCCGATTGCATCAAAAGCCGTGCGTGCCGGTTATCGCGAACTCGTCGACAGCCCAAGACAGCGAATATCAGCAGGCACGGCAGCGCCCACACCCACATTTTCGCGAGCGCGGCGACGCGCACATTCAGCAGCGTCGCATCAGGCCATTCGAAAATGCCGCCGGCGACCCCGCTGATCGCCGGCAAGCCGTGGGCCCCGGATCCGATATCGGAACACAACACCAGCCAGCCAAAGCCGAGCCCCAGACCTGGCAAATATCCCAAACACAACGGCAGCAAATAGCGGCGTTGATCGCGATCCAGCATCATGGCAACCAACCACGGGGCTGCAAACAGCGCATGCGGAACAGGGTTGTGCAATGTCAAGGCGAGCGAGCCTACGAGCCCGGCACCGAGGGCGCGGTATCCGCTCGGTTTCATGAGCAATGCGACGAAGGCGAGGTTCGCCGTCAGATGCGCCTGCATGGAATAGTACGATATGGCGTCCACCACGAAGGCGCCCGAGGCAAGCGCGAACAGCATGGCCCATCCCGCGGGCCGAAGATCGCCGGTAATCTCGCGCGTTATCCAATGGATGAGAACCAGCGCCAGCCCGGCAAGCGAGGCATTGCAAAGCCATGGAACAGCCAAAAACTCGAACGGCGCCAGCAACAGCGCAAAACCCGGCCAATACGCTTCGATGGCCCTGCCACTGGCCGCTTCGGCAATCAGAAAGCTGCCATTGAAACCGCGAACCACCAACCAATCAATGAGCTTTGTCGGCAAATGAGCAAAGACGTGTCCGGAGGCAAAGATTTTCGCCTGGAACACGGCGGCGTATTCGTCCATGGAAAAAGCACAATCGCGGTATACCACCACCCCCCCAATCACGAACAGCGCAACGCTTGCCGATGCTATCGCATGGGGATGCCGGCCAAAAAACTCCACCAGTTTTAATATGGGCGCAGGCCGCCGCCACAGTGCCGCGAGAAAACATACCGCTGCCGCGAGCCACGCGGTCTTCGAGTCATAGACGGTCAAGAGCTGCCGGAAGATCGGCGAGAAGCGGGCGCTCGAAAACACGACGCGGTCGAGTGCATAGAAATACGCGAGACAAAGCATACACAGCAGCACTCCGCCCCAGGCGATGCGGCGGCCGTTCGAACTGATCTCATGCATAATGCAATGTTTACACAAGACTTCCCGCAATGCACTCGTCGAGTTCTCGGCTCCAACCGTACATCACCACCCTAAGCTTGGTTCTGCTGCTGGTGGCGCTTTGGCTCTTGATGCGCGGCTATCCGGGTCTTACCGGCGATGCGCAAATCTATGCCTTTCAAGCCCTCGCCAGACTGCATCCGCCGCTGGCCACCGACCTTTACCTGCAGAATACTTCGCAGGATCAATTCACGATTTTTTCGCCCTTGTATGCGTGGGCTATTGGGGCGGTTGGCTTAGAGAATGCCGCGCGCCTGCTCACGCTGATATTTACTACGTGGCTGCTGGCTGCCGCGTGGAGCTTTGCCGGCGCCATCGTTGGCCGCGAAGCGGCGTGGCTGGCTGTAGGCTTTTTACTGATTGTCGCCGGCGACTACGGCGGTGCCGGCGTGTTTCGATTTTCAGAGGCATTTTTGACGGCCCGCCTACCAGCCGAAGCCTTGGTTATTACAGCTCTCGCCTGCCATGTGCGCGGCATGCAGCGCATGGGCCTGCTGCTGGCGATGGCAGCTTTATTCATTCACCCGCTCATCGCATTGCCAGGATTGCTGCTGGTGATTGGCTTACGGCTACCGAACCGCGTGAATGCGATGGCCGCCGCCGCCGGTTTGGTGGCTATTCTTTGCCTTGCGTTCGCTGCGGCGCTCTTTCCGGACGCCTTACCCGCCTTCGCCATCATGCATACGGATTGGCTGGAAGTGGTACGTGAACGTTCGCAATTTTTATTCCTGCAGCTGTGGTCGTTTCACGATTGGAATGTGAACGCGCGGCTATTTATTTATTTGGGTTTCGCCGCAGTCGTGGTTCAGGACGCACGGCTGCGCAAACTATGCGCTGCGACCGCACTGGTGGCGGCCGCCGGCCTCGCGCTAGCACTCATAGCCAGTCTGATAGGCCCCGTCGCCATTTTACTCCAAGGTCAAGCGTGGCGATGGGTATGGATTGCGGTTTTCGTTGGCGCGCTATTACTGCCCATCACGGTTTTACAAGTATGGCGAGACGAACGCTGCGGACCACTGTGCGCGATATTGCTGGTGGCCGGCTGGACCTTTCCAGCGGTCGACGGGACGGCCTGCGTATCGCTCGCATTATCTGTCTGGGTGATGCGAACACACATCAGCATCCGTGGAACGGAGTATTGCCGGTGGACCGCGGTGGTGCTGAGTACGGCAATTGGGTTATGGATTCTGGTCAAATCCGGGGCAGTGGTCTCATCCACAAAATCCTCAGCTGGGCACGTGCTACTGGGGGCAATGCAGATAAGGGATATCTTCGGCATGCGAATCTCGGCGGTGTTCCTGGCTGCGCTGGCTTGGTGGTTCATCCGAAACAGCCGCACACTATGCAGGCCGATGCTGCTTGCGGGCGCACTGCTCGCCCTGTCAATATTCATTTTGCCGGCCGCCTTCAAGCAATCCCGCTGGTTCGGCGCAGCCTCGGACGTCGACGAATTCGCCGCCTGGGCACATGCGATCCCAGCAACGAGCAGCGTGCTCGTTACGCCGGAGCATGACGCGGGCGCGTTCGTATGGTTTACGCTGCATCGGCCCAATTACCTGGCGCTTAACCAATCTGCCGGGGTGGTTTTCTCGCGGGCAACATCTCTCGAGGTCAAACGCCGCTCGGAGGTACTGCTGCCTCTCATGGAGCCGAGCTGGAAAATTCTCGCCGGCCTTCGCTCGAGCGCGGCTGCCAAACGCCAGGTAGCGGCGAAAACGCGGCCGCTGACTGCAGAGAACCTCAGGCGAATCTGTGCCGATGCGCAACTGGGATTCGTCATTTCACCGCAAAACGTCGGGTTCGACCCACTACGGCATGACCACCCGGGAGCATGGCATAACTGGAACTTATACGACTGCCGCAAGGTACGCTCGCCTCTACCCTTGGCATGACAGCAACCCGTAAGCCGCGCAGAATTGCCGTGATCGCCGGCGCCGGTCCCGCCGGCTTGACCGCCGCTCTCGAACTTTTGCGCCGTTCCGATATCATGCCGCTGGTCTTCGAAGCGGATTGTCAAGTTGGGGGAATCTCAAAGACCGTCAACTACCGCGGTAACCGCATGGACTTGGGAGGCCACCGGTTTTTCTCGAAATCAGATTGGGTCATGCGCTGGTGGCAGGACATCTTACCGGTGGCGCAGGCAGACTCTCGATCCGACAACCAGCTTCGCCCATCCGATGGCGCGCTTCGCATCCACTACCAAGGTCAGTCTCGATCATTGGATCTTGAAGTTCTCGAACCCGCGTCTTGCGACGCCGTCATGTTGATTCGCCAACGGTTATCGCGAATCTTCTACCGGCGGCGCTTTTTCGATTATCCGCTGACGCTGAACGCGAGTACCGTCAAGAATCTGGGGCTCATCGAGGCTTTGCAAATCGGCTTGAGCTACGGCCGGGCACAATTGAAGCCCGGAACGCCTGAAATCACTCTGCAAGACTTTTTCATCAACCGCTTTGGATACAGGCTGTATCGCACCTTCTTCAAAGACTATACAGAGAAGGTATGGGGTGTGCCCTGCGAGGAGATTTCCGCCGAGTGGGGTGCGCAACGCATCAAAGGTCTATCAGTCACCAAGGCGATTCGACACGCGCTGGCGACGCCGTTTCGTAGCCCCGCGGACACCGCTCAAAAGCGCACCGAAACGAGTTTGATAGAGCGCTTTCTGTATCCCAAATTTGGCCCCGGCCAGATGTGGGAGCAAGTAGCTCGTCTCGTCGCTCAGCGAGGGGGAGAAATTCATCTTGGTCATCGCATAGCCGGCATCGAACGCGACGGTTTGAACGTCACGGCGGTCACCGTGCTGGACGAAGCCACGAAGTCGGTCCAACGGATCCCGTGTGATTACTTCATTTCCACGATGCCGGTTCGCGATCTCATTGCATTCTTGAGGCCCGCGGATTCGAGCATCCAACGCATAGCGGACCGACTGCCGTACCGCGACTTCATGACCGTCGGGCTGCTGCTGCGGCGGATGAACGCGACGACCGGCAAACGCGACATTCGGCAGGCGAATGGCATGCCGCCGGACAATTGGATCTACATCCAGGAGTCCGACGTACGGCTCGGACGTCTGCAGGTATTCAACAATTGGAGTTCCTCTTTGGTGGCCGATCCTGGCACCATCTGGCTGGGCCTCGAGTACTTCTGCAGCGAGGGTGACGACCTATGGTCCATGAACGACAATCAGTTCATCGATTTTGCGGCCGGCGAACTCGAGAAAATCGGACTGATCAATCGCAGCGATGTGATCGACGGTACCTTGGTTCGCGTCCCCAAGGCATACCCGGCATACTTTGGCGCGTATGGCGAATTCGACAAAGTAAGGGCCCACCTGGATCAGTTTTCGAATCTATATCCCGTCGGCAGAAACGGCATGCATCGATACAACAATCAAGATCATTCCATGTTGGCGGCGAACAGTGCCGTCACATCGATGCTCAGCGGCGGTATCGGCAAGAGCGATATCTGGCGCATCAACGCGGAAGATAGCTACCACGAAGAGATTGGCGATTCCGGCGGGTCGCGGGTTCCGAGACGCTACAATGGGCGCCATGCCTAAACCTGCTGTTCTAGTCGTCGATGACGAACCGGATCTATGCGAATTGCTGTCCATCACTTTGCAGCGCATGGATTTGATCCCGCAAACAGCCAGTAACGTCGCCGCGGCACAGCGATTGCTCAAGACTGAGCGATTCGATTTGTGCCTGACCGATATGCAGCTGCCCGACGGCGATGGACTGGAATTGGTGAAATGGATACAGCAATACTCCCCTAACGTGCCAGTGGCCGTGATTACCGCGCATGGCAACATGGAAACGGCGGTGCGTGCCCTGAAACTCGGCGCCTTCGATTTTGTCTCGAAGCCACTTGATCTCGCAGGCTTGCGCAAATTGGTCGCGAGCGCCATCAAACTATCGGTGACCAGCGAAACCGATACCAGCATATTCGGGCCACGCTTGTTGGGCGCGTCCTCGGCGATGCAGGACATGCGCGAAATGATTTCTCGCGTCGCCCGCAGCCAGGCTCCCGTGCATATTTCAGGAGAGTCCGGGACTGGAAAGGAACTGGTGGCGAAACTCATCCATGAATCCGGGCCGCGGCGCGATGGCCCCTTCGTGCCGGTGAATTGCGGCGCCATTCCGACGGAGCTCATGGAGAGCGAGTTCTTCGGCCATAAACGCGGCAGCTTTACGGGAGCCGTGAGCGATAAAAGAGGTCTGCTACAGTCGGCCGAAGGCGGCACCTTGTTTCTCGATGAAATCGCCGACTTACCGCTCCACATGCAGGTGAAGCTGCTGCGCGTAATGCAGGAAAAGGCGGTACGTTCGATCGGCGAGCAACTCGAGGTGGGCGTCGATGTGCGAATTTTGTCCGCCACACACAAAAACCTCTCACGTTTGGTCGCGGAAGGTAAATTCCGTGAAGACCTATTCTATCGCGTGAATGTAATCGAGCTGCGCGTGCCTTCGTTGCGCGAACGGCCGGAAGACGTGGCGGAACTCGCCGAAGCGGTGCTGCGACGGCTGGCGAGGCGCATGAAAATTGCGCCGCCGATACTGAGCAAGGAAGCGCTGACCGCACTCGAGACCTACGGCTTCCCCGGGAACGTGCGCGAACTCGAGAATATCCTGGAGCGAGCGATCACGTTGAGTAGCCGCGGGGAGATAAGCGCAGGCGATATTCAGTTGCGACTGTCTCACGGAGGCTCGCCCACGGCGACGAACAATCCAAGCGAGGGACCCCTCGGCGACCATTTGGAGGACATCGAGCGCGATGCCATCGTCAAGGCGTTGGAACAGACTCGCTATAACAAGACGGCAGCAGCCAAAGTGCTGGGGATGTCGTTTCGCGCATTGCGGTATCGCATCAAGAAACTCGGAATCGAATAGCTTACATGGAATTGACGATTCTCATGCCCTGCCTGGATGAGGCATTGACCGTCGAAACATGTATTCGAAAAGCGCAGACCTATTTAAGGAATAGTGGCATCGACGGCGAAATATTGGTCGCCGATAACGGCTCGACCGATGGTTCGCAGTCCCTGGCAGAAGCCGCAGGCGCCCGCGTCGTTCAGATCGATAGTAGGGGTTACGGCGCGGCTCTCATCGGCGGTATTGCAGCGGCCAAAGGCCGCTATGTGATCATGGCCGACGCCGACGATTCCTATGATTTCACCGATCTCGATGGATTTGTCGAGCGCTTACGACGTGGAATCAAATTGGTCATAGGCAATCGCTTCAAGGGGCGCATATTGCCCGGCGCGATGCCGCCGCTGAACCGCTACGTCGGCAATCCACTGCTGTCGTACATTGGGCGCACACTGTTTTTGTCACCGGTCGGTGATTTTCATTGTGGAATACGCGGCTTCGAGCGGCAGGCGATTCTCGAATTGCGTTTGCGGTCCTCGGGTATGGAATTTGCCAGCGAAATGGTCGTCAAGGCGTCTTTGGCGCATCTCAGTATCACAGAGGTGCCAACCACGCTGCGCCCGGACGGCCGGCACCGCACGCCGCACTTGAGACCTTGGAGAGACGGGTGGCGGCATCTGCGTTTTATGCTGTTGCGCAGCCCGCATTGGCTATTCCTATACCCGGGCCTGGTGTTGGCGGGATTGGGCCTGGTAGGCGCGGCGACGTTAACGATTGCGCCGATTCGAATTCCCAATATTTTTACCCTCGATATAAACGCCCTTCTTTACTTCTCAATATCAGCAATCCTGGGCGTGCAAATCACCTTTTTCGGCCTCTTTGCCATCGCATTCGCGCGAAAAATCAATTTGAACGTTGCCCGCGGCCTCCCTGAACAGCTCCTGCGCTTGGCGTCGCTAGAGGCTGCAATCACAGTCGGCGCTTTTTTGGTGGTTGCCGGCAGCAGTGGCGCGCTGTTCGCGATATTGAAATGGGGGCACTCCTCGTTTGGACCGCTGGTTCCCAGCGACATGATGAGAATTACCATTCCTTCGGTGACGACGCTGGCGATCGGCACACAGGTGATATTTGGCAGTTTTTTACTGGGTTTTATTGAAATCGATTGACTCGATCCGGCGGAAATTGACAGCGAATCCGGCCGACTTCGACGACTTTCTCGCGAAGTCGTGACCCTAATGAGACAGGTTTTTCCATGCCAACACGACTATTGATCGTTGCCGTAACCTTAAACGCGGTCCTGGGCCAATTGCTGCTCAAGCGGGCACTGGCGTCATTGGGCGGGCGAGCTGCGCTGGCGACTCCTCTTAAGTTTATTTTGGACGCGGCCACTTCACCTTGGATATATGCATCTGTGGCTATTCAGGGTGTGGGCTACTTTCTCTGGATGATGCTCATCTCGCGTGAAAAGTTGGGAATCGCCACGGCCAGTGTCGGCGCCGGTTTCTACATTCTGATGCCGCTGTGCGCCTGGGCGATTTATGGAGAATCGCTCAGTTATATGCAGTGGCTCGGGGTCGGCTTGATCACCATGGGCGTGACTTGCGTGAGTGTAGGCGGCATTTAATAAATCAAGGCTGAACCAGCGTCGCGAGATTGTTCCACCACGGACCGATTCTCGCTTCGGCGATGAGCGCCTCCTCGCCAAAACTATGCACGAGGCAGTCGCGCATTTCCTCGCGTGTCATGTAGCTGATCCGATCGCCGGTGAGCCAGCGGTCCGAGGCATAGCATAACCAGTGGATGGGCGCGAAATTTCGCTGCCAGTCCTTGAAGACGAAGGTTCCGTGCGGCGCTAGGGCAGTGCGAATGGCATCGAGCATTCCTGCACGAAAATCCACAGGAACGTGGTGCAGGACATCGGCCAACACCACCAGATCGTATTGCGCTGATTCGGTGGCGGCAACTGCCTGCGCAGAGCATTGCATGAATCGAACCCCGTCGCGAGGACCGTGATACAGGCGGCCAATGCGAGGGGTGATATCTATCGCGGTGATGTCGGCGTCGGGAAATATTGCTCTCAGGCGCTGGGTGACGGCGCCCTCTCCGCAGCCCACCTCCAGAATCCTGTGCGCGGTCGGCTTCCAATGGCGCATGAGCGCCGCAAACGCATCGATATCGATATACATCGATCGATACGCCTCGCTGATCTGGCGCTCATAGGGACCGAACACGCTGCGAACATAGGGTCCGATATTCAATTTCGAAACGCCCCGGCCAATTTCGCCCGCACCCG
Organism: Pseudomonadota bacterium; assembly: GCA_030775625.1. GTDB lineage: Bacteria > Pseudomonadota > Gammaproteobacteria > Steroidobacterales > Steroidobacteraceae > Bog-1198. The sequence goes on along the minus strand of JALYIW010000090.1, from coordinate 18,689 downwards.
GGGCAGCACTCGGTCTACGATTCGAGAATCGCGCACATAGCGCCAGACGCCGGCAGGTCCGAGCCGCAAGACTTGCGCGGCGGCTCGCAGCAATCTACTGCCATCGCCGGCGTAAGCTGAGGCAAGTGCGGTGTTGACGGCGATGGAGGCGCGTGCGGCGCGCTCGATGCCTCTCGAATCGATCCTAAGCTTGGGGAGATGCCGGTCAAGAACGATTTGCATTTGACTCGCGAAATCAGCCGCGTCGCGACTGCCGGTCACCCCGAGCGCGCCGTCGTGAATGCGAAAGCCGACGCTAAGGCTGTCGTGACAATAGACCGGACCGCAAGTGATCAGCTTCAGCCACAGGTCCCAATCGGCGGTGTACCAGAGACGTTCATCCAAACCGCCGCAGCCGAGCCACGCGTCCTTGCGAAAAACCGGCGCGGGAGCCGCTATGAAATTTTGTACAAGCAGCCGCTGCATTACTAGAGCGGGCGGTTGTTCACCGCTACACGGCAAGGGACAGCGCCAGACGCCTAAGGTTAGGCCGTTTTTGTCCACAATCGCAGCGGGGGCCAAGTGCAGCGCAGCTTCAGGCGCACTTTTAATCCAGCGCCGCACCGCCGCTGCGCGCCCGGGAAGCCACAAATCATCCACCCCCAGCCAACACAGGTGAGTCGATTCCGCGATCGCTACCCCGATATTCGTTTTTTCCTGCCACGACGCCAAATCGCAGCGCTCCAACACCCGAAGGCTGAGACGGTCAACATAGGCTTGGGCGATGTCGCGTGTGGCGGAGGTGGGACTGCTGTCGATCAGCAGGACGTCGATGCCCTCCGTTCCTTCGGCGGCGATCGAACTCAGCGCAGCGTCAATCCACTGCTCACCGCAATAAGAAGGCATTATCACGGTAAGCCAAGGAACGGGGCGTGAAGGGTCGACCTTCACGGTCGAAACGTCTGACTGTAACTCATGAGTGCACGCGATTATGAACACAAATCAAAGCGGCGGTACCGTGTCATAGTTTATCGTTGATCGCAGCACCGAATTTTGGATACCAACCAAAAAAGCGGCTGGTGCGAAACCGGCGGGTGACAAAAATTGTCACAGAATGACGGTAGACGCCGTCTTTCGCGCCAGAAAACGACGCAACTAAGTTATATCGCCCGCCCCGAAGGGGGTCTAAAAGGCATTAACTTCAATAACTTAAACATAGCCAAGGGTTGTTGGCACAGCGCTTGCTTCTCCAATCTCACCGGTCTATGCCGTTGCTCAAAACTAAGTTTCTTTCGTATTCATCTCAGGAGTCAGTAAATGCTTAAGCAAGTACAAAAAGGTTTCACACTCATCGAATTGATGATCGTGGTCGCGATCATCGGTATCTTGGCCGCGATTGCAATCCCGGCTTATCAGGACTACACGGTTCGCGCGAAAATAACGGAAGGCATCGGTGCGGCCGCAGCGGCCAAAGCCGCGGTTGCCGAGGCATTCCAGTCTAATGACATGGCCGGTGTTCAAAGCGCATCGACCGCATGGACCGCCGCCATCGCCTCAACCGCGACTAAGTACGTAACCAGCGTCGGCTTGGCCAACACAGGAGTGATTACTGTCACCTATAATAACGCAGCCGGCCACATTCAGCAGCTTGCGGCTGGTCAGAATACAATTACGATGTCCCCGTTTATTGGCAATGTCGCGCTGGCGGCTGGCCAGACGGGTGCCATCGATTGGGCCTGCGCTTCCGCAAGCAAAACCACTGCCACGAGCCATGGCATGAACGTAACTGTGATGGGTACTGTTTTGGCCCGTTACGTGCCTACTGAATGCAAATAATCGCCCCCTTGATGTGGTAGTCACGAAGACTGCACCAAAGCCCCGGCATTTGCCGGGGCTTTCTTGTTTGCCCCGTCTGCCCTTAGCTACTCCGGATCTGGCTGTGGAACTTCGAACTCGGGCAGTCGCCACTTCGCGTAGATGCGGCTGCGGTTCTTGGGGGAAGCGTTTTGGGATGGAAGTCACGTGCACCCTAGCTCCAATGTGCGACTATCCAGCGACAATTTGACAATTGCTCCGCCAGCTACCGATAGTAGCTGCTGAGTACACGTCTGGGGTTCACCGTAAGTCCATGAATGATAACGCAATAGCCACGGTTGGAGGCACCAGTCGCGTCGCCTTAGGGGGCCTTGCCCAGCGACTGGTGCAAGATGGTTTGCTCGACGAGCAAGTCATGCAGGATGCCATCGTCAAGTCCAGGGAAAAGCGCGTCAATCTGGTGACTTACATCGTCACATCGAACCTCGCATCTGCGCGCGACATTGCAATCTCCGCCGCCAACGAATTCGGCGTGCCGCTATTGGATTTGGATGCTGTCGCCGCCGACGGCGACGCCATCCGCGCGGTGAGCGATAAGCTCCTGCAAAAGCATCGCGTCTTGCCGCTCATGAAGCGCGGCAAGCGCTTGTTTCTCGCTGTGGCCGATCCAACCAATTTGCACGCCCTCGATGAGATTCGTTTCCAGACCTCGATGAGCATCGAGTTTGTGGTGGTCGAAGACGACAAGCTGCAAGCAGCGGTGAGCAAGGCCATCGAGCAGGCCGAGGCGGTCATGCCGAACTTGGCCGACGATGACTTCGATCTTGAAAATCTCGAAGTGACCGGCGGTGACGAGGATTCGAACGGGGATGCCGTGGGGCGGGACGATGTCGAGGATGCCCCCATCGTGCGGTTCGTCAACAAGATTTTGCTTGATGCCATCAAGAAGGGTGCCTCGGATATTCACTTCGAGCCCTACGAAAAGATATTCCGCATCCGCACCCGGCTGGACGGAGTTCTCAAGGAAGTTGCCCTGCCTCCCGTACAGCTAGCGGTAAAAATCGTGGCGCGCCTCAAAGTCATGGCGCGGCTCGATATCGCCGAGCGCCGCGTCCCGCAGGACGGCCGTATCAAAATGCGTCTGTCGAAGAATAGAGCAATCGATTTTCGCGTCAGCACCTGCCCGACGTTGTTCGGCGAGAAAGTGGTTACCCGTATTCTCGATCCCTCCAGCGCGATGTTGGGCATCGACGCGCTGGGGTATGAGCCGGTGCAGCGAGAGTTGTACCTCAAGTATCTCGCCAAGCCGCAAGGAATGATTTTGGTGACCGGTCCGACCGGCAGCGGCAAAACCGTATCTCTTTATACCGGGCTGAATATCCTCAATACGGAGGATTGCAACATTTCGACGGCAGAAGATCCGGCGGAAATCAATCTTCCCGGAATCAATCAGGTAAACGTCAACAACAAGGTCGGACTCACCTTTGCGGCGGCGCTGCGCGCATTTCTACGGCAGGATCCCGACGTGATCATGGTCGGCGAAATCCGTGACCTCGAAACCGCTGAAATCGCCATCAAGGCAGCACAAACCGGGCACTTGGTGCTCTCCACCTTGCACACCAATGATGCTCCTCAAACCTTGACGCGCCTGGTCGACATGGGTGTCAAGCCCTATGCAATTGCCACCTCGGTGAGCCTCATTATTGCCCAGCGACTGGCGCGCAAACTTTGCATCAATTGTAAACAGCCGGTCGATATACCAGCCGAGGCATTGAAAAAAGAGGGTTTCGAGGACGCGGACATTGACGCGGGCTTTCGAGTGTATCGCGCCGTGGGCTGCGCACAGTGCACCGACGGCTATAAGGGCCGTATGGGAATTTACCAGGTGATGCCCGTCACCGACACTATTGGCCGCATCATCATGCAAGGCGGCGGTGCGATTGATATCAATGATCAGGCCACTAAGGATGGAGTTTGGAATCTGCGGCGTGCCGGATTGAACAAGGTCAGATACGGCGTGACGAGCTTGGAAGAAGTCAACAACATCACGATCGACTAGCGACCGCGAGGACGATTTATGGCGATATCGGCGACGGCAGGCAAAAAAGAAACCCAGTTCCTGTGGGAAGGCAAAGACAAGCGTGGCAATAAAGTACGCGGCAAATCTCTTGCCGCCAACGAACAGGCGCTGCGGGCCGATCTGCGGAGGCAAGGGGTCGCGCCTACTCGCGTCAAGACACAAAGCAAAACGTTTGGTTCCGGCGGCAAGGTAAACGCGCTGGATATCGCGGTGTTCGCCCGGCAGCTCGCCACCATGATGTCCGCCGGCATTCCCATGGTCCAGGCCTTCGAGATCATCGGCAATGGTCATGAAAAGCCGGCCATGCAAAGGCTGGTGCTCGAAATAAAATCCAGTATCGAAGGCGGCAGCACTCTGCATGAATCGCTCGCGAAGCATCCGCTGTATTTCGACGATCTATTCGTGAATCTGGTTGAAGCCGGCGAACAGGCCGGTGCCCTCGAAACGCTGTTGGACAAAGTTGCGACGTATAAGGAGAAAACCGAAGCACTCAAGAAAAAGATAAAAAAGGCCCTGTTCTATCCGGCGGCTGTCTTGATCGTTGCGATCATCGTGAGCGTCATTTTGCTGATATTCGTGATTCCGCAATTCGAATCACTGTTCAAAGGTTTTGGCGCGGACTTGCCGGCGTTCACCCAAATGGTGGTGAACATGTCGAAGTTCATGCAACACCAGGGATGGATACTGCTGATCGTCGTGGGGGCCGCGGTATACGCATTCATGTACTTCCACAAGCGCTCGCGCAATATGCGTCGAGCCCTAGACCGTATCTTGCTGAAATTCCCCATCATCGGGCAGATATTGGTGAAGGCGGCGATTGCGCGATTTGCACGCACCCTGTCGACCATGTTTGCGGCGGGTGTGCCGTTGGTCGAAGCCATGCATTCGGTCGCCGGCGCCACGGGAAACATTGTTTACGAAGAAGCGACCTTGCGTATGAAAGATGAAGTGGCCACCGGTCAACGTCTGCAGCGCGCCATGGAAAACACCGGCCTGTTTCCGAACATGGTGGTGCAAATGATCGCTGTGGGAGAAGAATCCGGCTCCCTCGACACCATGTCGTCCAAAGTCGCCGAATTCTACGAAAGCGAGGTGGACAATGCGGTGGACAGCATGTCCGCCCTGATGGAACCGGCCATCATGGCCATTCTCGGCGTATTGGTCGGCGGCATGGTGATTGCCATGTATCTGCCCATATTCAAACTCGGCGCGGCGATTTAAGCGGTCAATGTTCCGGCTCGGCACCGTCATCGTTTAGTCCATGCTGGACGATGTCGCAGCGATATATGCAGCCTATCCTGAGCTATTTGCGGCCTCCGTATTCCTCGTGGGCTTGGTCATCGGCAGCTTTCTCAACGTCGTCATTTATCGCCTGCCGATCATCTTGGAGCGCGAGTGGCAGTCCCAAGCGGCTGAGCTGCTGCCCGCCCGGGGTAACATCGAGGCCTCCGCAAGCGCATCTGCCCCAATTGCCGAGCGTTTGACCCTCAGCACTCCGCCCTCGTCCTGCCCGAACTGCAGGACTCGCATCAAGGCCTGGCAAAACATTCCCGTCATCAGCTGGCTGCTCCTGCGGGGACGCTGCGGCGCCTGCGAGACCAAGATCTCGCCGCGCTACCCCCTGGTAGAATTGGCGACGGGCCTGCTGTCGGCCGCCGTGGCCTGGCATTTCGGCTTCGGCGCGGCGGCGGCGTGCGGCTTGGCTGTCACCTGGGCTTTGATCGCACTCGCCGGCATCGATATCGACCATCAACTGCTGCCCGACAACATCACCCTGCCGCTGTTGTGGGCGGGGTTGATAGCGGCAGTGGCCATCGGCCCCATCATGGGCAACGCCATGCCGGTGTCGCCGCGCGATGCCATCCTGGGCGCAGCGTTGGGATGGCTGAGCCTCTGGTTGGTATTCCATGCCTTTCGCCTGATCACCGGCAAGGAAGGCATGGGATACGGGGATTTCAAACTCTTCGCCGCGCTGGGGGCCTGGTTGGGCTGGAAGCTTTTACCCCTGATTATCCTTTTGTCCGCCGCTACGGGTACCATTCTCGGAATTCTCATGATCGTTGTGCGTGGCCGCGATCGCAGCGCCCCAATGCCCTTCGGTCCCTATCTGGCGGCTGCCGGCTGGGTCGCGATGATGTACGGGGATGTCCTTGTCGACGGCTACTTGCGCCTGTCTGGCCTCAAACACTAGCTCATGCAAAGACGACTGCGCATCGGGCTCACCGGCGGTATCGCGAGCGGGAAAAGCACCGTTGCGCGGCGATTCACGGAACTTGGCATTCCGGTGGTCGATGCCGATGACTCCTCGCGCGCCGTGGTGGCGCGCGGCACTGCCGGCCTGTCGCAGGTCGCTGCGCGCTTCGGCAAAAGCGTAATTGCTGCGAGTGGCGAACTCGACCGCAAGGCGCTGCGCGACCTGATATTCAAGGACTCTGGGTCGAGGCGCGATCTTGAAACCATCCTGCATCCCTTGATTCGCGCCGACCTGGAAGTTCGGGCAGCGGCCGCTGCTGGACCCTATCTGGTCTTGGCCATCCCGCTGCTGGTGGAAGGTGGTTGGCGCGACCGAGTCGATCGCATCTTAGTGGTCGACGTCGACGAGTCCATGCAACTGGAGCGCGTCGTGGCGAGAGATGCGTGCTCACTCGAACAAGCGCGCGCCATCCTGGCCTCGCAAGCCAGCCGCGCAGCGCGTCTGAGGGCGGCGGATGATGTGCTGCTGAACGATGGATCCGTCGTCGAATTGCAACACGGTGTCGATCGCCTACACCGGCGATATCTGAAACTGGCTGCAATCCAGCCGGCGGCCGGCCATTTAACCTAAAGCCGAGGTTTACCGTGGCCCTAGGGTTGGTCAGAATAGGCTCATGAACTCTTACCCCGATCCTCAGACCCTGGCCGACCTCCAGACTGAACCCATCGTCTACGAACAGCCGCTGAATGAGCGCATGCGCACCTTCCTGCGGCTCGAATTCCTGTACACCCAAGCCTCCTACCACAGCGAATTGCCCAATGCCTGGAGCTCGCGCGCGGCGGTCGCGAGCCTGCTGGAGATCTTGGCCATCACGGCGCGCGGCGATTCGCGGAGCGACGTGTTGAAAGAACTCGAGCGGCACGTGAACGTCCTCAAGGAATATCAGACCAAATCCGGCGTCGATCCGGCACGCCTGAAGTCCCTGATGTCGAACTTGGTCAAGTTGCGCAACGATTTGTCCCTGATCGGCGGAAATTACATGGCTCCACTGCGCGATTCGGAGTTCTTGAGCGCCATCAAGCATCGCAGCGCCATTCCCGGCGGCACCTGCGATTTCGATTTGCCCGACTATTCTTACTGGCTGAACCGTCCCGCCGAGATTCGGGCCGCCGTGTTCGACAATTGGCTCGCGCTCATCCGGCCGTTGTGCGACAGCATCGCCGAATTGCTCTGGCTCACGCGCCAGAATGCGAAACGCAAATCGGAAATCGCTGTCGGAGGAATTTTCCAACTGCAATTCGACCGCGACAACCCCTGTCAACTGGTGCGCGTGACCCTACCGCCGGAAATCGACTTGTACCCCGAGATCAGCGGCAGCCAGCACCGCTGCACCATCCGATTCCTGAATTGGCTGGACGCGGCCAGCCGGCCGGTGCACGTCGAAGTGGATGTACCTTTTCTCCTGACTTGTTGCGCCTGACCCAGGGCGAATTTTTTTCGATGACAACGACCGTCAAATGCCCCACCTGCAAGCGGCCCGTGGAATGGTCGCCCGAATCGGTATATCGACCGTTCTGCAGCGACCGGTGTCGATTGGTGGATCTCGGCGCCTGGTTCAGCGAAAAGCACAGAATTGCGGACCAAGCGGCTGACGAGGCCGAGGAACCGCCGCCCGATTCGTCCGCGGAGCCGTAGCTTGCAGCCGGAATTTTGGAATGAGCGCTGGCGCCTCGGGCAAATAGGCTTTCATCAGTCCGCGGTGGATCCCCATCTCGCACGCTACTGGCCGCAACTCGAAGTTGCCGTCGAGGGTTCGGTGTTCGTGCCCTTGTGCGGCAAGACCCTCGATCTGCTGTGGCTGAGTGATCGGGGGCATCCGGTCACCGGTGTCGAGCTGTCGCCGATTGCCGTGGAAGCCTTTTGCATGGAACACGGAATTCCAGCGAGGCGCCGCAAACTCGAGTTTTTCGACCTTTACCAAGCGACCAAGCTCAGACTCTACTGCGGCGATTTTTTCGCCCTCACACCGCCATTGCTGACGCCGCTCGCGGCCGTCTATGACCGGGCGGCATTGATCTCCTGGGCGCCGGAGCTGCGCGCGGCGTACGTCGCGCATCTCACTAGCCTGACGCACGTCGGCACCCGAATGCTGCTGATTACCCTCGAGTACCCGCCGGGCCAAATGACAGGGCCGCCGTTCTGCGTGCGCGCCGATGAAGTCCGCCGGCTGTATGAACGGCATTTTGCCATCGAAGAGCTGGAGCGCGTCGACACCCTCGCAACCGATGACAGGATGCGCGCCCGCGGCGTCACCGAGTTGCACGAGGTTTGCTACGCGTTGCGGCGATTGTAATAAACTGCATGCGGAGAATCCTGCAAAAAACCACCGGGCTTAAAATTCGATGGCCAACTTTCGCAAGGCCGGGTGCTGCTTGGCGCCCGCACTGATCGCCTGCGCCGTGGCCACAGCGCCGCATGCGGCGGAATTGACCATTGATCGCCTGTTCGATGCCCCCGCTCTGGCGGGCCCCACCATTGTGGGCCTGAAAATATCGCCTGACGCATCGCGCGTGACCTATCTGCAGGGCAAGCCGCACGACAAGGACCGCCTCGACCTGTGGGAATACAACATTCGCGACGGTCACGCACGCGTGCTGGTCGACTCCACGGCGCTGGAACCGGCGGAGCAGCGGCTCTCCGACGAGGAGCTAGCCCGCCGCGAACGGCAAAGAACCGCCGCTCTCTCGGGCATCCTGGAATATTCCTTCGCGCCATCCGGCCGTGCCCTGCTATTTCCGCTCGGCGGCAATCTCTATTACTGCGACCTCGGCAAACAGGCCATGAAGAATGCGGTGGTTGAAATCAACCACTCCAGCAGCTTCACCTCGGACGCGAATATTTCACCGGGCGGAGGCTACGTCGCCTTCGTGCGCGATCAGAACCTGCATGTCTACGACCTCGCGCGAAGCCGGGAAAAGGCACTCACGACCGATGGCGGCGGTGCGATCAAAAACGGCATGGCGGAATTCGTCGCCCAGGAAGAAATGGACCGCAATACCGGCTATTGGTGGGCGCCCGACGATCGGCACATCGCGTTTGCCCGTGTCGATGAAACGCCGGTCCCCGTCACCCAACGTTTCGAGATCGCGGCCGACAACGTCGCCACCTTCGCGCAGCGCTATCCGGCCGCCGGAAGTCCCAATGTTCTGGTGCGCTTGGGAGTCAGCGACGTCGTCACGGGCGCCGTGACGTGGATCGACTTGGGCGGCGACAATGACATATATCTCGCGCGGGTCGATTGGCTGCCCGACGGCAAGACCCTCGCGATCCAGCGCGAAAGCCGCGACCAGCGGCGGTTGGACCTATTGTTCGCCGACATCGCCAGCGGCAAGACCCGGGTGGTGCTCACGGAAACCACCGACAGCTGGATCGAACTGCACGATGAAATTTCCTTCCTCAAGAAATCGCATGAATTCATCTGGGCCTCGAGCCGCGACGGCTATCGGCATTTGTATTTGTACGACTATGACGGACACCTGATACGGCAGCTCACGTCGGGAAATTGGACGGTCGATGATTTCAGAGCACGTGCCATCAAGGGCATCGATGAAGCGCGTCGCTTGATCTATTTCACGGCGACCGCGGACAGTCCCGCGCAGCGCCAGCTTTACAGCACCTCTTTGGATACGGCAGAGCCAACAAAGATTCAACGAATTTCTCGCGAGCATGGCGTGCACGGCATCACCATGGCGCCCAACACTCACTTCTATGTGGACAACTTCACCAGCAGCGCCCAGCCGCCGCAAGTAACCCTGCACGCAACCGACGGCAAGCTGCTCACCGAGTTGCTCGCCAATCGATTGGACGCGAAGCATCCCGACGCGCCTTATGTCGCCGATAATTCCATTCCGGAGCTTGGCACCCTCACGGCCGCCGATGGACAGGCTCTGTACTATCGCCTTTTCAAACCCGTTAATTTCGACCCGGCCAAGCGCTATCCCGCCATCGTCGATGTCTACGGCGGGCCCGGCGTACAGCGGGTTCTCGACACCTGGATGGGCAGCTCATTCACGCAAATCTTGACGCGCGCGGGGTACGTGGTATTTCAATTGGACAACCGCGGCAGCGCCTTTCGCGGCACGGCTTTCCAATCGCCCATTCATGGCAAGCTCGGCGAAGTGGAGGTTGCGGACCAAGTACGGGGCGCACACTGGCTGGCTTCCCAAGGCTACGTAGATGCCGCGCGAATTGGAGTCTGGGGCTGGAGTTACGGCGGCTACCTGACCCTGATGCTGATGTTCAAAGCCCCCGACGTGTTTCGCGCCGGCGTCGCCGGGGCTCCCGTCACCGATTGGGCTTTGTACGACACCCACTACACCGAGCGCTACCTCGATCGTCCGCAGAACAACTCCGCCGGATATGCCGCGAGTTCAGTGCTGCCCTATGCCAAGGACCTCAAAGGCAAACTCTTGGTAATGCATGGCATGGCCGACGACAACGTCTTGTTTCTACACAGCACCAAGCTGCTCCGCCGCTTGCAGGATTTGGGGAAACCTTTCGATGTCATGGTATATCCGGGGGCGAAGCACGGACTCATCCGCCAGCACGACGGCCGCCACGCCTACGCGACGATCAAACGATTCTTCGACGAAAACTTGCGCCCCTAACCTTGGCCATCGTGCGGCGTTGCATTTGATTGCTCGTTATAAAAAGTGGGTTCCGCTCGCGCCGAGAACCCAAGCCTCCTCAACGGCAAAACCACGCGCATACACCGGGACGGAGACCAAACGGCACAAATCGCGAAGCTCGCTCGCCGACAGGGTCTCGCTCAACACCAGGAATTCGGCACCCGCCCCCGCGGCCACTGCGGCCTCGCCCAAGGTCGCGCACAACACGCCCCCAAGCCTCGACCGGCCGTGCCGATCCATATCGCGCGCGCCGCCCAATTCACCCACCGTGTAATCGGCCGACGACGCCTCCCGTAGCACCTCCGGCAGCCGCAACGCCCTGACGATCGGCCCATCCGCCGGCAATAACTTGACCTCCGCCAACTCCTCCTGAGTACACCAACGCAACGCCTGGCCGTCCAGCCCCTGCGGCTCGCCGCTAAAAGTCTTCACGACAAACACGTCGAGCAAAATATCGCGGGTCGGATAGGCATGGCGCACGCGGATCAGCGGTCGAAACGGGCCGCCGGTGATGATACCGAGCTCTTCCCGCAACTCGCGCGCGAGCCCCGCCCCGCGTTCCTCGCGCGGCTCGAGTTTGCCCCCGGGGAACTCCCAGCCGCCCGCCAGGTGTTTACCATCGGGCCGCTGGGCGATCAGCACTCGCCCCGTCCCATCCATCACCGCAGCGGCGACGACGTGAACCAGCGGCCGGGGTGTGGGAATCAACCGCTCGCTTGCTGCAAAGCGCCGTGGCAATGCTTGTACTTGCGCCCCGATCCGCAGGGACAGGGCTCGTTGCGCCCGACCTTGGGTACTTCACGCACAAATGGCGTCGTGGCCGGGATGGCGCGCCGCGGGCTGGCCTCCAAGGCATTGCCATCCACGGACTCCGCACCCGTAAAGTTCGGATCGCCGCCGCCCGGCATGGCTTGAATCGGGGACACCGCCTCGGCGTGCTGCATCTGCAGGGCGCGCGCCAGGCGCTGCTGCCGGTCGAGCTCTTCGCGCTCGATCTCCGCCTGGCTGCGAACTTGAATCTTAGACACGGTGGTCACCGTATCGAACTTGATGCGATCCAACATCGCCGAGAACAACTCGAAGGCCTCGCGCTTGTATTCCTGCTTCGGGTTCTTTTGTGCGTAGCTGCGCAAGAAAATGCCCTGGCGCATGTAGTCCATGGCGGCCAGATGTTCGCGCCAGTGTTGATCGAGGGTGCGCAGCATTACTTCTTTTTCGATGTAGCGCATCACGTGCGCGCCGACGCTGGTCTGCTTTTGCTCGTACGCCTCTTCCAACGCCACGAGTATTTTTTGCCGCAGGCCTGAACCGTCGCCGGCTTCTTCGGCCTTGACCCAGGCGTCGACCGGCAGAAGCGGCCCAAAATCGCGCTCGATGGCTTGACCCAGACCCGGCACGTCCCACTGCTCTTCGGGCGCACCGCCGGGTACGTATTGGTCGACCAGTTGCGCAACCACTTCCTCGCGGATGCCCTTGACCGCCTCAGCCACCTCTTCCGCACTCATCAAGTCGGTGCGCTGCTGATAGATCACGCGGCGCTGATCATTCGCCACATCGTCATATTCCAATAGCTGTTTGCGCGCATCGAAGTTGTGCTGCTCGACGCGCCGCTGGGCGCGCTCGATTTGGCGTGTCAGCATGCCGCTTTCGATGGCTTCGCCCGCCTTCATGCCCACGCGCGTCATGAGCGCTTTCATGCGCGCCGGATCGCCGAAAATACGCATCAAATTGTCTTCGAGCGACAGATAGAAACGGCTCGAACCCGGATCGCCCTGGCGCCCGGAGCGACCGCGTAATTGGTTGTCGATACGCCGTGATTCGTGACGTTCGGTGCCGATGATGTGCAATCCGCCGGCGGCCAATACTTGCTCGTGGCGCTTTTGCCAGTCCTCCTTGATCTTGAGCAGTTGCGCTTCGTTCGGATTCTCTATCAGATCGATCTGCGTCTGCTGGCTGCCGCCGAGCACGATATCCGTGCCGCGGCCCGCCATGTTGGTGGCAATGGTGATCGCCGCGGGTCTGCCGGCCTCGGCGACGATATGCGCCTCGCGTTCATGCTGCTTGGCATTTAATACCTCGTGCGGAATCTTTGCGCCCTGCAATAGCGTGGCAAGCCGCTCCGAGGTCTCGATCGAGGTCGTTCCGACCAGCACCGGTTGGCCGCGCTTCACGCACTCCTCGATATCCTCCAGAATGGCTTGAAACTTGTCCTGCTCCGAGAGGAACACCAGGTCCGAATTGTCCTTGCGGATCATCGGCTTGTGTGTGGGGATCACCACGACTTCCAGACCATAGATTTGCTGGAATTCAAAAGCTTCCGTGTCCGCGGTACCCGTCATGCCGGACAACTTTGAATAAAGCCGGAAGTAATTTTGGAAGGTGATGGATGCGACCGTCTGGTTCTCCTCCCGAACCTTCACGCCTTCCTTGGCCTCGACTGCCTGGTGCAAGCCGTCGGACCAACGACGGCCCTGCATGGTGCGGCCGGTGAACTCATCGACGATGATCACTTCGCCCTGGCGCACGATGTATTCGACGTCACGTTTGTACAGGGCATGCGCGCGCAGCGCCGCGTTCAAGTGATGCATCAACCGAATGTTGGTGGCATCGTACAGGCTCTCGCCTTCACGCAGCAATCCGAGCTCGGCCATCAATTCCTCGACCTTTTGATGGCCGTCTTCGGTCAGGGTCGCTTGTTTGGTTTTCTCGTCGACCGCGTAGTCGCCCGGGCCGTTCTCTTCCTTCTGCTTCGCCAACCGCGGGATCAATGTGTTGATCTTGAGGTACAGCTCAGTGCTTTCTTCCGCAGGTCCGGAAATGATCAGCGGCGTGCGTGCCTCGTCGATCAAAATCGAATCCACTTCATCGATGATGGCGAAGGACAACTTGCGCTGCACGCGGTCTTCCAGGCGAAACGCCAGGTTGTCGCGCAGGTAATCAAAGCCGAATTCGTTGTTCGTGCCATAGGTGATGTCGCAGGCATACGCCGCGCGCTTCTCGTCCGAGGACTGCGCATTCTTGATGACGCCCACGTCGAGCCCCAAGAAGCGAAACACCGGCCCCATCCAATCCGAGTCGCGCTGCGCCAGATATTCATTGACAGTGACAATATGCACGCCATCGCCGCTGAGAGCGTTCAGGTACGCCGGCAGGGTGGACATCAACGTCTTGCCCTCACCGGTGCGCATTTCCGCGATCTTGCCGGAGTGCAGCGCCAAACCGCCGATGAGCTGCACGTCGAAATGACGCAGACTTAAGCGGCGGCGCGACGCCTCGCGCACCAGAGCAAATGCTTCGGGAACCAGGTCGTTCAGCGGCGAGCCCGCCGCGAACCTCGCCTTCAGCTCCCGGGTCTTTTCCGGAAATTGTTCGTCGGCGAGAGCGCCGACGCTCGCTTCCAAACCATTCACCGCCGCCACGGTACGGCTCAGCTCCTTCACCAGGCGCTGATTACGGCTGCCAAATACTTGTGTCAGAAGCTTCCACACGCGAGGGAGTCCTTGAGAAAACTGGGTATTGTACGGATAGACCGGAAGAGCGGGAAATCGTTTCGGTGCCGGGCCTGTCAGGCACCGGAATCGGGGTGGGGCGACCCTCGAGGCTTAGCGGTCTTCTCCGATGAAGCGCAAAGGATCGACCTGCGTGCCATTCTTCAGCACTTCGAAATGCAGGTGAGGACCGGTGGAGTGGCCCGTCGACCCCATCAACGAAACATCCTGACCCTTTCGGACCATGTCCCCCTGCTTGACCAGCAGTTTTTCGTTGTGGCAATAGCGTGTCGCCATGCCATTGCCGTGATTGATCTCGACCATTTGTCCGAAGCCTGAGCGCTCGCCCGCGAAGGTCACCAGGCCCGCGGCCACCGCACTTACCCGAGTGCCCTCGGGACCGGCAAAATCCACTCCCTTGTGCACGGCGGAATATCCGGTGAAAGGATCCGCGCGGCGCCCAAAGTACGAGGAAATCCAGCCGTCCTGCACGGGCCGCCCCTCCGGATAGACCTGTTTATTGAGTTCGCGTGTCAAAATCAGGTTCTCGAGCACCCCTAATTGCTGCTCGCGGCTCGCCAATTGCGTTTGAAGGTCATCCACCATGGTGGTCAGGTTCGGGATTTGGGCAGGCTGCCCATCAGCCCCGCCTTCCGCCCCGCCCATGGCCGGCGGGTTGCCGAAGTCGAACTCGCCGTCATCGAGCTTGGCCATCCGGGTCAGACGTTTGCCCAATGCGTTGACGCGAATGACGTTCGCATTCATCTGCCCGACGCGCATGGCCAAGGCGTTGACCTTCTCCTGCAGGACTTGCTTTACATTCTCGAGCTGCGCTTGCTGGCGCAATATATCGGCAGACCAGTTACCCAACAGATTGGTGGAATTCGAGCCGCTTTGGCGGGCGCCCAAGCCGATACCGAGTGAAAACGCACTGCCCACGATCCCAACCACCACCAGCACTGCGGCCGCGACGATCAGCGGATGATGAAGGTCGAATTGTTTGATTCGACCGGACTTGCGGCCTACAAAAATGACGTTCATAGGAGGGATGCTGCCGACGCCGTCATGCTGCTTTGAATCGGTGCATTATGTCCTACGATGGATTGGGTTTACCTGATCAGGGTGGGTAGACTATGCAGAAAGTTGACTCAAAACAAGGAATTCCGCGCGGTTTTTCTATGTCAATCAATGGCCCACAATCCCGTTGTAATGCAAAATCCTAAGAGTCTCAGAGACTTATTGTCAGGACCTGGAAAGAGGCTCACCGCGCTGAAGACGCGGTCGTTGCAGCGGTCACTGGTTGTCGACCAGGTGCGCGCTGCACTGCCGCCGCGGTTGGCTGGTGCCGTCACCAGCGCCGGCATCGACCAGGGGCGACTCACCATCGGCGTGAGCGGCGCGGTCTGGGCCTCTCGCCTGCGCTACTCGACAGAAGCGGTTCGCCAGGGCGTGAGTGGATCGACGGGTGTTCCCATCTTGAGCGTGCGCATTCGCGTCGTGCCGCCCGGACCCAAGGGCTATTGACTGAGCTACCTTAAGCCCTCGCCGCCGCCGCTTCGACGTACGAAATCGGCGCATCCGCCAAACTCTCGAAAGTCACTTCCTGCCAGGCACTCTGCGTGCCGATCAGCGTGCGCAACAGCTTGTTGTTGAGCGCATGGCCTGATTTGTAGCCACTGAATTCGCCGATGAGGCTGTGTCCCAGCAAATACAAGTCGCCGATTGCGTCGAGAATCTTATGTTTGACGAACTCGTCCTCGTAACGCAATCCGTCTTCGTTCAGCACGCGATAGTCATCGAGCACGATGGCGTTGTCCATGTTGCCGCCCAGCGCCAAATTGCGTGCGCGCAGACTTTCCAAGTCGCGCATGAAACCGAAGGTGCGAGCCCGGCTCACTTCACGCAAGAACGAGGTCGTCGAGAAATCCATCGACGCCACCTGAGAATGCTTTTTGAACGTGGGGTGATTGAACTCGATCTCGAAGTTCACCTTGAAGCCGTCATAGGGATCGAAGCGCGCCCATTTGTCGCCGTCATCGACCTGCAGACTTTCGAGGATGCGGGTGAAACGCTTGGGCGCTTTTTGCTCTTCGATGCCCGCCGATTGCAGCAAAAACACAAAGGGTCCCGCGCTGCCATCCATGATCGGCACTTCGCCGGCGCTGACCTCGACCAAGGCATTGTCGATCCCCAACCCCGCCAGGGCCGACAGCAAATGTTCGACCGTGGATACTCTGACGTCGCCGCGATGCAGCGTGGTGCCCATCATGGTGTCGCCGACATTCTCGGCGTGGGCTTTGATATCGATCGGTTGATCGAGATCGGTACGTCGAAAAACGATCCCCGTGTCCGGCAACGCCGGGCGCAAGGTCATGAGCACCTTCTTGCCCGTGTGCAATCCCACCCCGGTGGCGCGGATCGAATTCTTCAGTGTTCGCTGATTCAACATTGAGTGGGCCGGACTATGTAAACATCGCAAAGGTACCACAGGGCGCCCACAAAGCCCGTACTCTGAAGTGCAAAGAAGTCCAAACCGGCGCCGCGGGGAAGCTTATTTCCCTCACGGCGCCAAAACTGGAATGTCCAACGCCATCCGCTAATCGACTGTCTACAATCCGGCCACGTTAATCCGCTTGCCGGCGCAAAAATGCCGGAATATCCAATAAATCCTCCGATTCCACATCTGCGCGCAGGCCGTCGCCCACGGCGCGTTGACGCTGCACAGTCGGCTTGTCCAACATGGCATAGTCGGTCGGCGCCATCGGCGACTTCGGACGCACGACACGCATGGTGAGCGGCGGTGCAATGGCGGCCGCCGCCTGTTGCTGATGCGGTGCCGATCTTGCGGTCGGTACCGGCTTGCCCAACCCAGTCGCGACGACCGTGACGCGAATCTGATTGGCCATATCCGGATCGATCACCGTGCCCACGACCACCGTGGCATCGTCGGATGCGAACTGCTTGATGACATTGCCCACCTCTTGGAATTCACCGATGGACAAATCCATGCCGGCGGTGACATTGACCAAGATGCCCTGAGCGCCCGCGAGATTGATGTCCTCGAGCAGCGGACTGGAAATCGCCGCCTCCGCCGCTTCGCGCGCCCGATCGTCGCCCGCCGCACTGCCCGAGCCCATCATGGCCATGCCCGTCTCCGACATCACGGTGCGAACGTCGGCAAAGTCGACGTTGATCAAGCCCGGACGCGTGATCAATTCCGCGATTCCCTGTACGGCGCCTTGCAGCACGGTGTTCGCCGCCTTGAAGGCGTCCAGCAAGGTGGTGTTGCTGCCGAGCACCGACAACAGTTTCTGGTTCGGGATCGTGATCAAAGAGTCCACGTACTTGGACAATTCCAACATGCCTTGGTCGGCAACACGCGAGCGCTTGTTGCCTTCCATCTCGAAGGGCTTGGTGACCACGGCCACCGTTAAAATCCCCAACTCTTTGGCAACCTGTGCAACGACGGGTGCCGCTCCGGTTCCCGTGCCGCCGCCCATGCCGGCGGTGATGAACAACATGTCGCAGCCCTCGATGAGCTCGATGATGCGGTCACGGTCCTCCATCGCCGCTTGACGGCCCACTTCAGGATCGGCGCCTGCGCCCAAACCCTTGGTGATGTTGCAACCGATCTGCAGAGCGGTGCGCACCTTGCCATGCTTTAGCGCCTGCGCATCGGTATTGATGCAAATGAAATCCACGCCTTCGAGACCGGCTTGGACCATATGAGAGACCGCGTTGCCGCCGCCTCCGCCCACGCCGATCACCTTGATGACGGCGCTTTGGCTGTAAGAATCCATCAGTTCAAACATTCCAGTTCTCCTTACTCTATCGTTATCAAAACTCTGTGGCGATCAAAAATTGCCTTGAAACCAGGCCTTCATGCGTTCGAGAATATTTTTCATCCCGCCCGCGAGCAGCGGCGCCTCGCGCGCATGCGGCACATCGAGATTGCCCTTGGCGTACAACAGCAACCCGACGCCCGTGGCGTGAATGGGATTGCTCACCACGTCCACCAGGCCGCTGACGTATTGCGGCACACCGAGGCGCACGGGCATGTGAAACACTTCTTCGGCGAGCTCGATGGCGCCTTCCATCTTGGAGCTGCCGCCGGTGAGCACGATGCCGGTCGCCACCTGCTCCTCGAGACCGGCGCGGCGCAGCTCATCGCGGATCAATCCGAACAATTCCTCGTAGCGAGGCTCGACGATTTCCGCGAGCGTCTGGCGCGCCAGGCGCCGCGGCGGACGATCGCCGACGCTCGGCACTTCGATGGTCTCGTCGGGATTCGCGAGCTGCGACAGCGCACAGGCGTACTTGATCTTGATGTCCTCGGCGTACTGGGTGGGCGTGCGCATGGACACGGCGATGTCGTTGGTCACCTGATCGCCGGCGATGGGAATCACCGCCGTATGCCGAATCGCACCGCCGCCGAACACTGCGAT